>NZ_JAINWA010000001.1:1200000-1500000 GCF_021021555.1 Teretinema zuelzerae | reverse complement strand
CGAGTCCCGGATCACCGGCGGCCTCGGCGTGTGCGGCCGTCCGTATTGCTGCCACTCCGTAACGGACAAGCTGAAGCCCGTATCAATTCGCATGGCGAAGGATCAAAATCTTTCGCTGAATTCAATGAAAATTTCCGGCCAGTGCGGACGTTTGCTTTGCTGCCTGTCGTATGAGCATGAATGGTATTGCGAGGCTCGAAAAACCCTGCCGAACGAGGGAATCCGCCTTTTTTACGATGAATGCAATTTCAGGGTTACCGAGGTGAATCCGTTAACCCGCATAATACGTCTTCAGGGCGAAGACGGGCGGGTTCTTGAAATCCCGTCTACGCGAATGAACCGCGTGGACGGAAAATGGCGCATCGTGTAAGGGTTATTTCCTGCAGACGATGATTGTTTCCGGACAATCGGCGGACCAGGGAGATTGATTAAAATCCGCGAAAAACGCGCATTCGCTGAAGCCTGCCTCGTTCGCCCAGTGGAATATTTTTTCCGTCGGGGCGGGGCGAAGCTTCGTGTCCTGTTGAAGGATCAGTCTGCGACCGTTTCCCTGTTCCAGTTCGGCTTTGAGCGTTACGCAACCGTCGTTCGTCGGGATGTAGGACCGGTCGAGCTGGACGCGGACGGACTGTTTTTGGGGCAGAACAAACGGTTTTGAGCTGTCGAAAGAGTCGAAATTGACGGTTTGAAGCAGCAGCAGTCCTTCCGGAGCGAGAAGTTCGCGGGCGTCATGGAAAAACTTCCGGACGAGTATCTCGTCTCCTATGTAGGGCAGCGTGTTCTCGAGGCAGCCAATGAGATGAAACGACTCTTTTTTAAGAAACCTTCCCATATCCATGGCCGACATTTCAAAGAATCGGATGCTGGAAAATCCTTTTTTAATTCTTCTTTTTGCCGTTTCGATCATCGCGGAGTTCTTGTCTATTCCCGTGATATCGAGGCCCGGACCGCTTAATCGGTTTTCCAGATTGCCCGTTGCACATCCGACGCCCAGATAACGGAACATCGGCGCGGAAGAACCGCCTTTATCGGCTTTATGAATAAGCTGGATTCGTGAAATACAGTCCAGGGCTTGCGTATTCATTGGAAAGAGTTCGTCATAGTATTCTAAAATCGCGGTATAAAAATCCTGCAGGGTTTCAATAACCTGGGAATTATCCCTGGACTGAGAACTGCTATGAATCATATGTACTCCTTCTGTATGATTGACTATATCGATATATTTTTATACAATTATTCCAGGAGCCGATAGATGGAATCACCTGAAACCGTAATCACTGTTTGCATGGGCAGTTCCTGCTTTTCCCGGGGAAACAACATCAATGCTGAAATTATAGAGCGTTTTCTCCAGGAGCGAAATTTATCCGGCCGCGTCGTTATTCAAGGCTGCTTGTGCGAGGGCCATTGCAAAGACGGTCCGAATATCAAGATAGACGGAGAGCTGATTCAAGGCGTTAAGCCCGGAATGATTGCAGATCTCCTCGAGCACAAACTGTGCCGGAGCGAGCAATGAATTATCAGAATCCGATTTACACGGAAAAAACTCAATGCCAAGACTGCTATAAATGTATACGCGAATGCCCCGTCAAGGCAATACGTGTGGAGAACGGGCATGCCCAGGTAGTGTCGGACAAGTGCGTGCTGTGCGGCCATTGCGTCACCGTATGCCCTGCGGGCGCAAAGCGCGTCCGCGACGATCTGATCCGCGCGAAGCAGCTGTTAACCCTGAAAAAACAGGTTATCGTTTCTCTTGCGCCCTCTTTCGCCTCCGAATTTCCCGGCATTTCCCCGGAAACGCTTTCTCAAGCGATCAGGGCATTGGGATTCTACGGCGTATCGGAAACCGCGATCGGGGCCGATTTGGTTTCCGCCCAGCTCGCAAGCGATTTCGCATCCGATCCCGAGCGCCGGCTGTATCTTTCTTCGGCCTGCCCGGTTGCGGTGGAGTATCTGAAACTGTATCTTCCGGAAGCGGCGCCGCATATCACCGATAGGGCTTCTCCGTTGCTGGCGCACACACGTCTTTTACGCGATCTCTACGGCCCGGATACGGGCGTCGTTTTCGTCGGACCCTGCATCGCGAAAAAACGGGAAGCCGACGTGTGGGGAACGATCGATTGCGCCATATCCTTCAGGGATCTGCGTTTATGGATCGAGACTGCCGGAATTTCGCTGGCCGCTTTGGAAGCGAAGCCGCGGGCGTCGCCTTCCTCAGAATCCTTTATCCCGTACCGCGCTGCCAAAGGCTCGCTCTACCCGGTGGACGGCGGCATGATCGCCGCGGTGAAGAAATATCCGGGAACCGAAAACGTCCGCATGATGTCTGTTACCGGCCTTGCCGAGATCGACCGGGCGCTGCGCGGCCTTGATCCCGCCGAGCTGCGGCATCCGCTGTTTATGGAGCTTCTCGCGTGTCCCGGCGGCTGCATAAACGGTCCGCTTTCGAATTCGGCGACGTCTACCGCCTTGAAGCGCATAACCCTGCTCGATTACGCCGAAAGCTCAGCCGACACTTTGGAAGCCGAGCGCCCGAATATGGAAGGAACGCTGCCGGTGAATACGACGCCTCCGATCCGCCATACCGACGAAGAGATTTGCGCGGCGCTCCGGCAGGTCGGCAAATACGATATTCACGACGAATTGAACTGCGGAAGCTGCGGCTACGACACCTGCAGGGCCTTCGCGGAAGCCCTTCTCGAGCACCGGGCCGAGAAGGTCATGTGCGTTTCCTATATGCGCAAGCTCGCCCAGAACAAGGCGAACGGCTTGATCAAAGCGATTCCTTCCGGCGTTGTGATCGCCGATTCGGCCCTGAAGATCGTAGAGTGCAATGAAAACTTCGCCCGGCTGATGGGCGAAGACACCAAGGCCATGTTCGACGCGAAGCCCGGAATGGAGGGTGCCGATCTGGAAAAAATTTCCGGAATCGCGCGCTTCTTCAAGGACGTGATGGCGCTCGACGGGCCCGATGTGGTTGAACACGAACTGCGGGAAGGAACGAAGATTTTCCAGACGACCGTTTTTTCCATTGAAAAGGGCGAGAGCGCTTGCGGCGTCATTCAGGACGTTACGGCTCCGCAGATACAACGGGAGCGGGTGATAAAGCAAACTCGCCGGGTTATCAACAAGAATCTCGCGGTTGTGCAGAAAATAGCGTTTTTGCTGGGCGAGAACGCCGCGGAGACTGAAGCGACGCTCAACTCGATCATCGATTCGTTTACGGAAAGCGACGAAGGAAAGGAATGAGCGATCTTCTTACCGGGGGAACCTTCATAGAGGTCGGGCACTACCAGCTGTATAAGGCCGGGCAGGGCGCCGGAGGAGATTCCTTCCTCTCCCAGAAGCACGACAACGACGGACGCATTATAACGGTTCTCTCGGACGGCCTGGGCTCGGGAATAAAGGCGGGCGTACTTTCGACGCTGACAGCTACCATGGCGATGAAATTCATCGCGGCGGACATCCCTATAAAGCGCGCCGCCAATATCATCATGAATACTCTTCCTGTCTGCAAGGAGCGGGGAATCAGCTATGCCACGTTCACGCTCGTAGATATCGAGCCGAATTCGGCCGTGCGAATAATGGAGTATGATAATCCCTACTATATTCTGGTTCGCCAGCATACGGTGGTCGAACCGATAAAGCAGTGTACGACTATAGAAAGGAAAAACAAAAAAACGGCGCCCACCCGTGAAGCCGTGCTGTATTATTCCGATTACCGGGCCCGCCCGGGCGACCGGCTGGTGTTTTTTTCCGACGGCGTAACCCAGTCCGGCATGGGGACAAAAGCCCATCCGATGGGCTGGGGCGCGTGCGCGGTTCAGGATTACGTGCTGGAGAAGATACAGGAGAATCCGTTCGTGAGCGCGCGGGATCTCGCGAGGCTGGTAGTGCAGCAGGCTCACCGGAACGACGCGTTCAAGGCAAAGGACGACATCACCTGCGGCGTGATTTATTTCCGCCATCCCCGGGACCTTTTGATTCTGACGGGACCGCCGGTGAATCCCGAGCACGACGACGAAATGGCCCGCGATTTCAACGCGTTTCCCGGCCGGAAGATTCTGTGCGGAGGAACCACCGCGAACATCATCTCGCGCCAGACCGGAAAACCGGTCAAGCTGCAGCTCAAGAAGATCGATCCGAAAATTCCGCCGATGTCGGTTATGGAAGGCGCCGATCTCGTCACCGAAGGCATTATCACCCTCGGAAAGGTTTCCGAGATTCTGGAGCGGGGAGCCCTGCGCGGCGGCAATATTCTCGAGGGAGAGGGCGACAACGGGGCCACCCGGATCGTCGAAATGCTTCTCGACAGCGACAGGATTCATTTTATGGTGGGAACGAAAATCAACGAGGCCCATCAGGATCCCAATATGCCGGTTGAACTTGAAATCAGACGAAATATCGTCAAAAAAATACAAGCGTTGCTTTCAGAACAGTACCTGAAAGATGTTCAGGTGCGGTATCTCTAAACAAGAAAGTAAATGGGGGATCGAGCTATGTCAGAGAAAATCAAGGTCGTTATCTGTTCCGGAACCGCCTGCTTCGTCATGGGCGCGTCGGAGATTCTTCTTCTGGAAGAGAGTCTGCCGGAAGATTTGAAAGATAAGGTTGAAATCGAGGGAGCCACCTGTCTCGGCCTGTGCAAGGATTCGAAGAACGGAAAGGCGCCTTTCGTAACGATAAACGGAGAAGTGATGACTGAAGCGACCCTGCCGGGCGTGCTTCAGAAAATTCAGGAGTTTGCAGATGCTTAATATCAACAATGGTGCCGCGCAGATCAAGCGCGAAATCCTTGTACGGATCGCGAAGCTTCAACTGGCCGGAAAGCTGGAAGAAGGCGTGCATTATATTCCTCGCGAAATGGCTCCCCGGAATTCCGAGCCGCGCAGATGCTGCATTTACCACGATCGCGAAGTGCTGCGCCTGCGCGTGATGGCACGGCTGGGACACAGCGTGGAAGACTACGACGACGAAAAGAAGCTTGCCGAATACGCGAAGGAAGCCCTGGAGCGCGAAAAGCCGACCGAGCCGATGCTGACGGTTCTGGACGACGCTTGCAACGCCTGCGTCCGCGCTCATTATATGGTAACCAACGCGTGCCAGGCGTGCATCGCGCGGCCCTGCATGATGAATTGCCCGAAGAAGTGCATCGACATCACCGGCGGACGCGCCCATATAGATCCCGAGGCTTGCGTGAACTGCGGCATCTGCATGCAGAACTGTCCGTATCACGCGATCATCCGTATTCCCGTTCCCTGCGAGGAAGCCTGCCCGGTCGGAGCGATCAGCAAGGACGAGAACGGCAAGGAACGCATCGATTACTCGAAGTGCACCTTCTGCGGCGCTTGCATGCGGGAGTGCCCCTTCGGGGCGATGATGGACAAGGGCCAGATCGTAGACGTGATCCGCAAGCTGATGGAGGGAAAAAAGGTCGTGGCGATGTACGCTCCGGCGATCGCCGCCCAGTTCCGCGCACAGCCGGGCCAGCTCGAAGGAGCTTTCAAGGCGGCCGGCTTCCATAAAACCTTCGAAGTCGCGGTCGGCGCGGACATCACCGCCGACAAAGAGGCTCACGAGTTCGAGGAACGCATGGAGCACGGAGACACCCTCATGACGACGTCATGCTGTCCGGCCTATGTGCGCGCGGTGCAGATTCACGCTCCCGACCTGATCCCCTGCGTATCCGACACGCGATCGCCCATGCACTACACGGCTGAAATGGCGAAGAAGGAAGACCCCGAGTACGTGACCGTGTTCATCGGTCCCTGCCTCGCCAAGCGGAAGGAAGGCTTGGACGATTCCCATGTGGATTACGTGCTTTCCGCAGAAGAGATCGGAGCCCTGTTCGTCGCCAAGGAAATCGACATCGGCGAATGCGAAGTGATCGTATGCGGACAGCAGCCGACCGCGAGCGGACGGAATTTCGCGCAGTCCGGCGGAGTCGCGGAAGCGGTGCGCGTCCGGTTGAAGCATCCGGAAAACCTGCGGCCCTTCGTGATCAACGGGCTCGATGTCGCCGGAATGAAGCAGCTGAAAGCTTTCGGCAAGGCCGCTGCCGAGAAGAAGCCCTGCGAAGCAAACCTGGTCGAAGTTATGGCCTGTCCCGGCGGCTGCATCGCCGGACCTTCCGTTATTACAAACCCGAAGGTCGCAAGCGCGCAATTGAAAAAATACGTAGAAAAAGGAAGCTGATCGCTTCACGCATAGGGCACCTCGAAAAACTTGGTTAGTTTTCCTCGGTGCCCTTGTAAATCCTTACAGGATTTACACTTATATTAAGGTAGACCTCTAAAAACTGAAGTTTTTAGAGGTCCCCATAATAAAAAGGCTGTCCGGGGATCAAAGCCCGGACAGCCTTTTTTATTGATTACGCGTACAGAAGTTTATTCCGCGTTGTTTTGGGCGAGGGTTGTTTTAAGGTACACCTCGAGTTTTTCGACCGTTTCACGGCTTATCGCGTGCTCCATCCGGCAGGCGTCCTGTTCGGCCGTATCAGGGGAAACTTTAAGGATGTCGATCAGGAAGAGTTTGAGCAGGTTATGCCTCGCCCTCACCTGGCGCGCGGCCCGCAATCCGGCTTCTGTGAGTTTTACGTCGCCGTAATGCTCGTGTTCGATGAGGCCTGATTCTTTTAAAAAGCCTAACGACTTGTTGACGCTTGCGCGGGATACGCCGAGCGCGCGCGCTATGTCTATCGAGCGCACCTGTCCTGCTTCAGCCGTGAAATCGAGTATCGTTTCCAGGTAATCCTGTTTTGACGCGGTTAATGAATCGGGCATATCCCCACTATATCTGATATCCTTTGACAAAACAACTGAAATTCGCTAGGGTTAACGAACAACCGGGGTTAACAAGTGCGAGATTTAAGTGGGATGAAGCCCGGGGAGTCCGGGATAATTGAAGCTGTGGGCGGAACGGGCGCTTTGCGGCGCAGGCTGCTCGACATGGGGCTTACGCCCGGGACAAAGGTGCTGGTGCGGAAAACAGCTCCGTTCGGCGATCCGCTGGAATTGAGTCTTCGCGGATACGAGCTGACTTTGCGCGGAGAAGACGCCCGGAACATACGGGTTAAGGTCGTAAGCCAATGAACCTTCACATCGCGCTCGCCGGAAACCAGAATTGCGGAAAAACCTCTCTTTTCAATCAGCTGACCGGAAGCAATCAGCATGTCGGGAATTTTCCCGGCGTTACCGTGGAAAAGAAAGAAGGCACGGTGCGGAAGAACGGGACGATGACTGTCGTCGATCTGCCCGGGATTTATTCGCTTTCGCCGTTTACCGCCGAAGAAGTGGTTTCCAGGGATTTTCTCGTCCATGAAAGGCCCGCCGTCATCGTCAACATCCTCGATGCCACCAATATTGAACGAAACCTCTATCTTACCCTCCAGTTGATGACCCTCGGCATTCCGATGGTGCTTGCCCTTAATATGATGGACGAGGTCCGTTCCAACGGCATGACGATCGACTTCGCCACCATGGAGCAGGAACTGGGGCTTTTCATCATTCCCATAGTAGCGAATAAGGGCGAGGGCATCGACGAGCTTCTGGAGCGGGTGCAGGACGCGGCGACGGGGAAATCGCCCCTTTCAGGCAATTCTCCGCGAAAAATCGATTTTTGCGCCGGTCCTGTCCACAAGGCCTTGCATGCCATCACTCATATAATTGAAGACAATTCCCGCCGGATCGGTTTCGAACCGCGGTTTGCCGCCACTAAATTGATCGAAGGCGATCCTCCTCTTGAGAAAGCGCTCGATTTGACTCAAACCGATAAAGACATCGTAAAAAAGATCGTTTCAGAAATGGAACATGATCTGGGAACCGACCGCGAAGCCGCCATAGCAGATATGCGGTATGCCTTCATCGAAAAACTTGTTTTAAAAACCATAGTGCGTTCGCGCGGAGAGTCGCGGGAGCAGGAACGCTCGATCAAGATAGACCGCGTGTTGACTCATGCGTATTTCGGCATTCCCGTGTTCGTTCTCGTGATGGCGACGGTGTTCTGGATAACATTCGGGCCGATAGGAAGCGCGATATCGGACCTGTTCTCCGCCGCGGTGGATTTAGTCGTACAATTGTCCGCTTCAGGTTTGGAACGAGCGGGCGTAAATCCCTGGATGCGTTCGTTGATAGTAGACGGAGCCTTGACCGGAGTGGGGAGCGTGTTATCCTTCCTTCCGATCATCGTTATTCTGTTTTTCTTTCTTTCTCTTCTTGAAGACTCAGGATACATGGCCCGGGTCGCCTTCGTTCTCGATTCGCTGCTGCGCAAGATCGGCCTGTCCGGCAGGTCCTTCGTCCCGATGCTGATCGGATTCGGATGCACCGTGCCCGCCGTAATGGCGACAAGGACGCTCTCGAGCGAAAGGGACAGAAAGCTGACGATTTTGCTTGCCCCCTTCATGTCCTGTTCGGCCAAGGTTCCAGTGTATTCGGTTTTCTGCGCCGCTTTTTTCCCGAATCATACCGCTCTGGTGATGATGCTCCTGTACTTCGGCGGCATCGTCGTCGCGGTAATAAGCGGCCTGATTTTTAAGAATACGATATTCAAGGGGAATTCGGTTCCCTTTGTTCTTGAGCTTCCGGTGTATCGTCTTCCATCCTTTTCCGCGCTTCGCATCCATTTATGGTCGAAGGTTCAGGACTTCATCAGCCGGGCATTCACCATTATTTTTCTCGGCTCGCTGATCGTGTGGCTTTTGACCAATCTGACGTGGGGCTTTCATCTTGCGGAGGACAGCTCTCTCAGTATTCTTGCTTCGCTCGGCTCTTTCGTCGCTCCGCTGTTCGCGTTGAACGGCTTCGACAACTGGCAGGCCGTAGCCGCCCTGGTGAGCGGATTTACCGCGAAGGAAGCGGTCATCAGCACCTTGTCGGTTGTTCTTCCGGAAGGCCTGGCCTCGTACTTTACGCCGCTTTCTGCCGCGTCCTTCCTTGTTTTTACCCTTCTCTATACTCCGTGTCTCGCCGCGGTGGCGGCTATGCGCAGAGAGTTCGCTTCCCTTAAGTGGACCGCGGCGGCTGTAGGGTTTCAGCTTTTCGTTGCCTGGTTTTTTTCGGCGCTTGCGTATACGGCGGGAAGCATATGGATATGAGCCGGGTTCAATCGCCGCGCGCCGTGAGGAAGCTCGTTCTAATTCTTGTTTTAGCATGCGCGGCGTCTTTTGCGCATGCGCATCCGCATATGTTCCTGAAGAGTTCCGCAGAATTCGTATGGGACGGAGACGCGCTTTCCGGTTGCTGGCTGGAATGGACCTTCGACGAGTTTTTCAGCGCCGACATCATTCACGGCTTTGATTTGAATCAGGACGGAAAATTTTCCGAGCAGGAAAGCCGGGACGTATTCGCGGGAGCCTTCAGCAATCTAAAAAACTATTACTATTTCACCTTCATCAGGGAAGGTTCCACCAGATCGAATCCGAAAGAGATACAGCGCTTTTCCGCGAAGCAAACCGACGGGAAGCTGTCCTATCGGTTCTTCGTCGACCTTTCTTCGACGAGCGGAAACGAGCTTGCGCTGGCGGTATACGATTATACGTTTTTCTGCGATATCTCCTATACCGAGAAAAATCCCGTCGTACTGACCCACGGAGGCGAAGTCTCTCCGCGTTACGAAATCCGGGAGAACCGCAGCTTCCCGGTGTACTACAATCCCAAGGGTGCTATCGACGACACGACCGTGTACTATGAATGGAAAAAAGGCTTGATGACGTATTATCCCCGGGAGATTGTTCTTGTCTGGTAACGGGTCTGCGGGGAAGGCCTTGCTTGCCGTTGTATTGATTCTCGCGTCGGTTTCCTTGCCCCTCCGGGCGAATCCCTTCACCGGTTCGGGGACCTCTCCTTCGGTGAGAACCGCGCCGGCAGACGCCTCGCTCGTATCCAGACAATCGGAGATTCGTTCTTCTTTAGCTGAAGCCTTCACGGCATACGGAGAGGAAGGCTCCTGGTCGATGCTCTGGGGCATTCTCGGCTTTTCCTTTGTCTACGGAGTTCTTCACGCCTCAGGTCCCGGGCATCGCAAAACGGTCGTGTTTTCCCTGTATCTGGCGCGCAAAGCTCCTCCGATCGAACCCCTGCTGACCGGCGTGTTTCTCGCGGTGTTGCACGGCGGCGCCTCCATAGCGGTCATGAGCGCTTTCAAGGGAGTTGGCGGAGCAATATCGGGCAAAACCGACGCTCTTGCCCGGTATCTCGAGGGCGGATCCTACAGTCTGTTGGTTGCAGCTTCCCTGCTGCTGCTTGTCATGTCCCTGCGCGAATTCTTTTCGATCCCAACCGAAGAGAAAAGAAGCAAGGCGGGACGGATGAGTTTGGGGGCGCTCTTCGCCAGCGGAGTATATCCCTGTCCCGGCGCTATTTTGGTTTTGGTTCTCGCCCTGACGCTCGATAGATTTTTCCTGGGTATACTGTCCGTATTGTCGATGTCTCTTGGAATGAGCGTTCCGATCATTCTCGCGGGCTATCTTGCCTGGTTCGGCCGGACCGGTCTCTTCCTCGGCCTAAAAAGCAATACAGTTTTTCTTGGAAGAATCTCCGCCGGCATCGAGTTCTTAGGATATCTGCTTTTGTTTCTTTTTTCCGTATGGATGGCGCTGCCCTTTCTGCAAGGCCTCTATAATCAGGTCTTGAGATAACGGCTCCGCGCGTCTTTTTTGCAGAACCTGTATTGTCTTTTTATTTGCGCTTTCATTCTTCATATACGAGAATTGTATGAAGCGAGGTGCAATGAGATGTTCAAATTAAGAGATTTAAGGGTTCGGTCCAAGCTTTTCGTTGTGTTCGCCCTGATCATCACGGTGATAATCGGCGGGTTCGGCTATGTTTTTTATACGTTGACCGGCATGAATTCCGCGACTGACGGCATTTATAACGAGGGGCTTGTAGGCATACAGCATTTGTTGGAAGCCGACCGCGACGCGTATCAATCAAGCATCGCGATTTCCCATGCGCTCAATAATTTGGGCATGGGCGCAGACGTAGATGTCTCGTCGTATATAACCGAAGCGAAAGCGAATATTGAACAGGTTAATCAGCGGTTTGAGGTATTCGAAAAGGTTTCTGTCGCAGCCGGCTTGGATGGAAAGGATTTCTTCCGGCAATATAAAGACGGCTATGCCGAAATGCAAAGCCTGACTTCTAAAATTGTAGACGCACTGGGGGCAAAACGCCTCGACGAAGCGAGCGGCGTGTATTTTGGACCGTATTCCGCTGCGTTCTCCAGGACGCGCACGGCGATGGACGAACTGACCGGTATAATGACTGCTGAAACTCAGAAGAATTATACGATGGCTCAAAGCGGGTTCGCCGCCGCTTTGATCATTCTTGTCGTTATTATGAGCGTTATTGTTTTTATTTCTGTGGTGTCCGGCTTGATTCTCACGAATCTGTTGACAAGGCCGTTGGTCGATACCGGATTATTCGCGCAGAAAATCGGGGGCGGAGATCTGACTGTTCTCATGGACGAAGCGCACCGAACAAGAAAAGACGAATTCGGAAATCTGGCGAGAATCATCGATCAGATGAAAGAAACGCTCATGGACGTCATAGCCCATTCCGGGGAAATTTCGCGGAATGTGAAGGCAGGCAGCATCGAGCTAAGCGGTACTGCCCAGCAGCTGTCTCAGGGCGCGACCGAGCAGGCGTCGCTTGCCGAAGAGGTTTCCGCCTCGATGGAGCAGATGTCGGGCGCGGTTCAACAGAGCAGCGACAACGCTACCGAGACGGATCGAATCGCGGTGAAAGCGGCTCAGGACGCCGAGGAAAGCGGCATCGCGGTGCGCGAAGCGGTGAGCATGATGAAGGAGATCGCGGCGAAAATTTCGATAATCGAAGAAATTGCCCGCCAAACCAATCTTCTGGCATTGAATGCCGCGATCGAAGCCGCGCGGGCGGGAGAATCAGGCAAGGGCTTTGCCGTAGTCGCATCCGAAGTGCGCAAGCTCGCCGAACGGAGCCAGGCGTCCGCGGGAGAGATCGGCGCCCTGTCGTCCAGGACGGTTGTGGCCGCGGAACGGGTCGGATCGCTACTTGAGCAGCTTGTTCCCGATATCAAGAAAACCGCGGATCTTGTGCAGGAGATAAGCGCTTCCAGCCGCGAGCAGAAATCCGCCGTCGATCAAACCTCGAGCGCCATCAGGCAGCTGGATTCGGTCATTCAGCAGAACGCGAGCGCCTCGGAAGAACTCGCGTCCACCGCCGAAGAACTTTCAGCCCAGGCGGAAAGCCTCGACGAAGTGCTGCAGTATTTTACGATTCCCGCTGACAGCGGAGCGAATACCGAACTGATTGTTGCGGCGCGGAAATAGCCTACGGAGCTGAGCGGCGGGCCGAAGGCGGGCATCGGGTAGCCGATGCCTGATCGGTTCACTGGGCGGGATCCAGTATCGGGGCGGCCAGCGGAATATCGAGGAAGAAGGTTGTTCCGATTTGCACGGCCGTTGTGAACGTCAGTTCTCCGCCGAGAATATGAACCGCAGCGTTATGAGCGATGTGAAGTCCGAGTCCGGTTCCTCCAGATCCCATCTTGGTTGTATAAAACGGTTCCATTATGTACCGTGCAACTTCTTCGTCCATTCCCTTGCCGTTGTCTGAAACATTGATGCGCACCCCTGCCTTGTAGGGATGCGCCGATATTGAGATGGTCCCTTTTTCTCCTTCGTCCCATGCGTGCGCAAGGGCGTTTGTAATGAGATTTGTGATGATTTGATCAAGAACTCCCGGAAAGCTGTCCAGTTCGATGGACGGGTTGATGTCCGTCTGCAGGGCATGGCGCGTTCGTTTGAGCATCGGTTGAATGGTGAGAAGCACCTCGCGCAGAGTTTCGTCGAGGGTGAATCTTCTCCTGATCGAGCTTGTCTGGTCGCTTGCGACATGCTTGAAGCTGTTTATCAGCTCTCCGGCCTTTTGCAGATTTCGCTGAGCGATTACCAAACCCTCCCGCGTGTCGGAAAGAATCTTTTCCAGCTCTGTTTTCTTAATTCCGGCTGCGATGCGGGCGGCGAATTTTTCATGGTCTTCCTCGAGGCTGGATACCGCCATGAGCGCATTTCCGATCGGCGTATTCAGTTCATGCGCTACG
Source organism: Teretinema zuelzerae (assembly GCF_021021555.1). Taxonomy (NCBI): domain Bacteria; kingdom Pseudomonadati; phylum Spirochaetota; class Spirochaetia; order Treponematales; family Treponemataceae; genus Teretinema; species Teretinema zuelzerae. The sequence goes on along the minus strand of NZ_JAINWA010000001.1, from coordinate 1,486,923 downwards.
CCCGCCACCAGACGTCCCAGGGCCGCCTGTTTTTCGGTTTCCACCAACAAATTCTGCATCCGCTTACGGTTTTCCATCGCGGCCATCAGTTCGTTGTTTCTCTCTTCCAGGGCAAGCGTTCGTTCCTGAACGCGTTCTTCCAGCCTCTGATTCAATGCGGTGAGTTCATCCTGGCGCAAGGAAACCTGTCGATACATGGCGATGAGTATATCCGCAAGTTCTCTGAATTCGAAAATGCTGCCGATTTCTTCGGCGGCAGGCGCTTTGCCCTCTGCGATCCCCGAGGCCAATGAATGAAGCTTTTTAACTTGCACCGAGAGCCGATGGGTCCATAGCGGCAAGGTGCATAAGGCCGCGAAGATGAACGCCAAGGCGAAAAAAAGCATGTTTACCAGCATTGTCCGGATTTCGGGATTATTGAATCCCGCCGGTATCGCAGAGATGAATATCCAGCCAAGTTTTATCGAACGCGCAACTGCCGGATGATAGAATTTGTCTTCGATGGCAACCAGCCGCGGCAAAGAAAGGCCTTGAGCTATGTACGAGAATTCGGGGATGCTTCCCACATTGACGATGCCGGACCGTCCTTTATGAACCGTGTCTACGACCAGTTCGCCCCGACGGTCGATTACCCACACCTGCTCAGCCTCGTCTGAAGCCTCCATAACCAGTTTTCTCAGCGATTCAAGGGCGACTTCCGCTATCGCCGAATGGGGGCCGACGCGGACTCCGACGGCTATGCAGGTGTCTCCTGAAAAAACCGATACGAATTTATCGCTCCAGACGGCTTCATAGTCCAGTAGCAATTTGAGATAGACAGGATTATAGGAAAAGTCGATGCCGAGAAAGTCCGGGCGCAAGGGGTTCGTGTCCGTGCGGGTTCCGGTCGCGAAGGTGCGTCCCGTCCCGTCGATGCAGTAGACCGCGCGGACCAGCGGCTGGCTGTTCATGATCGAATTGACGATTTCTGCCGTTTGACTGTCATCTATATATAGGCTGCTGGCGATCAGCGGTATGAGGCTTTGTTCAATGCCGGAAAGGAGGGTCTCCACCCTCCGCGAGAGGTCAATCGAGGATCGCTGCGCCTTCCGTATCGTATCGGCTGTAATCGAGGCCTTTCTGGTTTGATAGATGAATACGCCGGAAACAACAAGCGTGAGGATCGTCGTGGCGCTGACCATCAGAATGAGAAATTCCCTGAAGCGGAAGAGGGGCTTTTTTTTCATAGAGCTGGAATGTAGTCGTTGCCGTCGACAGTTACGAAGAACGCCTTTCTCCTGCTGTCTCCGTACCGGTCGAAGCGAATTTCCTGCTGGAGCCCCTGATACGGGCTGTTCCTCGCGATTGATCCGCGCAAATCCTCGTTCCCGGCTTTGTTTGCAAGCGCCTGATATGCGATCGTCATCGCCTCGAAGCTCATGATGCTAGAATAGCTCGGCTCCGATCCGAATCGGCTCACGTAGGCTTCCAGAAAAGCGGCGTAGGCGGGCGACGCATCGAATTTGTCGTACGTTTGCAGCACTTCCAGCCCCTGCACGGCCTTCCCTCCCAATTCGATGAGCTGCTGGGTTCCCGCCCATTCGGCCGCGATCAGCGGAATGCCGGGATCGATCTTTCGGACTTGCTGCGAAAACCGCGCGACATCGACGGAGTGGGCGATAAGGATGAGAACATCGGGCTTGAATTTCAACAATTCTTCCGCAGCTTTTGAATGCGCTTGAGTCTCGCGTCCGTCGAAGCGGACTTCACCGGCGATTGCTCCTCCCGAAGAGACGAAAGCGCGGGCGAATTCCGAAGCCCAGCTTTCGGCGAAGGATTTATTTTGCTGGTCGATGAGGAGCGCTGCTTTGCGGTGGTTTCTTTTTGAAAGCATGAAATCCGCGTAATCTTCCGTGTTATCCCGGGTGCTGGAATTCATCTTGAAGAGATAATCGTCTTTCCCCACGAATTGGAGGGCCGATGCGGTCGGAGTGAGCACCAGGAGGTTCCGGGGTTCGGTCACGGTAAGCACCGCTTCCACCATGGACGTGCTGAGCGGACCGACGATTACTTCGACTTTTTCGTCGATAAGTTCGTTCGCCGCGCCGATTGCCTGATCGGGGTCGTTTTTATCGTCGCGAATAAATAAATCGATTTTCGGGGCTTTGGGGTCGGGATTCGAATTGATCATTTCCGCGGCGAGCATCGCGCCGTTTCTTCCCGCTTCTCCGAGGTCGGCGTTCGAGCCGGATAGTCCGCATATCATGCCGATCTTTATCGGTTTTTGAACGCACCCGGCAAGAAAGAGGATCTGGAAAAAAAAGAAAAAAGCGCACCCGGCCCGATGAGGTTTGAACCCCAGAAATGGATCAACATGCATCCGCGACTCCCTTTTGCAACAGACGTATGAGATCTTCGAGACCGAGCGGCGTGGACAGCAGGAACCCTTGAATTTCCTGACAGCCGAGTTCAAGGAGTCGGTCGAACTGGCTTTGAGTTTCGACGCCTTCCGCAAGGATGTTGAGTGAAAGCCTGTCCGCAAGGGAAATAAGAAGATCGACCAGGCGCGCTTTTTCCTCTGCGTCGTCCAGGTGTTTGATGAAGGACTTGTCGATTTTAATGCGGTGTATCGGCCATTTGTCTATCGAGGCGAGAGACGAATAGCCCGTTCCGAAATCGTCGATCGCCAGGGATATTCCGCGGCTCCGGATTTCGTTCAGCAGATGCAGCACGTTGTCTATTCCGATTATCGAGATGAATTCCGTGATTTCCAGCTCGAGATGCCGCGGATCGATTCCGGTTTCTTCCAATGCGAGGTCCAGTTCAGAGAGGAAATCCTGATGCCTCATCTGAACAGCGGAAACATTCACCGCTATTTTTATATCCGGAAATCCCGCTTGATGGATGGTTTTAAGCGCCGCGAGCGCGCTGCGCAGAATCCAGATGCCCATGGGAACGATGAGCCCTGCCTGTTCGGCAAGGGGAATGAATGTATCCGGCGGAATGAACTCGCCTTCGTCGTTTTTCCATCGAAGCAGGGCCTCGCAGCAGAAAATCTTCCGTTCAGGCATCATGTACTGGGGCTGGAACACGAGAAAAAGCTTGTGAGCGGCGAACGCCCCCTTGAGCTCGTGCAAAAGGCGTATTCTCTCTCTCGTCTCAGTTCCGATGCTTCCCGAGTATCGGACTATCTGGCCGATTCCTTCCGATTTTGCGCGCTTGAGGGCGATAAAGCCGTTCCGCAGATGGGTTGACGCGTTTCCGTCCGTTGAGTCGATCGAGGTGAGGCTTGCCGATATGGAAAGCGTTCTCTCTCCGTCGGGCGTCTGGATGGGCATGAGGGAGATCTTTTTGAGCAAGGACTGCGAGAAGGTTTCCGGAGCGCCGATGAGCGCGAATACGTCGGAGGCGACGCGCGCGGCGAACGTTTCCGGAGGCAGGAACTCGCGGAGACGCGCGACGAGCGCGCGCAATATTTCATCCCCGTATTCATATCCGAGTATTTCGTTTATTTGATTGAAGCCGTCGATATCCAGTATGCACAGGGTCAGCGGGCGTTCGCCTTCCTGAGCTAGTATGGTTTTCATTTTTTCGACAAGGGCCGGAAGATTCGGCATTTGAAGGCCGGGGTCGATCCATGCCTGCTCCTTGAGCCGGTTCACCAGGGTAATATTGTTTGCGCAGATCGATATGTTCGAGCAAAACACTTCCAGAAGGTGTGTGTCGAGGTCTTTCAGGGGCACCGGAGAAGCTATCCAGGTTGCGAACGCGGTTCCGGAGGCTTCGCCGAAAAAAACAGTCAAACTTTTTTCCCCTATGATGTTTCGCCTGTTTCTCAGCGATGCGAAGATCGACTCCGATATTTCCCTGTTCTGCAGTTCGCCGAGATTTTTGTTGATGTATCTGCGGTATTGGCCCGCGGCGGCGATTATGCAGCACTCTGATCCGGGCAGCGCATCGGACAACGCCCATCCTGTTCCCGGATCCATCACGCAGACAATGCCTTCCGGCTCCAGGTCGAACAATCCCGCCATCTGAGTGATTACTCCGTCCGCGAATCGCTGAAGCCCCTGTTCCTGCAGGAGTTCGTTGCTGGCTTCCACGATTTTTTCCAGCCCTCTCCTGCTTTTTCCGATGCGCCGTATTTGAGTCCAGGACCGCAACGCCGCGATGACCGATGTCATCAGCTTCGTTCTTGTCAGTTCGCTTTTAGTTTTATAATCGTTGATGTCGTATCGCGTGATGGTTTCAAGCTCGGGGACCTGTCCCGGCTGACCCGTGCGAAGGATGATCCTCACGTCGTCCCGTCCCAGATCATCCCGGATCGCCTTTACGATGGCGAGTCCCGCGTCTTCTGTTTCCATCACCGCGTCGAGCAGGATCAGGGCGATGCCCGGGTTTTGTGCGATTACCGAGAGAGCTTCCTTTGCCGAATAAGCATGATGGAAGCGGAGTTCTCGATCGAATACGAGCAGGCCCTTCAGCGCGAACACGGTTGCGTCGTGGACGTCCGGATCGTCGTCGACGATCAGGATATCCCAGCAGCAATGGTCGTCCGCGGAAAAGCCCTGCGGATAATCGCTCTCTATGGGATCGGTTTCTTCCTCTTTGAGAAAAACGATGCGCTCTTCGCTCATGCATACCTCGCCAGTCATAAGTCTAATTTGCATCGGCAAGAAACTCAAATTTTGGTAGATTACGGAGGGGTGTTTCCCGCTTTTCAGGACTGGTTCTTTGCGATAGGATGATTCCATGAAAATCGAAACACAATGTTTGCATGAGGGTTATGAACCGGGCAACGGAGAGCCTCGAGCTCTTCCGATATATCAGAGCACGACCTTTACCTATGATTCTACGGAACATATAGGAAAGCTCTTTGATCTGGCCGCCGAAGGCCATATGTATTCCCGCATCTCAAATCCGACGGTGGACTGCGTGGAACGAAAAATCGCCGCTCTCGAAGGCGGAGTCGGAGCCTTGCTGACCTCATCCGGCCAGGCGGCGACCCTGATCGCCGTTTTAAATATCTGCAGCGCCGGAGACCATATTATCGCGTCTTCTTCCATTTATGGAGGTACCTTTAATCTGCTGGACGTAACGCTCAGGCGCTACGGGATCGAGTGCTCCTTCATAGATCCGGAAAACGGAGACGCGGCGATCGAAGCCCTCTTCCGTGCGAACACCAAACTCGTATTCGGCGAGACGATCGCGAATCCTGCTATAACCGTATTCGATATTGAGCGCTTTGCGAAGTTAGCCCACCGGAACGGGGTTCCCCTCGTCGTCGACAACACCTTCGCGACGCCGGTTCTCTGCCGCCCGTTCGAGTTCGGCGCCGATATTGTGATCCACTCCACCACGAAATACATGGACGGACACGCGGTACAGATCGGCGGCGTGATTGTCGACAGCGGAAATTTCTGCTGGACGGCGGAACGGTTTCCCGGACTTACGGAGCCGGATTCTTCGTATCACGGCGTAGCGTACACCCGCGACTTCGGCCGGGCGGCTTATATCACGAAGGCTCGCGTTCAGTTGATGCGCGATCTCGGAGCGAGCCCCACCGCCATGGGCGCGTTTTTGTTGAACCTTGGCCTTGAAACGCTCCCTCTTCGCATGGAGAGGCATTGCGCCAACGCGGAAAGAATCGCGGCCTATCTTTCGACCCACCAAAAGGTTGAATTTGTAAAGTATCCCAAGCTTCCTGGAAACGCATATTACGAGAGGGCCATGAAGTATCTCCCTCTCGGCGCAAGCGGCGTTATCGCATTTTCCATCCGGGGCGGACGGGAGCGGGCGGTGCGCTTCATGGACGCTTTGACGCTGGCGTCGAACGTAGTCCATGTGGCGGATATCAGAACCTGCGTGCTGCACCCTGCCAGCGCAACGCATCGTCAGATGACGGACGCTCAGCTCGAAGCCGCCGGAATAACCCCGGGGCTTATACGATTATCAGTGGGATTGGAACATATCGACGATATTCTCGCTGATATAGCGCAGGCTCTGGAACAAGCGTAATTACAGCCGAGAGAGCCGGCGGCGTTCGGGCGCGAATTTGATAAAAAAGCGAATTCCGGTGATAATGAGAATGCAATGAACACCTCTCATGCCCCTGTCCGGCTCGGCCTGCAGATAAACGAAATCGATTCAGGATACTCGAAGGCTCTTGTCGAGAGCCTTCGGGATCTCTGTGCGTCCGAGAAAATCTCTTTGATCGTTTTTTCCGGCCGCGCCTATGGATGGCCGTTCGGATTCGAGTATCAGAATACGGCGATATTTTCCCATATTTCTCCGGCTTCCTGCGACGCCCTGGTCGTAGCCTCCGGGACCCAGTGCAATTTCATCACCCGCGAAGAGTTCTTTCAAACCTTTTCGCACCGCTCTGATCTGCCCCGCGTGAGCATGTCGGTCGTCCTGACCGATACGCCGAGCATCGTTATCGACAATGAAACCGGGTTTCGCGCGGTTATAGAGCATATACTCGAGGTTCACGGATGCAAACGCGTCGCGGTGCTGTGCGGACCTCAGGATAATCCCGATTCCGTCAGCAGATTGTTGACTCTTCATCAGATTCTTCGCGAACGGGGCCTCTCCATACGGATGGAAGATCTTTTCCGCGGGGATTTTTCGTATGAATCGGGCTATGCGGTCGGCGCTCGCTTGTGCCCGCCGGATTTTTCAGGAACTCTTCCCTTCGACGCGGTCGTCGCTTTCAACGATCTGATGGCCCTGGGCTTGATGCGGCGCTTCGCCGAGGCTGGAATACGGGTTCCTGAAGACATTGTCGTCACCGGTTTCGACGATGTCGTGCGCGCTCATTATTCCGAACCTTCTCTGACTACAGTGCGGCAAAATCTGACGGAACTCGGATCTCTCGCCGGAAGATTGGCTCTCTCGATGATCAGGGGCGAACAGGTTCCCCTGGTGAGCATGCTGCCGACCGAGGCGAAATTCCGGCAATCTTGCGGATGCATCGCGCGCGACGATTATCAGCATGACGCGAAGCTTGCAGACGGCTCGATGCTGCTCTGGCCCGATTCATTATTGCGTGATATGGGCCTTGAGCGCTTTACGCTCGAGGACGATCTGGTGCATTTGCGGCAGTATCTGGCTTTTTTGCAAACTGCCGATTCCATCGAAGCCGTTGCGCAATCCCTGCGCGCGGATCTAGAATCTTTCAATATAAAGAGCGCCGCGCTGGTGCTGTTTTCCGATCCCGTCGTCAATAAAAAAGAAGACCGTTTCATCCTTCCGGCGAGCGCAAACCTGATCCTGCATTATGATGAAACGGTGCAGGGCAACGGGTATTCCGGAGAGCGGCTGATCAATCCTGCGGAAGGAATGCTGCCGGGCGGCTGGTTTTCCCCGCGCCCCCGGATGCTGGTTGCGACCTCCCTGTATCATCGGGACAATCAACTGGGGTACCTCGTGTACGAGCCGGGAGACAGGACGCCCGCGATCTATGAAGCATTGAGCGTTCAGCTTTCGGCGGTGATATATTCTACCTGGCTGTTCGCCAGCAAAAAGAACGCGGAAGAGCGGCTCCGCGATACGCTGAGGGATTTGGAATCGATCAACCGCAGGCTCGATACCCTTTCAAGGCAGGACGATTTGACCGGCTTGCTCAACCGGAGAGGCTTCATGGACGCGGCCGGAGAGCTGTTCTCATCCTCGCGCTCCCGCTCGCAGAATTTTATGCTGTTCGCCCTCGATCTCGACGGTTTAAAAAAAATAAACGATTCGTTCGGCCATGACTCCGGCGATCGCGCTATTCAGGGCGTTGGGGATGTTCTGCGCCGGGTTTTCAGAACCGCGGATGTGCTTGCCCGCATCGGCGGCGATGAATTCGCCGTCGCCGCTCTGGATCCCGGCGGGCAGCTTTCGTCGAAAATCGATCAGCGAATCCGGGCTGCGCTGGAAGACTGGAATACTGCCGCCGATGTTCCCTTTGTGCTGGATTTCAGCTACGGCTATGTTTCCGTTCAGCCGGAAGGAATAAATCTGGATGATTTAATATCTCGGGCCGACGCAGGAATGTATCGGCAAAAAGCGGAAAAAAAGAAAAATAGGGAATAACGCTATTCCAGTGCACTCCCGCCGCGAATCGTCTGTGCGCGCTTCGGAGACAAAAAAAAGACCGCCTGTCGCAAGGCGGTCTTCTCGTGTAATCGAACGATCGGCGGATCAGCGCTCCAGTTTGCGGTAGACGCCGCGATGGGGAGTATCAGCATCCTTTCCGTATTTGGCTCGCCGCCATTCGGCGTATTCGCTCCAGTTTCCATCGTACCACATTACTTCTCCGTCCGCTTCGAAGGCCAGAATATGGGTGCATACGCGGTCCAGGAACCAGCGGTCGTGGCTGACCACCATGGCGCAACCGGCGAAGGAGTCGAGCGCTTCCTCGAGGGCTCGCATGGTGTTCACGTCGAGGTCGTTCGTCGGCTCGTCGAGGAGCAGCACGTTTGCGGCTTCCTTGACCATCATGGCAAGGTTGAGGCGGTTGCGCTCTCCGCCTGAAAGAACGCCGACCTTGCGGCTTTGGTCCGCGCCGGAGAAGTTGAACCAGGTGCAGTACGCGCGCGCGTTTACTTCGCGGATGGGGCCGTTCACCGGCCGTCCGTTCGCGTCCATCGCACCGAGCTTGATTACATCGTAACCGCCGGAAAGCTGTTCGTATACGGTTTTATTCGGGTCCAGCTTGCCGCGCATCTGGTCGACGTAGGTGAGTTTCACCGTGTCGCCGAGGCGGATCGTTCCGGAATCCGGCTTGACTATTCCCGTCTCTCCGTTCGGACCGCCGGTCGGGACTTCCTGTCCGGCGGCGCCGGCGATGAGCTTGAACAGCGTCGTCTTTCCGGCTCCGTTCGGCCCGATGATGCCGACGATGGCTCCCGGCGGAACGAGGAAGCTCAGCTTGTCGAAGAGCAGCCTGTCGCCGTAGCTCTTGGAGAGGTCGTTCACCTCGATGACGAGGTTGCCCAGGCGGGGTCCGGCGGGGATCGATATCTTCGTATCCTTGATCTTTTCCTTGCCCTCTTCGGACAGGAGTTTTTCGTATTGGTTTATGCGGGCCTTGCTCTTTGCGTGTCGGCCCTTCGGGCTCATGCTGATCCATTCAAGTTCGCGCTCGAGCTGTTTCCTGCGGTCGGATTCGCCCTTTTCTTCCTGCGCGAGGCGCTTGGATTTCTGGTCGAGCCAGCTGGAATAGTTTCCCTTCCAGGGAATGCCTTCTCCGCGGTCGAGTTCGAGTATCCAGCCGGCTACGTTGTCGAGGAAGTAGCGGTCGTGGGTTACCGCGATGATCGTGCCTTCGTAGGCCTGCAGGTGGCGCTCGAGCCAGGCGACGGTTTCTGCGTCGAGGTGGTTGGTCGGTTCGTCCAAAAGCAGGATGTCCGGTTTCTGGAGGAGCAGTCGGCAAAGCGCGACGCGCCTTCGTTCGCCTCCGGAGAGGACGTCCACGATCTGGTCGGCCGGCGGGCAGCGGAGCGCGTCCATCGCGAGTTCCAGTTGGCTGTCGAGTTCCCACGCGTTGCACGCGTCGAGTTTTTCCTGCACCTTCGCCTGGCGGTCCATCAGCTTGTCCATGTCGCAGTCGGGATCCCCGAACGCTTCGTTGATGGCGTCGAATTCGGCGAGGAGGTCCATCGTCTCCTTGACGCCTTCGGATACGACTTCCTTCACCGTTTTTCCGCTTTCCAGATGGGGCTCCTGTTCGAGGAATCCTATGCTGTATCCGGGAGCGCAGCTTGTTTCGCCGGTGAATTCGGTGTCCGTGCCTGCAAGAATCCTCAGCAGGCTCGACTTTCCCGAACCGTTAAGACCGAGCACGCCGATCTTGGCTCCGTAGAAGTAGGAGAGGCTGATATCTTTGAGCACCTGTTTCGTGCCGTGGCTCCGCGAGACGCGGTCCATCGTGTAAATGATTTTTTTGTCGTCGGTTGTCTTTGCCATGAAAACGAGGATACCTCATTTCCGGCAAAGTTGCTATTGGTCGCGGTTTTCTTCGCGATGCGCGATTCTGTCGAGAAGAATGCTGCCGACCTCTTCGTCCGTGTGGTCGGTCATTCCCGGCACGCTGAAGAGCTTTTCGACAAACAAACCGGCCGCTCCGTGGGAGACGGCGAGTTCGTTCTGCAGGGAAAATTCGATGTCGCAGAGTTTGCTGTCGTGGTACAGGGAATTTTTGGAGATCGCGTTCGCGAGACTAGTCCTGAGCTCGTCGGGATACCGGGCGAAATCGCCGGCGATGACGATTTTAGTGATGTCCAGGACGTTTACAAGCAAGGCGATATTGTACGCGGCCTCGTCGAAAAGCCGATGGAGAACATCGGCGTCGGCGGGAAGGCGCGCCGCTTCGTCGTCGGTGAGGGAAAACTGGGAATGGCTCGGTTTATTCTGATCGTACAGGAGGCTGCGGAATTCTCCGGCAGTGAAGTTGTCTCCGTGCAGAACCGTGTCCCGTATGACGATGCCGACGCCGAACGCGAACCCTGTTCGCCGGTTTTCCTGCAGGTCGATGTTTCTGAATTCCCCGAGAAGGGCCAGAAAGTTCCGTACCCTCTGGCCCTGGGAGAACGCCTGCTGCCCCCAGCAGCAGCAGTTCGCGTCGTTTTCCAGGAATACCGGAACGCCGGTTCCTTCCGCGATTTTCTCGCTTATCGGAAGGGGGCGCATGACGCCGAGGGGATAGGACTGCCTGATCGTTCCTGAATACGGATCGATGATGCCGGAAAGGCCGATTCCTATGCCGATGATCCGTTCCGGGCCGGCCCCCGATCGCGCGGCCAATGCCCGGTAGAGTTCAATGACGGTTTCAGGAATCTTTTCCGGGTTTTCTTCTGTCTCTCCCGAGCCTGAATAAAGGATTTTTCCTTCGAGATCGGCGAGCACCCATCTGAATCGTTCCGTCTGTATTTCGATGCCGAGAACGAGGCCGTAGTCCGGGACAATTTCGAGTCCTGTCGCCATTCTGCCTGCTCCGGGTTTTCCTCGGTATTTGCCGGTTTCCCGGACCAGGCCGTCTTCCATGAACTCCCTGACCGCCTTGGTCAGGGTCGAACGGTCCAGGCCCAACTCTTCCGCCGTAGCTATCCGGCTTAATCCGGGATTTTGTCTGATAAATTGCAGAATGCGCGAAGAGTTGATTTGGTAGAGCCTGTTCCGTGAGATCATGTATTAAGTCTTACTGATAAACGCGGACATAATCAATAACCATGTCCGCCTTGTCGAGCGCAGGGTCCATTCCCTTCATTCCGCCCCATGATCCGCCCATCGCCACGTTCAGGATAAGGAAGAACGGTTTATCGAAGGGCCATACGGTGCTGCCGCCGTCTTCCTTCATGAAGGAGTAGAAGGGCTTGTTGTCGATGTACCAGAAGATGCCCTTCGGGGTCCATTCGACTGCATAGTCGTGGAAGCCGTCGGTAACTCCCTTGACCGGAGCCGCTCTTGTTTTCTGGGTGCCGAGCCTGTGGTTGTAGCTGGTCGTATGCACAGAGGTATGGATGCGGTCCGGTTCGAAGCCGACGAATTCCATGATGTCGATTTCGCCGCTCGCGGGCCAGTCGCCGTAGCTGTCCTTGGCCGGCATCATCCAGATGGCGGGCCAGGTTCCCTTTCCGGCTGGAAGCTTGGCGCGTACTTCGAAATATCCGTAGGTCCAATCGGCCTTTCCCTTGGTGTACAGGCGGGCGCTCTTCCACTTTCCGTCGGCGCCTTTTCTGGCGGAGATGGTGAGAAGATCGTTCTCGACGTAGGAGTTTTCGCGGGAGTCGGTATACTCCTGGAGCTCCTGGTTCCATTTTCCGGAGTCGGGGGCGTCGTACGCCCATTTAGCGGGGTCGGGAGCCTTGCCGCTCTTGAACTCGTCGGCCCAGACTATTTTTCGATTAGTCTTTCCCGAAGCTCCGTTTTTCTTGAATTCCGCACCCAGGTCGAAGACCTGTGAAGACGGCTGCGGGATGTCGTTTTTTCCTACGTTGAAGAAAATTCCCTGCCCGAAAAGCGAGGGGTTCTGGTACGAATTATCAGCTTCGTCCGCCGCGCTCCAGATGAGTTTGGTGTCTCTGTCCAATTCCGACGCTCCGTTGGTGTGGGCTTGAAACCCGATTATTTTGCCGTGGCTTGGAGTGAATCCTGCGGGATAGGGAAGCACCGCTTCGAAGGCCCATCCGTCCGCCGTCTTGAACGCGGTTCCGGTAACGCCCGCTTTCGCGTTGTTCATGCCGGTTATCGAAAGGGGGGTTCCCGCCTTTTTGCCGATATTCGTCGCGTTGATCGTGATCTGCATTATGCCGGCCGTGTAGGACTTCGCCAGAAGATTTCCGGTGAAGTTCACGTAGAATTCCATCGAGTCTTCATTCCAGTAGTCCGCTCCGTGCTTGCCGGCGATGATCTTGCTGTCTTTCGTCCTCATCAGAACGTAGAGGTTTTTCGCGTCGCCTGCTACGGCGAATTCGAACCAGGGGCTTTGCGTAATATCGGGGCCGGCGTAAATCGCCCGGCTGACTTTCTGCACCGGAATACCCTTCCAGTCGTCCAGTTTTCCGTCAGCCTTGATCGATACCGGATAAGCGATATATGCGGCTACGCCGGGAATTTGATCGGGAGCGAGAGTTCCCTTATCCTGCGCTCCGAGAGAAGCCGCGGCCGCGAGAAGCATCAACGACGCGGCCAGGACATGTAATCTTTTCATAGAATCCTCCATGACCGTATTGTATATCCTATATGTTGATTCAGACAACAAATAAAAGTAAAAATCTCGTCATTTTGTTGTAAAATCATGGAACGGCGGATTATCCTTCGTTTCTGCCGAGGAAGCATCCGTCCTTATATCCTTGAATTCGGGAGTCTTCGTCGGCTTTTTCCAGTCTTTTTTGCGCCCACAGGCAGTATTCGGGGTTTTGCTCTATGCCGACCCAGCGTCTTCCCAGCTTTTTCGCGGTTACCGCCGTGGTTCCCGAACCCGCGAAGGGGTCGAAAACGATATCCCCGGGCCTGGAACTCGCTAAAATCAGCTTGGCGACGAGTTTTTCGGGTTTCTGCGTCGGGTGTTCGGTGTTTTCTTCCATAGACCAGAACGGTACGGTGATGTCGTCCCAGAAGTTTGACGGGTGCGTGAGACGGTATTTTCCTTCGTCAGTGTCATGCCAGTCCTTCGGCTCGCCGTTGTGCCGATACGGCGCGATCACCTTTTTACGCTGCATTACGTCCTGAACATTGAAAACATAGTCGGCGCCGCGCGTGGCGAACCAGATGTCCTCGGAGCAGTTTTTCCAGTTGGCGGACGCTCCCCTCCCTTTTTCGCGCTGCCAGGTGATTCTGTTGCGCACCGTGCAGATTTTTTCCAGCTCCATGAAGAGGGCCGACGAAGACTTCCAGTCTCCGCACACGTAGACGGTCGCGTCTTTCTTTCCAAGTTCGACGACGGCGGGAAGCCAGGTCCGTACCCACTCCCGATACCCGTCCGAGGACAACCCGCGGAAGCGGTTTCCGTAGAAGTCCTTATCCATATTATACGGCGGATCGATGATGATCAGATCCGCGAATTCCGCGGGCAAGCGGGGCAGGAGGCCGAACAGATCGCCGTTGATGATTTTATTTTCGATTGCCGGAAGAGCCGCCGTCTTTCCCGAAAGCTCCTCCGGGCCGATGATGAAGGATTTGAGCCTTTGTTTTTCTTCGTCCGAGAGGCTGAGCGTTTTATTGCGGGGCGATTTCGTTTCCGGCATCGCACCACTATAGCATTCTCCCCCGGTTGCGATCTACAAATTCTTCAGAAGATTCGCGCTTTCCATCGCGCTCATCGCGGCGTCCCAACCCTTGTTTCCCGCCTTGGTTCCGGCGCGCTCGACCGCCTGTTCGATGTTTTCGGTGGTGAGCACGCCGAAGATTACGGGTTTCCGGCTTTCAAGCGAGACATGGGCGATGCCTTTGGACACTTCCGAGCAGACGTAGTCGTAATGAGTGGTGGAGCCGCGGATCACCGCCCCCAGACAAACGACGGCGTCGATTTCTTTTTTGTCCGCGAGCAGTTTTGCCGCGAGGGGAATTTCGAAAGCCCCCGGAACGCGGACAAGCGTAAGCCGGTCTTCCTGCACCCCGTGCCTGCGGAGGCAGTCCAGCGCGCCTTCGACGAGCCGGTCCACGATGAACGAGTTGAATCGCGAAGCTACTATCGCGATGTCGAGTCCCTCCGCCGAGATCTGTCCTTCGATTGTCTTCATTTCTTAAGCTCCTTGCAGATAATGGTTCATTCGCCGCCGTTTTGTTTCGAGGTAGCGGCGGTTGTCCGGGTTTGCTCCGGCTTCTATCGAGATGCGTTCAGAGACGACTATATTCTGCGCGGTTAGGGCCGCGACCTTGTCCGGATTGTTGGTGAGAAGCCGCACGCTTGAGATTCCGAAATCCGCGAGTATTTCCGCTGCCGCCCGGTAGTTCCGCATGTCGGCGGGGAAGCCGAGGGCGAGGTTGGCGTCGACCGTATCAAGCCCTGCGTCCTGAAGGGCGTACGCCTTCATCTTGTTGACGAGGCCGATGCCACGCCCCTCCTGCCTGAGGTAGATGAGCAGACCTCTTCCTTCTTCCGCTATTCGGCGCATGGCAGCGTCGTACTGGGCTCCGCAGTCGCAGCGGCTTGAGCCGAGCGCATCCCCTGTTAAACATTCGGAATGCACCCGGCACAGTTCGCTTCTCGAGCCGTCGATCCCGCCGAAGAAGAGGGCGAGATGCTCGGCTCCGGTTTCGCCGTCGCGGTAGCCGCGCACTGTGAATTTTCCGTAGCGGGTCGGGAGTTCCGCTTCCGCCTCGCGCCTCAGAGTCCGCCGGCCGGCGTTCTTCGGATCGTCTGATGCGACGGCTGTCTGTTTGCCGGCAGCCGTCGTGCCTGCCGGGGGCGCGCTTCCATCCGGGATCCGCGTCTTCGCTTCGTTCGCGGAAAATTCCGCTATTTCGCCGACGCTGACGAGCGGGAGATCGTGCTTTTCGGCGAAAGCCGCCAGATCGGCCGCGCGGGCCATCGTGCCGTCGGGATTGAGTATTTCGCAGATTACGGCCGCCGGAATCCGTTCGCCGGCGAGGCGCGCGAGCTCGACCGCCGCCTCGGTGTGTCCTCTGCGCGCGGAAAGGCCGCCTTCGCGGGCGGAAAGGGGAAACATATGGCCCGGGCTTCTGAGGTCTGCGGGCTTGGTTTCCGGATCCGCCAGCGCGCGCGCGGTCAGTGCTCGCGCGAGCGCGGATATGCCGGTGCCGGAGTCGCGGTGGTCGACGGACAGCGTGAACGCCGTTCCGTGCGGATCTCTGTTGTCGCCGCACATCGCCGGTATACCGAGATCGCGGAGCCTCTGTTCATCGGCCGGCACGCAGATGAGGCCGCCGG
Organism: Teretinema zuelzerae; assembly: GCF_021021555.1. Lineage (NCBI taxonomy): Bacteria > Pseudomonadati > Spirochaetota > Spirochaetia > Treponematales > Treponemataceae > Teretinema > Teretinema zuelzerae. The sequence continues at coordinate 1,471,568 of NZ_JAINWA010000001.1, read as the reverse complement.
CTTCCCTGATCATGAACGTCATGCCCTCCTGCGTCGCTTTGGACGCAAGCATCACCAGATCGCCTTCGTTTTCGCGGCTTTCGTCGTCGCTTACGATTATCATTTTTCCGTTTTTCAGGGCCTTCAACGCTTCCCGCACTTTCGACATGGTCTATCTCCTTGGGTTTATTTTTTTTCCAGCGTTCAGGCGAAACCGAAACGCCTGAGCGTTTCCATGGAAAGCGCGTCCTCTTTCGTCCGGTTTGCCGGTTCAGCGCCGAGCGCCAGCTTCATCAGGCCGTCGCATTCGATGTGCACGAGCTCGCCGCGTTTTTTTCCAGGCAGGGTTATGTGCGCAGCCGTGCGGGGGATCAGCGAAACGGAAAACCCGTCGCGCCTTTTTTCCGTAACGGTGAGGCTCGCGCCGTCGAGAGCGACAGAACCTTGCGGAATAATCCAGCGCAGAAGGTCGGATCCGCAATCGATGCTGACGGCAACGGCGTTTCCTGCCGGCCGCGACTCCGAAATTCTTCCGCAACCGTCGACGTGGCCAGACACGATGTGGCCCCCGAACGGCTCTCCGGCGAGGATCGCCCGTTCGAGATTGACCGGGCAGCCGGCCGCAGAGAAGCGGAACTTCGTCCGGCTCAGCGTCTCGCTCATGATGTCGGCCTCAAAGCCCTTCGGACCGAACCGCGCGATGGTCAGGCAGACGCCGTCTACCGCGATGCTGTCTCCGAGGCGCGCTCCTTCAAGCGTCAGTCTCGCCTGGATCGAGATTCTCCCCGACGCAGAACCCCTTGCTCCGCTCGTCCGGATCGACAGAATCCGCCCCTGCTCCTGAATTAATCCCGTGAACACGGCGCCTCCTTTGTCTCCGGATAGGACAGGTCGCCTTCTATCAGGAGATCCGGGCCGAGTCTTTCGACGCTCATGTTGCGCAGTCTGAGCGCGTCTTTGATCGATCCGGCGAGCGGAACGGGAAACATCCCGTTCGCGCTTTGTCCTCCGAGCAGGATCGGCGCGGCGTATATTCTGACCCGGTCGACCAATCGTTCGCCGCATGCGGCCGCGGCGAGGGTCGGCCCTCCTTCGACGAGAAGACGGTCTATGTTCATGGCTGATAGTTTGCGGAATAAATCCGGGAGGGAGACCTTGCCGTTTTTTTCCTCGCAAGGGATGAAAGAAGCGCCGGCATGCTTCAGGCCGCGGGGCGCGTCGCCGATGCCGGCGATCAGCACGGGATAGCGCTCCGCCTCCTGAAAAACGCGGGAAGACGGCGGCGTGCGATAGCCGGAGTCGACGATGATTCTGCTGTACGGCAGTTCGGGGCGCGAGTCGCCGGGAGAAAGCGAAATCTCCGGAGTCAGCAGCGGATCGTCCGCCAGAACAGTGCCGACCCCGCAGAGGATGGCCGCGAATTCTCCTCTGCGCCGGCGGGCGTCCGCGCGCGTTTCGTCTGCGGTTATCCATTTCGATTCGCGCCCGGCGGTCGCGGTTTTGCCGTCGAGTGAGACTGCCGTTTTCAACAGCGTCCAGGGGCGGTTGTTTTTTTTCCAGGAGAAAAAGATTGAATTGATCGCGGAGCATTCACTTTCAAGAACACCCGCCGTCGCATCGACGCCGGCGCGTGCGAGAATCTCGAGCCCCCGGCCCGATACTCTCGGATCGGGATCCAGGACTCCGGCGACTACCGCCGATATTTTTTCCTGCAAGACGAGATCCGTGCAGGGAGGAGTTCTTCCGCGATGGCAGCAGGGTTCGAGCGTGACATAGAGGCGCGAGCGCGAGAGATCCCCGAACCCCCTGCGTTTCGCGTCCGCAACCGCGTTGACTTCTGCATGCGGCCCGCCGGCGTACTCGTGCCAGCCTTCTCCGAGGATCATTCCGTCGCGAACAAGAACCGCTCCTACCAGAGGGTTCGGGCGGACGGTTTTTGCTCCGCGGGCCGCCAGTTCCAGCGTCCGGGCCATGTATTTTTCATCCTGAAGCGAATGCATAAAAAAACCCCGAAAACAGAATTTCTGTCTTCAGGGCGTTGTTTGCAACAAAACGCATACGGCGCTTCCCTCCGGTATCCGGCAGAGGCATCGTTCTTTGAACGTAAGCCCGCGGCTCCCGAACGCGCGAAATCGCGTGCGAATAACGGAATCTTCTTTCATCCAGACTTTACTGTCGGCTTCGGAGTTTCACCGAATCTGCTGAAGGCTCCCTGTGCGGGATTTCTTCTGCTCGCGGGCTGTACCGCCGGTGGGGAATTTCACCCCGCCCTGAAGAACCAGTTGTCCCGATCCTATCGGCCGGCTTTTTTTTTGTCAAGTCCGCGTTTCAAACTGGAGCGTTCAGCCATTCAAGGCTCCAGGACGCTTCTTCTCCGCCGAGCATACCGGCAAGTCCCGGCAATATTCCTGCAATGGATTCGTACATCTTCCAGGGCGGATCGACGAGCATCATCCCGGATCCGGTCAGACCCCAGCCGTCTTCTTCGCTTTCATTCAACGGCCGCAAATGGAGCTCGGCGCATAGAATGCCGGGAATATCGGAAACCGTGAGGCTGTCTTTGAGAAGAGAGATTTCGCCGATTCTCCGGGAAAGCAGGGGATACCACAGGAGGAGCGATCCGGCAGGCCAGCGTTTTTTCACATCGATCAGCGTTCTTGCGGCCCGGGACCAGTCGTCGTCGGTTTCGTAGCTCGGGTCTATAAGCGCGAAGCCTCTTCTCGGAGTAGGAGGCGTCAACGCGCGAATCCCGGCGAATCCGTCGCGATGGTGGATATGCACGCGGGAGTCTCCTCCCATGCGCCGTTTGAGGTTCTCGATTTCCGTGTTGTGCAGCTCCATTAGAATCAGCTGGTCGTCATCCCGGGAAAGCCTGCGAACCAGTTCCGGGGACCCGGGATATTGATTCCGGCCTTCTTCCATTGATTTGCAGATATCCATGTAGGATTCTATGCCGTTCAGAACCGGGCTGCCGCGCAGCATAGACCTGATCCCCTTGTCGGCTTCGCCTGTTTTCAAGGCTTCGGCGGAGTCGAGATCGTATAAACCGCCTCCCGCATGGGTATCGATATAGGTGAACGGTTTGTCTTTTTGACCGTATGAAAGAGCCGTAAGGGCCAGAATCGAATGCTTGAGAATGTCCGCGTGGTTTCCCGCATGATAAGCGTGTCTGTAACTGAGCATTCGCCGATTGTATTCCGTTCGCAGCGCGCTGGTAAAGTGCCGGAAAATTTGACAAAGAGCTCATGCGGAAACTAGACTTAGAGTTGATGTCTGAAGCGAGGAGTGTCAATTGTGTTTAACAATCTGAAACTGAATATGAAGATCGGCGGCGGATTCGCCCTCGTTTTATTGCTGACTGTCGTGATCTCTGTCATATCCATGGTCAATCTGCAGGTTGTCCGGTCTGTATCGGCTAAAAACGAACAGGTTTCCGCGATTGTCGAAAGCATGCAGGCGGGAACAGCCGCAGGCAAGGACTTTGTTATCAAGAAAGACGAAGCGTCGAAAACCCTTGTTATAAATAAGATGAAGGGAGTCGGCGTCTTGGCAGCCGAATTGTCCGGGAAAGAACGTTCCGCAGAAAAAAAGGAGCTTTTCTCGAATATCGCGAAGGGCGCCCAGGCTTACGAAAAAGGTTTTCTCGAGTATGTCGCCCTCGAATCGGAACAACAGAAAAAATCTGCCGATTTTGAGAAGACCGGCAAAGATCTTGAAAAAATGCTATCCGGCATGATTCGCGACCAGCTTCGGCTTTCGACCCCTGCGTCTACCCGCGCGGCCGCCGGGCTGGAAGAACTCTACGAACTAGCCGCCAACTTCCGGTACGATCTGCAAATGTACATACAGACGAACGACGCGCGCTATGTATCTACGATGGAGGCCGACTTCAAACGAATGGGGGCTCTCTTTCAGGATTTGAGAAGCACGCTGTCTTCCGGAACTGTTCGGAGCGAATTCGATTCGGCTTTCGCGATGTTCGGAAAGCTGGGACAATTCGCCGGCGAGTTTACGACGATCGCAACCGCGCAAGCTAAAGCTCAGTCGTCCTCCGGAGAAGCCGGAACGCTCACCGTGGCATACGCAAATACAGTGAGCGAAGAATATTCGGCGGCGATGTTCGATATGATAACCCGAACGATTATTCTGGTTCTGGCGAGCGTTATTTCCGCTCTCATAATCGGGATACTGTTCGCTGTCTTCATTACGCGCAGCATTACCGGGGCAATGGCCAAAGGCGTTCGCTTCGCCTCAGAAATCGCGGCCGGTAATTTGTCGGTTTCCCTGGATATTCGTCAGAAGGACGAAATCGGCCAGTTGGCCGACGCTCTTCAGGGAATGCTGGAGCGCCTGCGTTCAATCGTCGAGGAAGTCAACGGCGCCGCCTTGCAGGTCGCCGCCGGAAGCCAGGAGCTGAGCAGCACGTCTCAGCAGATGTCCCAGGGCGCGACGGAACAGGCCGCGTCGGTTGAAGAAATTTCCGCCTCCATGGAAGAAATGACTTCGAACATAAAACAGAACGCTGAAAACGCGCTTCAAACCGAAAAAATCGCGCAGAAATCGGCGCAGTCCGCGGAAGCCGGCGGAAAGGCTGTCGTCGCGACAGTCGAAGCGATGAAGGAAATCGCTTCCAAGATCGGCATCATCGAGGAAATCGCGCGGTCCACCAATATGCTGGCGCTTAACGCGTCGATCGAAGCTGCCAGGGCGGGTGAATACGGCAAGGGCTTTGCGGTTGTTGCCGCGGAAGTCGGGAAGCTCGCCGAGCGCAGCCAAAAAGAAGCGGGAGCAATCAGCACCCTTTCCACCGACAGCGTGTCCATCGCCGAAGAGGCCGGAGCCACGATTGCCGAGATGATCCCCGATATCAAGCGCACGGCCGATCTCATCCAGGAAATCAGCGCGTCCAGCAATGAACAGAATTCGGGAGCGGAACAGATCAACGCCGCGATTCTTCAGCTGGACAAGGTCGTTCAGCAGAACGCGTCCGCGTCGGAAGAATCCGCCTCCATGTCGGAAGAGCTGGCGAGCCAGTCGGACCGGCTCCGGGAGACCATCAGCTTCTTCAAGCTTGAACGCGCTCAAGCCGCCGCTTCCAAATCTGGCCCGGAGGGTTCGAAGGCCGAGCTTTCACCGCCTCCGCAGAACAGAAAGGATCTTCAGCGGCTTGCTCCGCCGAAACCTGCCGGGAAACCTCTTGCCGGCAGGGCGCAAATATCGGGAGCGAAGGACGCGCGTAAATCTGATGCCGGCGAACAATCGAAGGCGAAGACTCTGACCCCGCCCGCTCTGTCCCGGCCTTCCGCGCTTTCCGGCCTGAAAAAACCGCCTGCGCCGCCCCGGGCATCCAATTCTGCAGGCGCGCCGGCGGGTCAGCCGAAGAAGCCTGATTCAACGAGGCCAGCGCCGGTCTTAAAAGCGCCGACAGCGGATAAAGCGACTCGGCCTGATTATAAAGCGCCGACGCCTGCAGGCAAGACGCCTCCAGCCGTTAAAACCGCTGACGCGCAGGCTAATAAACAGGAAGGGCCGAAGAAATCGGAGCCTCTGCCGAAAACCGACGCGCCTCGCGAAAAGGGCGGAAAAAGAATACCCCTCGGGGGCGTTCACATTATTCTGGATGACGACGTTCGGCCTTCGGGCCGCGATGCCCTCGATAATGATTTTCAGGAGTTTTAAATGACAGACAAGAACCGCCAAGAAATTCACCAGTACCTTACCTTCAAGCTTGCCGATGAAATGTACGCCGTAAATGTTGCGAATATCAAGGAAGTTCTCGGCATACCGAAAATCACAAAGGTTCCGAAAATGCCGCCCCATATGAAGGGCATCATAAATCTCCGCGGAAGCGTCGTCCCCGTTCTGGATCTGTGCAAAAAGTTCGATCTTGGCGAGATAACCGTCACCGAAAAAACAGGAATAATCGTGACGGAAATATTCCGCAACAAGGACGACGGCACCGAGGAGGAATTGGTGATCGGCATCTTCAGCGACGAAGTGCAGAAGGTGATAACGATAGAACCGGAAAGCATCGAGCCTCCGCCGAAGATCGGCGTTTCCATCGATACTGAGTTTATTCAGGGCATGGGCCATGTGGAAAATAATTTCATCATGATTTTGAACATTAACAAGATTTTAACCGGCAGCGAAATGGAAGAGATTCAATCCACCGCGGTAGAGGCGTAAGCTCGGGCGGTCCTGAAGGAGTTTGTTGTGGATGTAACCGATTTAAATGGGATTAACGAATATTTGACTTTTTCTCTCGCCGGAGAGTTGTACGCGATAAACGTCGGCAATATCCGGGAAGTTCTCGGGGTTCCCAGAATAACCCGGGTTCCCAGGATGCCGGAGTTTATGAGCGGCGTGATCAATCTTCGGGGGAATGTCGTTCCCGTTTTGGACCTCCGGTTGAAATTCGGCCTCGGTTCGACGGAAATTACCGAGGACACCTCGATAATCGTGACCGAGATAGACAACTTTTTCGACGACGACGAGGAAAACTGTTTTACGATCGGCATCTTCAGCGACAATGTGGAAAAGGTTGAAACAATCGAGCCTTCGGCGATCGAGCCTCCCCCGAAAATCGGAATCGCGATAGACACCGAGTTCATAGTCGGCATGGGGAAGATCGGCGAATCCTTCGTGATAATCCTGAACATCAACAAACTGCTCTCCGGCCATGAGCTTCTCGATTCCATACAGGAAGAGGAGGCTCTTTCATGACCGATACGGGCAATCTGACCATCGACCGCGTGCAGAGCGCGAAAACCGCGTTTCTTGAAGTGTTGTCGGCGAAGCGCAGCCTGGAGCTGGATATTACCGCATGCGAAGAAATCGATCTTTCAGGGCTTCAGCTTCTTGTATCTCTGCTTCGCAGCTCGTTGTCCGGATCGGGAAAGGTATCATTTCGCGGCGCTCCGACGGAAGCTTTCAACGCAGTTTTGCTCACGGCCGGCGTAATCGAATCGCCGTGCAGAACAGCGGAAGAAGTTGAAGAAAAAATAAAGGCGGTTCTTTGACTATGAAAAACGACAAGTTCATCGAAACCTTTAAAGAGGAGGCTCTGGAGCTTCTCGGAACTCTTGAAACCACGCTGCTCGAGCTGGAAGAGAATCCCGAGGACAAGGAGCTTATATCGGCCGTTTTCCGGGTCATGCACACCATCAAGGGTTCCGCCGCCATGTTCGGCCTTGATAAAATTTCGTCGTTCGCGCACGAGGTGGAGTCGATATTGACCGCGCTGCGCGAGGGCCGCATCTCGGTGACTACCGACCTCATCGGCAATACGCTTACCGCCCGGGATCATATCTTGGAGATGCTCGAAGATTTTTCCGATGCTTCCGATCCCCTGAGCGAAAACCTTTCGGCCTTTTTAGAGGCTTTCCGGGTAGCGACAGGCTTTGCCGCGTCCGTGCGGAAAGACGCCGCGGACGAAGTATCCTCTGTTTCCTCCGCGGCCGATTCCCATGCCGGATCAGGTAGAAAAGCAAAGGACGAGGAACTGAAAACCTGGCATATTCTATTCCGCCCCGGCGCGGATTTCTTTCGGCGCGGCGCAAGCCCCCTCTCCATTCTTTCTGAAATCCGCGGGCTGGGCGAAACAGTCTGCATACCCTTCTTCGACCGCGTTCCCGCTGCCGCCGACTTCGATCCTGAAGACTGCGCGACCGGATGGGATATCTATGTATCAACCGGCGCCTCGGAAAACCAGATACGGGATATTTTCATCTTTGTCGAGGATTTTTCCGAAGTGAAAATCGAATGCCTTGAAAATCTGATAGAAGAGAATATTCCGGCGGACAAAAAGCTGGGCGAGATTCTCGTGGACAGCGGGAAGCTGGACGCGCAGGTGTTGTCGAGAATTCTCGGGCGGCAAAAGCGCATCGGCGAAATTCTTGTGGAGGAACATCTTGTATCCCAAACAGATTTGAAGGCGGCTCTTGAAGCGCAGAAGCAGATTCAAAAGGTTCAGAAGACCAAGGCGCTCGCCGCGGATATGAGCACCATCCGCGTGAAATCGGAGAAGCTCGATCAGCTCATGTCCTTGGTCGGAGAACTCGTCACCGTCCATGCCAGAATCCAGCAGACGAGCCGAACCTTCGCGGAGAACGACGAGCTCGTTTCAATAGTCGAACAATTCGGGCGGCTTACCGACGAGCTCCGTAACAACACGATGAGCATCCGCATGGTTCCGATCGGCACGACTTTTTCGAGCTTCAAGCGGCTTGTCCGGGACCTGTCGACCGAGCTGGGGAAATCCGTCGAGCTTGAAACCGAAGGCGGCGAAACCGAGCTTGATAAAACGGTCATCGAAAAGCTCAACGATCCGCTTATCCACATCATCCGCAACTCTTTGGACCACGGAATCGAAAGCCCGGAAGTGCGCGCCGAGCGCGGAAAGCCCGCCGCCGGAACCATACGTCTTTCCGCGACTCAAACCGGAGCCTCCGTTCACGTCACCATCGAGGACGACGGAAACGGCTTGAACAAGGCTGCCATTCTCAAAAAGGCAGTCGGCAAAGGCCTGATCGCTCCCGATTCGCAGATAAGCGACGAAGAAATATACCGCCTTATCTTCGCTCCCGGGTTCTCCACAAAGGAGCAGGTTACCGCCGTTTCCGGCCGCGGAGTCGGAATGGACGTGGTGAATCGCCAGATGGAGCTCATCAACGGAAGCATCGCGATAGAAAGCCGTGAGGCTAAGGGCACCCGCATCATTCTGAAAATACCGCTCACTCTCGCGATCATCGACGGCCTCCTCGTGCGCATCGGCGAAGAGTTCTTCATCATCCCGCTCGCCGTCGTAGTCGGCTGCCTCGAGTTCATACAGAAGAACCAGAAGAACGACAACAACGTGGTCATCTTCCACGACAAGCAGCTTCCCTTCGTGAATATGCGCGATTTCTTCGCGATTCCCGGAACAAGAAACGATATCGAACAGATCGTCGTGGTGAACATTAAAAACACCCACGTCGGAATATTGGTTGATCAGGTTATCGGCGGAAACCAGACCGTCATCAAACCCTTGGGCAAGCTCTATAAGCGGGCCGTCGGAGTCTCCAGCGGCAGCATTCTCGGGGACGGCTCTGTGGCTCTGATTCTGGATGTCGAACAAATCGTCGACGCCAGCGAAAAGGCGGAAAATGACTGAGGCATCGTTTAACCGTTTTCGTACCTTCATCGAGGGAAACCTCGGCATAAAAATGCCTCCCTCGAAGATGATCATGCTCGAAACCCGCCTTGGAAAGCGTCTGCGCGCGCTGCGTCTCGACGACTATGAGCAGTATTGCGACTACGTGTTCAGCGACGAAGGCTTCGCGCAGGAGATTCAGCAGCTCATCGACGTGGTCACCACGAACGAGACCGATTTTTTCCGCGAGAGCCATCATTTCGATTTGATGACTTCCAGGGTACTGCCGTCCCTTGTACAGGAAAACGGCATCAAGAATCTCAATGTCTGGTCGGTAGCCGCGTCGACCGGCCAGGAATCCTATACGCTCGCCATGGTGATAGAAGAATTCGCCCGGGCAAAAGCGATTCCCCTGGAGTACAAAATTCTGGGGACCGACATTTCGGAAAAGGTGCTGAAGATCGCTACAACCGGGATATATACGCTGCATCAGGCTTCGAAGATTCCGGACTCGCTGAAGCGGCGGTATTGCATGAAAAGCAAAAACCCGGAGCAGAAGACTCTTCGGATGACTCCCGAGATCCGGCAAAAGGTGCTGTTCCGTCAATTGAATTTGATGGACGATTCATATCCGATCCGCAAGCAGTATCATATAGTATTTTGCCGGAACGTATTCATTTATTTCGACCGCCCGACGCAGAAACAGGTTCTTCAGCGAATCTACTCGCATATCGCCCCGGGAGGATATCTGTTCATGGGGCATTCGGAAAACATCGGGTCTGTTGATTTGGCTCTGCGAAGCATATCCACGGCGGCATACCGTAAAGAGGAGTAACCGAACATGATCAATGTGATGATTGTCGACGATTCGGCCGTCGTACGCCAGACATTGTCCGAAGTGCTCTCCAACGAATCCGATATTTCGGTTCTCGCGACGGCCTCGGATCCCTACGACGCCGTTGAGAAGCTGAAGCACAAGATTCCCGACGTGATTATTCTCGATATCGAGATGCCGAAGATGGACGGCCTGACCTTCCTCAAGAAGATTATGAGCCAGCATCCTATTCCGGTGATTATTTGTTCGAGCAAGGCCGAGGAGGGATCCCAGAACGTATTTCAGGCGATGCAGTTCGGGGCCGTCGATATTATTCAGAAACCGAAGATCGGCACGAAGGAATTTCTGGAAGAATCCCGCGTAATGATAACCGACGCCGTCAGGGCGGCGCATTTGACGCGTGTAAAGAAAATAAGCTCTTCTGTGCCTGCGGTCGCGCCGAAGCTCACTGCCGACGTAATCCTTCCGATGGGGTCGCCGAACGTGTCGATCGAAACGACCGAAAGCGTCATCGTCGTCGGCGCGTCTACCGGCGGAACGGAGGCGTTGCGGGTGTTCCTGGAACAGCTTCCGATAGACTGTCCCGGCGTGGTGATCGTTCAGCATATGCCGGAGCATTTCACCGCGGCGTTCGCGTCGCGCCTGGACGGCATCTGCGCCGTCAATATAAAGGAAGCGGAAGACAACGATACCGTTCTGCGCGGCCGGGTTTTAATAGCGCCGGGCAACAAGCATTTGTTGCTGAAGCGTTCGGGCGCCAGGTACTACGTAGAGATTAAAAACGGTCCGCTGGTGTCGCGGCACAGGCCGTCCGTGGATGTTCTGTTCCGCTCGACCGCGCGGTACGCGGGAAAAAACGCGATCGGCGTCATAATGACCGGGATGGGCGACGACGGAGCCAAGGGCATGCTTGAGATGAAACAGGCCGGCGCCTTTAACTTCGCCCAGGATGAGCAATCCTGCGTGGTGTTCGGGATGCCCAAGGAAGCGATTAAAATCGGCGCCGTCGATAAAATCGCGACTTTGAACGATCTGGCGGACCTGGTCATTAAAAAGAGCAAGGCTCGCTGATGTTTTGGTTTGCAATCCGCCTGCGGTAATTGTAAAATAGAGTAAGCACGGGTTCGGCTCCGGCCGAAGCCTGTAGCTTTTACTGAGTTTTTTCGGGAGGCTGACATATGGGCGCTGCGATTCTTGTTGTCGATGATTCCGTATCTATCCGCCAAAGCGTGCGGTTTATTCTTGAACAGAGCGGATACACCGTTTTTGAAGCCGCAGACGGAGAAGAGGGCTTGAAAAGGCTTTCCGAGCAGAAGGTTCAGCTCGTTATAACCGACGTGAACATGCCCAATATGGACGGCTTGACCATGGTGAAAAAAATCCGGGAAACCGACGGGATAAAATTCGTGCCGATACTCGTTCTGACCACCGAATCGCAGGGTTCGGTCGTGGAGGAAGGAAAAAAGGCCGGAGCCACTGGTTGGATTGTGAAACCCTTTAATAACGAGAAACTGTTAGAGACCATCAAAAAAGTAATGCCTTGAGGTATAACGCCCAATTCGGGAAGCCTGAGAAGTATATCGGCCCCGGCGACTATTTCGCATCCGCGGAAGATGTAATTATTTCTACGCTGCTGGGCTCCTGCATTTCGGTCGCCTTGTTCGACCGCACCGCGAAGGTAGGCGGACTTAACCATTTTATGCTTCCGTTTCCGAAAACGCGCGACGAAGAAGGCCTGTTCTCCCAGAGCTCGCGCTACGGCATCAACGCCATGGAGTTGCTAATAAACGAAATCCTGAAAAAGGGCGGAGTAAAGAAAAACCTTCACGCGAAGGTGTTCGGCGGCAGCTCGGTCATCGATTTCCGCAAGGAAGCGACGTACAATATCCCGAAAATGAATATCGAGTTTATTTTCGGATTTCTCGAGGCGGAGCATATCGTCGTGGATTCGTACAGCGTCGGCGGATCCCTCCCCCGGAAAATCGTCTTTTTTCCCCTGGAATCCAGGGTTCTCATGCGTTTTTCGCGTACGGAGTCCTCCGGCCTCGCGCATCGGGAAGATGTGTACTCCCAACGGCTCAGGGAGTCCGACGCCGGCGGCTCGGGCGGTCCGATTCTTTTCTGACGCGCCGAAACCCCGCTTGTCAGCGCTTTTCATAGCAGGTATGATACCGGCTTGCGAGGTTTTTCATGAATGCGATAATCACAGTTGTAGGAACCGATCAGGTGGGCATCATCGCCCGTCTCTCCTCCTGGCTTGCCGAACACGGCATCAATATAATCGACATCTCCCAAACGATTTTGTCGGGGAATTTCGTCATGATGATGATGGTGGATCTTTCCAAGGCTACCTGCGCGATTCAGGAAACGAAAGAATCCCTGACGCTTTTAGGCGCCGATTTAGGGGTGAGCATCAACATGATGCATGAGCAGGTTTTTACCGCCATGCACCGCATCTAAGACGAGGAGCCCCCGATGATGTTTTCTCCGGTAGAAATTCAAGAAACGGTAGACATGTTTATGCGCCACAAGCTCGACGTCCGCGCGATCACGATGGGAATCTCCCTCCGCGACTGCGCAGGACCTTCGGGCGAAGCTTCCCGCTCCCGCATCCGGGAAAAGCTCCTGCGGACCGCCGGACGGCTGGTGTCCGTTGGTCGGGAAATCGAGGCCGAGTTCGGCGTTCCCATCATCAACAAGCGCATTTCCGTGACTCCCATATCCCTTGTCGCTGAATCCTCCGACGAGACCGACTTTACTCCGTGGGCTAAAACCCTGGACGAGGTCGCCGTAGAGCTTGGCGTGGATTTCGTGGGCGGCTTTTCCGCCCTCGTTCAGAAGGGCATGACCTCCGGCGACAGGCGGCTCATCAATTCGATCCCCCGCGCTCTGGCTGAAACGAACCGGGTGTGCGCCTCCATCAATCTGGGAACCACCAAAAACGGCATCAACATGGACGCCGTCAAGCTCATGGGGCAGATTATCCGCGAAACCGCCGCCGCCACCAGCGACCGCGACGGACTGGGCTGCGCCAAACTCGTCGTGTTCTGCAACGCGCCCGAGGACAACCCCTTCATGGCGGGAGCCTTCCACGGAGTCGGCGAGGGCGAGACGGTGCTGTCCGTCGGCGTTTCCGGCCCCGGCGTCGTGAAAGCCGCCTGCGAGCAGTATCGGGGCCAACCGCTCGACGTGCTTGCCGACGGCATCAAGAAAACCGCGTTCAAGATCACGCGGATGGGCCTGCTCGTCGGCCAGGAAGCCGCGCGCCGGCTCGAGGTTCCCTTCGGCATTCTGGACCTGTCTTTGGCGCCGACTCCGGCCGTCGGCGATTCGGTCGCCAGGATTCTGGAGGAAATGGGCCTGGAGTCCGCGGGAGCCCCGGGAACGACGGCCGCCCTGGCGATGCTCACCGATATGGTGAAAAAAGGCGGCGTAATGGCGTCCACCAACGTGGGCGGGCTTTCAGGAGCCTTCATTCCCGTTTCCGAAGACGAGGGGATGGTCGCGGCGGTTCGCGCCGGTTCGATCAATCTGGAAAAACTGGAAGCGATGACCTGCGTCTGCTCGGTCGGGCTCGACATGATCGCTATTCCCGGAGATACGACTGCCGAGACGATTTCCGGCATCATTGCGGATGAGCTGGCCATCGGCATGGTGAACAATAAAACGACGGCCGTCCGCGTAATCCCCGTTCCGGGAAAGGCGGCGGGCGAGTGGGCGGAGTTCGGCGGGTTGCTCGGCGGAGCGCCCATCATGCCGGTGAATACCTTTTCCTGCGCGGATTTCATTAACCGCGGCGGACGGATTCCCGCCCCCATTCATAGTTTCCGCAACTGAGAACGGCCCTGCGCGGTTGAAAAATCGCGCGAAAAGGAAGATAGTAGAAGCATGAAAATACGTGTAATAATAGCCTGCATGGTTTTGATTTCCGGACTTGCCGGGGCTCAGGATAAGCCCGACGCCCTGAAACTCTACCGGAACGGCCGCGATCTCGACGCGATCGGAAGAACCGAAGACGCCCGAGCGATGTATCAACAGTCTATCGATGTGTGCATGCTCGATTTATCCGCCAATCCCAAGAACATGGACGCATATACCGTTCGGGGCTGGGCTTTGATACGGCTGGAAAAATATCAGGAAACAGTGGATGTCTGCCTCGAGGCGTTGAAAATCAGCTCGGACTACCGGATCGTCGAAACCCTCGGCGAAGCCTACTTTTATCAGGGCAACTACAAAGATTCGCTGAAGAACATGGAAAAATACATCGATGCAGCTCCGAGAGGCGAACGCATCAGCACCGCGTATTTTTTCGTCGGCGAGATTTACCGCATAACCAAACAGATGAACAGGGCGGAGATCGCGTACTCGGCGGCTGTGTACCTTGAGCCTTCGATTTCGCTGTGGTGGTTCCGGCTGGGAGGCGTGCGGGAAAGCGTAGGGGATAAGCAGTGGGCAATCGAGGCCTATCAGCGCGCGCTCAAGCTGAGGCCCGACTACAAACCCGCTAGCGAGGCTCTGTCTCGTCTCCGAGCATAATTCTGTCTATGCTCGCGATCGGCTCTTTCGGATCGAACCGGCTCTTTCGGGCTGTCAGATAGCCGAGAATGGACAACACCCGGGCGATCAATTCTCCCGGTTTTCCCGGCAGGCGAAAGCCGCTCTTCATCATCCATCGAGAAATGAACAACATGCCCTCCACCGTGAGGGCTTTTTGAATTCCGGAGAGAAGGGCTCCTTCCGTAATCGGCAATCCGAAAGGCTGATAAAGAACCTTGCCGAACGGCGTTAACAGATTAAAGCCGATAATGCCGGCAGTCATTACGAGCGCGGGAACCGAGCTGATCTTGCCTCCGTCGCATATCAGAAGAACGGCCGCCGCCGCGACTACAGCTCCCTGAATCGCGGGATTATCAGAAAAGAGCAGTACGCCTAAAAACGCAAAACCTGCGGCTGCCCGAAAAGCAGGCGCGTTGAAGAACCCCTGCTTACGCGCGGCTGGGCCAGTTTGAGCGCCGCTGTCCGGGTCGAAGGCGTCTTTTGGCAGAGATCCAGTCCCTGAGCGAAGACCCTCGAGCCACTGCGATCGGCTCGCGAAGCGGTTCGCGAAAAGACCCAGAAGGAGTCCGCTGACCGCGCCGACGGCCAGAAAGGGCGGCGCGATATACCACGCGCTCGGACCGAAGATATACCAGCGCGCCATGCCGAGCTGAGCCGCGTTCGAGGCGAAGGCTCCGGCGACGCTGATGCCGGCGTAGGAAATACGGCGTTTTCCCGGAAGAGCGAGCAGGTACATGAGAAGGGCGGAGCTCAGTGTTCCTGCGGCCGAAAAGAGAAAAATATAGGAGAAAAGAGTCCCCCCGATCAGGCCCTGGGCAAGGATCTTTACAAGCACAAGCACCGCGAAGGCCGGCAAGGGAAGTATTTCCGTTGCGAGCATGATGGGCAAATTCGCGAGGCCGAGCCTGAGGAAGGGAAGCGGCTTCGGGATGAGGTATTCAACTGCAGAGAGGAAAAAGCAGAGAGCGCCGAACCATGCGGTCGCGATCTCCGTGCGGGAGGATCGAATCATTATTAGAGGCAACCTTGAAAAGCCTCTGTATCGAGGCCGTTAGCGCTTTTAAAAAAAAGACCTGCCGCCCGGAACGGCGCATCGCGTCTAGCTTCCGGAGGCAGGTCCTTGCCGACGTTTAGTGGCCGCAGCCGCAACCGCCGGATCCGCAACCGCAGCCCTCTTCGCCGCAGTCGTCTCCGCAATCATCGCCGCATCCGCAGCCGCAACCCTGATCCAGGCCGTTAGCCTTTTCGTCGTCGGTTGCTTCGCGAACGGAAAGAACCTTAACGTCGAAGTGCAGGGTTTCTCCCGCGAGGGGATGGTTAGCGTCGACGGTGATTTTGTCTCCGTCGATCGCGGTCACCGTAACGATGCGCGAGCCGTCGGGGCCGCCCGCTTCGAACTGCATGCCTTCCGTGATCTCGACATCGTCCGGGAACTGGGAGCGTTCAACCTGAACGACCAGATCGTCCGCGCGTTCGCCGTAAGCGTCCGCAGGGGCTACTGTGGCCTTGAGGCTGTCTCCCGCCTTTTTCCCTTCGAGCTGGCGCTCGAGTCCGGGAATGAGGTTGTTGTGTCCATGAAGATATTCAAGAGGGCCCATGCCCTCTGATGAGTCAAGAACCTCGTTTTCTGCGTCTGTCAGGGTGTATTCGATGCTGACGACGCTGTCTTTGGAAATAGTCATAATGCTTCCTTCTAAGAGAGTTACTGTGAAAATAACACAATCCGGTGCCGCCGGCAAGCGAAGGCCGGCCGGGAAAGGTAAAAATAAGATGGACAAACGGTATTGCGCACGCTATACTCACTTGCAAAGGAGCTGTGGATATTTATGGATAATAAATCTGTTATGTCTTTGTTTTTTGTATTGATCCTCATTTTCATATTCTCGTTCACTCTTTCCCTCGACGCCATCGCCAACAACAACGCCATGTACGGCGTTTACGCGCTCGTCGGGTTCATCATTCTGGTGGGTCTTTCACTTTTCGAGAGCGTGCAATTGAGCAAAGACGGCGTCACAGTCGCCTATTGGTTTAAAGCCCTGAGCACTATTTCCCTGGTCATTCTGGTGTGGTACTGCACCCGCGCCGGAGTTCTGTTCGGCTGGTGGTAAAAACGCTCCGGTTTCACCGTAGTGTCGAATCAAAGGGCGCCTGAGGGCGCCTTTTTTTATTTTTTGCGGGTTCGTACGGGAGCTTTTCCGAGCAGGACGGGCAGCAGGTCTTCCCTGTTCAGCTTTTGGAGCGCTTCTATTACCAGTTTCCGGTTTTCCGGCTTGTTGAACTGGAGGAGGGCCCGCTGCAGCGCCCTCTCATGGGCCCCGCGGGCTACCGGAACTTCTTTTCCTGTTTCCGGGTCCAATCCTGTCCAGTACATGCAGGTCGCAAGCGTTCCCGGCGTCGGATAAAAATCCTGCACCTGGTCGGGAACGAAGCCGGTTTTTTTAAGGGCGAGGGCAGTGTGCAAAGCGTCGGCCAAATCGGCTCCCGGATGGCTTGCGATGTAGTAGGGAATGAGATATTGCTTTTTCCCCAGGTCTGCATTTATTTCCTGAAAGGCTTTTTCAAATTCCTTCCACACTCCGTGGCTCGATTTTCTCATGCAGGAGAGAACGGCATCGGACGTATGTTCGGGCGCCACCTTCAGCTGGCCTGAGACGTGATGCTCGCACAGCTCCCGCAAGAATGTTTTGTCGGGATCTTTCATTACGTAATCGAAACGGATTCCGGAGCGGACAAAAACCTTTTTTATGTTCGGCAGCGCCCGCAATCGGCGCAAGAGCCGAACGTAATCCGAGTGGTCCGCCTTGAGCGCGGGGCAGGGTTCGGTTCCCAGGCACTGCCTGTCGGGGCAGGCTCCGGCAGTTTTCTGCTTTTCGCAGGCCGGAACGCGGAAATTGGCGCTTGGACCGCCCACGTCGTGGATGTAGCCCTTGAAATCGCTGCGCTTGCTGAGCAAGACGGCCTCCCTTTCCAGGGATTCATGGCTGCGCGTTTGAATGAGCCGTCCCTGATGAAAGGTGATCGCGCAAAAGGCGCATGCGCCGAAGCAGCCCCTGCAGCTGGTGAGCGAAAACTGTACTTCCTCGAGGGCGGGAATGCCGCCGGCCGCGTCGTAGTCCGGATGCCAGGTTCTGGCGTAGGGCAGCTCCATGACCCGGTCGAACTCGGCGGTTTCCAGGGGGAAGCAGGGCTTCTCCTGTACAACGAATCTGGCTTCGCTCTGCTCGACGAGAACCGAGCCGGAAAACGGATCGGTGTTTCGCTCCTGGATGAGGTAGTGTTCGCAAAAGGCTTCTTTCGATGCTTTGATTTCTTCGAACGAGGGAAGTTTGACGCCGTCGCGGGGCACTTCATCTTCCCTGCCGGTGCGCCAGCAAGTTCCCCGTATTCCCCGAAGCGGTTCGCCTCTGGAGAGTTTATCCGCTATCTCGAGGATGGGCGTTTCCCCCATGCCGTACACGAGCAGGTCGGCCTTGCTGTCCAGAAGGACGGAGCGGCGTACGGTATTCGACCAGTAGTCGTAATGCGCCATGCGCCTCAGGGACGCTTCTATCCCGCCGATGATAATCGGAACGCCCTTCGAGATTTCGCGGATTTTGGATACGTAGGTTATGATCGCCCGGTCGGGACGAAAGCCGATCTTGCCGCCGGGCGAATAGGAGTCGCCCGATCTGGGTTTATTGTTCGCGGTGTAGCGGGCTACCATGGAATCCATGGCTCCCGCGCTCACCAGCCAGGCCAGCCGGGGCTGTCCGAGGCGGGCGAGCCCGTACTGGTTCCGGGAATCGTTGCAGTCGGGTTGGGCGATGATTCCGACCTTCCAGCCCTGAGCCTCCAGCAGCCGCCCGAGAAGAGCCGCCGCGAAGGCCGGGTGGTCTACATACGCGTCGCCGGAAACGATGATGAAGTCGCACTCCGGCCAGTTGCGAGCCTGCAAATCCGCACGGTTTACCGGTAGAAAAGCTGTATTCACGGAGGCTTACGCCTGGAGAACCTCGGTAACTCCGGGAACTGTCTTCTTCAAGTGCGCTTCCACGCCCATCTTGAGGGTCATGGTGGCCATGGGGCACGAACCGCACGCGCCGGTCAGGGTGACCAGCACTTTTCCGTCGTCCGAAACGGAAATGAACTCGATGTCTCCGCCGTCGGCCTGGAGCTGGGGACGAATATCTTCAAGGGCCTTTTTAACCGCTTCTTCCATCATATAAAAACCCTCCAACAGGTATTGATTCAGGCAAAAGATACCAGCGATAGGACTGCAGGGTCAAGTTCTTCTATTGTTTCAACCTTTGTAAAAGAATATACTGGAAGAGGCGAGCAAACCTCCGGAACGCCGGACAGGCTTCGCTTGACCTTTCAGAGGAGTGTAAAATGTCGGATGCCCCATACGATTTTACGATTGAGACTCTCGGCCCGTGCAAGGTAAAGTCTCCGATCCAGTTGTCGAATGTCGAAGGCGACTTTATCGCGAACTACGTAAGCGACGACGATTACGTGCGATATCGGCTCGATGCCTACATCGATCAGGTCGTCGGCCCCTGCAAACAGTCCGAGCTCTTGGAAAAAGCCGGCCCGAGGGAAAATATCTTCTTTAATCCAAGCCATGTCCATGCCGCCATCGTAACCTGCGGAGGCCTGTGTCCCGGTCTTAACGACGTGATCAGAGCCCTCGTCAGATGCCTCTGGCATCGGTACGGCGTGCGCCGGATCACCGGAATCCGCTTCGGCTTCAAAGGCCTTTTGCCGGAATACGGTTTTGAGACGCTTCCCCTTACTCCCGAGCTTGTGGACGATTGCCACAAAACCGGCGGTTCGATATTGGGCACTTCGCGCGGCGGCGGCGACCGGGTCGTCGAAATCGCCGACGCTATCGAAAAGCTCAATCTCAATATGGTGTTCATCATCGGAGGCGACGGCACCCAGCGCGGGTCTCTCGAGATCGCCGAGGAAATCGAGAAGCGCGGGCTGAAGATATCCGTCGTGGGCATTCCGAAGACCGTCGATAACGACCTTTCCTTCATCCAAAAATCCTTCGGTTTCGACACCGCCGTCGTAAAGGCCGCGGAATCAGTAGCGGCGGCTCACATGGAGGCGCATTCCCAGATCAACGGCATCGGATTGGTGAAGCTGATGGGCCGGGAGTCTGGCTTTATCGCTACTCATACCGCCATCGCGAGCCACGAGGCGAATTTCGTTCTCATCCCCGAAGTGCCGTTCGAACTCGACGGACCCAAGGGATTCCTGCATTATCTGGAAGATCGGCTCAGAAAGCGGCATCACGCAGTCATAGTCGTCGCCGAAGGCGCCGGCCAGGATCTCCTCGAGGGAGAAGGCGGCACGGACGACTCTGGAAACAAGAAGCTGGCTGATATCGGAGTCTTTTTACGAGACAAAATGGCGGCCTACTTCAAATCGATCGGAATGCACATCAATCTAAAATACATCGATCCGAGCTATCAGATCCGCTCTGCGCCTGCGGCTCCCATCGACTCGATCTACTGCGAGCGTTTGGGAAACAACGCGGTCCATGCCGCGATGTGCGGAAAAACCAAGCTGATAATCGGCCTTGTGCATAACAAGTTCGTGCATCTCCCGATCAAGGTTGTCACGCACAAGCGAAACTACGTCGATCCGGAAGGTTCGCTGTGGAGGGATTGCCTGGACGCGACCAGCCAGCCGATCCTGATGGTGAACGACAAGGAAGCGTTTTTGCGGAACAGTCTGAACCGGAGCAAGGCCAAGAAATAACGGTGAAGCGGGATGGTTCAGCCTTAAAAGGCCGAGTCGCCCCGATGTATCCATTTGAGAAGGACTGTGTCCGATTCCCCCCGGAATTGGACGGAGTCCTTTCCTGTTTTAAAGGCGCGTATTTCCTGCAGATGCCGGAGAAATCGGGTTTCGAAGGCGGCCGCTATTTCGTTCGGCGCCGCCATCCGGGTTGTTTTGGCGATTTTGAAGGTAATCAGGCCGCTTTCCGCCGATTTTGAAGACGAATGCCAGGTTCCGGAAAACAGGTTTGTTCCGGTAGAGCCTTCCATCGTGCCGTCCGGGTGCAGCAGCATACGCGCGTCCGAGCCGTGGCCCGGCTCAAGCGGTATGAATCCGGCGTCGAGCAGGATGCCGCCGAGAAGCCATGTTTTTCCCGATAGCGCTGTGATGCTTTCCTTCGAGCTTTTTGCCGGTTTATCGGCGCGCGCGGCCGCGGGTTTTTCCGGCGATTTATTCGAAGGAAGCTGCGCGCACGAGAAGAAGAGCGCGAGCGACAGCGGAATAATGCAGAGGGCGGGACGAAGGCGGATGTTCATGCTTCATATAATAACAGCGTTTTATGCCCTATGCAAAATATCCCACTTGATTTTCTCAATTCTTTCAGATAGTATTTGAACAACAGCGGGGAATTAGCTCAGTTGGTAGAGCGATTGGTTCGCAATCAATAGGTCACCGGTTCGAATCCGGTATTCTCCAGTTAAAATAAAAAAGCCGTCCACAAGGACGGCTTTTTTTATTTTAACGATAAGGAGAATAGGGGATTCGAAGGGCTGAACGACTCCTTGCCGCGAGCTGATGCAGCGGCGACCCGGAAGCCGCATTCCCCCGAAGAACAGCCGCAGTCGTACAAGAACGCTTTCATTTTCTGGTGGCTGCCTTTGTGGTCAAGAAGGTTTAATGAAATAAGTCATGGGTAAAAAATCGACATTTTGACCCACGTGTGCTATGATGCGGGTATATTTTCTGGTTTTTTACCCACGAGGAAACTAATATGGGAAGACTGAACGCGTCATTTTTTCCGGAAAGGCTCGAACAAGTCGGCGATATCGAAACCAAGGCGGTTCTCAAGAAACTGGCGACGGCTCACCAAGCCCTTGCCGAACTGAAGGCAACCGCAGAATCGATGCCCAATCAAGATATTCTTATCAACACGTTATCTCTGCAAGAAGCGAAGGATAGTTCGGCAATAGAAAACATCATTACGACGCAAGACGATCTCTATCAGTCCGACAACTTTGAACACAAGTATCAAACCATAGCCGCAAAGGAAGTCCACGCCTACGCACACGCCTTGCAAAGGACCTGCGATCGGGTTACAGCGACAGGGCTCATCACCTTGAGAGATATTCTCGAAGTCCAATCTATCATCGAGGAGAATCGAGCCGGGTTTCGTAAGCTACCGGGAACCGAACTCAAAAACGAGGCGACTGGTGCTACAGTGTACACGCCTCCTCAACACCCCGACGACATCCTCCTCCTCATGAGCAACCTCGAAGAGTTCCTTAATCGGAACGAACTCGCGGACTTTGACGCCCTGACCAAGATGGCGCTCATCCATCACCAGATCGAAAGCATCCATCCCTTTTACGACGGCAACGGACGCACCGGGCGGGTCCTCAACATCCTCTATCTTGTCAAAGAGGGTCTCCTGGGAAGCCCTATCCTCTATCTTTCACGCTACATCAATCAGTCGAAGGTCGAATACTATCGCCTTTTACAGGATGTCCGTGATACGCGAAACTGGGAGCCCTGGCTTCTTTACATGATAGGCGGCGTTGAACAAACATCGCGGCAGACAACTCTCTTGATTCACGGAATAAAAAAACTCATGCAGGACTACAAGCAAAAGCTCAAGACTGAACATCCAAAGATGTACAGCCACGAGCTGTTAAACAACCTGTTTCGGCATCCCTACACGAAGATCGACTACCTTGTTCGCGATTTAGGCGTTACCCGAAAAACAGCCTCAAAGTACCTCGATGATCTTGTAGAGATTGGACTTGTTTCAAAGCACAAGATTGGGAAGGAGAACTTCTACTTGAACGACTCGCTCTTCCAGCACTTGCAGGAATAACCTCAGCAGAGAGCCGCCTTTCGGCTGTCTTTAGATAGCCTTGATCGATTCGTCGAGGTCGTGGATGACTTCGTCGCTTTTTTTGCCGAGGGAGCGGACGTTTTCCGCGCGGGAGAGGATGTCGCGGAAGGACGCGGTGATGGAATCGAGGCGGGACAGGGCGCTCGCGCTTTTTTCGCGCAGGGATCCGACCGCTCCCGCGTTGTCCGCGATCATGGAGTTCATCTTCTTGATGGAATCCGACATGTCGCGCGAGGAGGCGACTACGTCCGAGACGGAACTGTTGATTTCCCCGGTTCCGTAGGCGAGTTCCTTCATTCCCGAGCTGATTTCGTCGAAGGCCGAGCGGGTCGCCGATATCGCATTCCCGATTTCCCTGAAGGCTTCTCCGATATGGCGGTTCGATTCTTCCGCGAGATTGATCTTGCCGAAGAAGGTTCTCAGTCCGTCTTCGATGGTTTTGCTGTTCGTCGCGGTTTCTTCCGCGAGGCGCCTGATTTCTTCGGCGACGACGGCGAAACCCTTGCCGCTTTCTCCCGCGTGGGCGGCTTCTATGGCGGCGTTCATCGCGAGCAGGTTCGTCTGGCTCGAGATGGCGCCGATGACGGCGACTACTTCCTGAAGGGCTTCGCTGCTTTCCGTGAGCGAGGCTATCGTATGAGCGGAGGTTTCCGCCGTTTCGATTCCGGCGGCGACCGATTTGGAGAGAAGCTCGATTCCCGTTCCGCTTTTTGAGGATACCGCCGAGATGTTTTCTATTGATGCGGTCATTTCAACGACGGCCGAGGAGGCCTGTTCCGTTATGGCGTGGTATCCCTGGGTGGAGCGCGACAGGGTTTCCGTGGAGGCGACGACTCCGGCGTTCGCGTCCGCGGTGCGCTCGGCGTCCGAGCGGAGGGAGAGCATTTCGTCACGGATGCCGGCTATTTCGCGTTCGATCAACTCGGCGGCCGTTTGCATGGCGCCCGATTCGGATACCAGGGTATGGCCTACGTGCACGCCGTCGTGGGCGATTTCCATGGCGGCGCGGATTCGCTCCAGCTTGCGCTGGGATTCGTCCGCTTCGCTGCGCATCTGGCTGATATATTTATCCACGATGTTGATCAGCGAGACCGAAACAATGCCGGTGGTCAGGAGTCCAAGCGAACTGTTTACGATGCCCGTGTGAATGCCGGTGCCGATTTCTCCCGGAACGCCGCGCACGAGGAACCAGGTAGCCCAGTTGGTCAGAAAGAAAAAGGCGGTAGTGCACACCGTTTGCCAGCGGTTTCCGAATACCGCGACGAATACGATGAGATAGGGCATGTAAAAGATGTAGGTGCTGAACGCCGTTTCCGGAGCTCCGGGCGAGTTCAGGAGCCTGAGAGCCGAGACCGCCAGAATGGTGGGCAGGGCGTACACCCAGACGGCGAGGGTCAAACGGCCTTTCCGGAGGGCGAAAAGGCTGAGGGTTACGAGCAGGATGATAAGCACCGCTCCGATGAAGCCCTTTCGGGCGATGTGCGGCGGGATGGGCATCGTGCTGTACAGGAGAATCAGCATAGCGAGCGCGGCGTACATGAAAAGGCTGTAATAGAAGAAAACGCGCGCCTTGCTTTTTTCGATGAAACTTTTGCCGGAAAACGAAGAGGTGAAGAAACTTTCCATACTCATTTTTGAACCCGCCTGTGCAGCTTTCGCTTGTGACGTTAAGTCTAATCGACCAGGCTTAAGGCTGTCAAACGGTGAAGCTTCACGCGGAAAGCGGAAGAAGGGGGAGGCCGCGACCCCGCAAGGGCCCGGAAGGGATAGTCCCGGCAGGGACGGTCCTTGCCGGGACCGAGGAGGCGCGGCCGGGGGGGAAGGCTGAGGCTGCCGCGAGGCAGTCTCTTCCCCCCGGCTTGGTATTATCGCGGTTCCGATTCTGTTTCCGCCGCGAGTTCGGCGAGGAGTTCGGCGCGGTGCGCGTGTTTGGAAACGGCGCGATAGACGAAGTAGGCGAGTGCCATGGAGAAGGTGACCGAGGCCGAGAGGAAGAGCGCATTCCGGCCCCAGAAGGGGTGGGCGAGGGCTGCGCACAAGCCGCCTGCAAGGAAGCCCGAAATGAGGGCCGCGAAGAGTTTTACCTTTTTTTTGGGAGGCTTGATGCCGGCCATGCGGTTGCCGATGAGGATGCCGAGGTCGGTGTAGATGCCGGTAAGATGGGTCGTCCGGACTACGGCGCCGGAGTAGGTGGTGGCCATCGCGTTTTGCAGGCCGCAGGCCGCGGAGAGGATGAGCTGGGCCGGCGCGGGGGCCGCTTCGTAGAGGCTCCAGGCGCAAACGATGAGCAGGGTTTCGACGAGGAGGCTGAAGCCGTATCGTCTGCCGAGTTTGAGGCTGGAGTCCCGGATGATGAAACCGCTCAGGACGGAGCCCCCGATGAAGGCCGCGATTAACAGAAAGAGGTGCGCCGCTTCGCTGATATTCGCGCGCGCGAGGTCGATCGCGCGGTTGGAGGAATTCCCGGTGAGGTGGGAAACCGGAACGGCGAGCGGGCCGAGAATCATGACGACGTTAATCGCGCCGCCCGCGAAGGCGAGCAGAAACGCGCCGATTCCTACCCAGGCCGGTAGTTTGGAGAGCATCGGTTTCTTCCTTTACGCCTTGGGGTTGGAGGGGCGCTTTTCGTGGATGAAAGACCAGCGGGCAAAAAAGTATCTTCCGACGAAGCGGCTCATGAAGGCTTTGAACTTCCATTTGGGCGCCATGATCGAGATTCGTTTGCCTTTGGCGCTTCGGCTGAGGCAGTGGGCGACTACCTTGCGGGGGTCTTTTCCGTCGACTACGGTTTTGCGCGCGCCGTTGGAGGCGACGCGGGCAAATTCGGTGTCCACCGGGCCGGGGCAGAGGGTGGAGACGAAGATTCCCCGGTCCGCTATTTCCGCGGCGAGCGCGATGCTGAAGCTGAGCACGTAGGCCTTCGTGGCGCCGTACACGGCGAAGTTTCCGAGCGGGATGAAGGAAGCGAGGCTGGCGACGTTGATAAGGAGGGAGCCTTCTCCCATATGCGGGATCGCGTAGTGGCAGATTCCGGTAAGGCTCACCGAGTTGAGCTCGACCATTTCGAGCTGGCGGTCTATGTCGGTGTCCATGAAGGCGCCGTAGGTGCCGTATCCCGCGTTGTTCACGAGGGCTTCGATGCGGAGTCCTTCCGGTCCCGCGGCTTCCGACTCAGACGCGAGCAGGCGGGCAAAGTCTTTGACTCCCCGGGTTCCCGCAAGATCGAGCGGGAAGGTTCGCGGCGCGGGCCGTTTTCCGGCGACCGCGGTTTTGCGCGCGTTCCGGGGGAGGATTTCGTCTGCGTGATCGGCGTTCAGTTCCTGCGCGACCTCCTGCAGGAGGTCGTTTCTGCGCGCGATGAGCCATATTTCATCGGCGTCTCTCGACGCTGAAAGCTGTTTTGCGAATTGGCGGCCGAGCCCCGAGCTCGCGCCGGTGACGATGAGTATGCGTTTCATGGCTGTCATTGTATCGCGCCCGCGAATGTCTGCCTATCATTTTGACAAAGCTTTCAAGGTGAAGTTATACTCACTTCTGTGCGTCCCCCTTCCTTTTTTCTTTGGTTCACCGCGGCCCTTTCTCTCCTCAGCGCCTGTTCTCTTCAAAAAGACGGTTCCGGGAAGGTCGAAGTATATCGCGGGGCTATCGATCTGAAGGGAAGTACAGGAGTCTGCGAATTATCCGGTTCCTGGGCGTATTGGCCCGGCCAGTTCGTGTATCCTTCGGTGAAAAGCGGAAACTTCGATCGCTACGAGCGGTTTCCGGGTTCCTGGTCCCAGTATCAGGACGGTCGCCCGAGGTACGGGTATGCTTCGTACGCGGTGGCCATCGAGGGATTGGATCCGCACGCCGAATACGCGTTCCGCTTTCCGGCCTACAGCAGCGCCGTGCGGTATTATATCGACGGGGCGGAACTCTACTCGCAAGGATATCCTGCGAACAACGGGGCTTCCGAGCGGGTGCGCTGGGCGACCGCCCTGGTGCCGCTTCCGGGAAGCGGGGATTCAGGCGGCGCGGGGCGGACCGGGGTCGTGCTGGTCATGCATCTTTCCAATTTTTACGATATCTACCCCGGCGGAACCCTTCCGATACGGTTCGGCGGACTGACGGAGGTTTCCCGGCAGCGGTCCCTGCACCGCCTGTTCCTGATAATCCCCTTCGGCGCGCTGCTGGCCATGGGCGTATACTTTATCGCCCTTTTTCTGTATAGCCCGAAGGAGAAGGCTTCGCTATGGCTGGGGCTTTTGTCGTTTTTATTCGCGCTCAGAATATCCTGCTACGACGAGTTTTTTCTGCTTGATTTTGTTCCCTCGCTGCCGCACGAGGTTCTCTTCCGTTTGGGATATATGACGTTCGCCCTGGGACTCGCGGGCTTCGCGGCCTTTGTCCGCTCCCTCTATCCCTTTTTGGTCGGCCGGAAAGTCTTTGCCCTGGTGGTCTCCGTTTCCCTCCTGTACGGCGCGGTTTCAGCCGTTTTGCCGGTGTCCGCGGCGACCGGCGTCCTTTCGTTTTTTCAAGTTTTTTCTATTATAAGCGCGTTGTGGATAATCCGGACAATGATCCGGGCAATTCGCTTGAGGCTTGAGGGATCGCTCATCTTCATGTCCGGGTTTCTCTTTTTCTTCGGCATCGTGTTGCGGGACATTCTGCTGGCTAACCGCGTGTTCGAAGGGGTGTTTCTTGCCCATTACGGCGTTTTCGGCATTATTTTCGCGATGGGCTTGATGGTGGTGAGCCGGATGACGGGAGCCTTCTCGCGGGAGGAGCAGCTCTCGGGAGAACTCGCGCTGATGAACGAGTCCCTTAAACGCTTTATTCCGACCGAATTCTTGAGCTTGCTGAACAAGAAAAGCGTGATGGAAGTTTCGCTCGGAGACACGGTTAAAAAAGAAATGTGCATCCTGTTCGTGCATTTCGGCTTCGACTGCCTTTCCGCCGCCGAGGCGGACCGGCTTGCCCTGCTCGATCATTTTAACGCGCTGCTGCTCAAGATTAATCCCCTTGTTCGGGACGCGGGCGGTTTCGTCGACAAATATCTGAGCGGCGGCTTGATGGTTCTGTTTCCCGATCGCGGGGAGCGCGCCCTCCGCTGCGCCGTCGCGATGGCCCGCATTTTCGACCGCGTCAACTGCGAGAGCGCGATGCCGTTCATCCGCTCTCTTTCCTTTCATGCCGGCCTCCACCGGGGAGAGCTGATGCTCGGCACTATCGGCGAACGCGAGCGGATGGAAGGCACGGTAGTCTCCGACGCGGTGAATATCGCCAGCCGCCTCTCCGAATGGGCGGTAGAGCGCGACGCCGCCGTCGCCGTGTCCGCCGAGGTGTACTCCGAAGCCGGAGATTCGGTTCCGGCTGTATTCCGCGGCGCCGTACAACTGCGCGGGCGCGCTCGGCCGGTTTCCGTGTATGAGGCGGGCGCGTTATGAATACGGTGAAAAAACCGGTGGCCGCGGCCTCCCTTATCGTATTCGGCGGCCTTCTTTCGGTGCTGGCGGCCCTCTTGCTGGGGAACCCGCTCTATGACGGCCGAATCGTGCACAAAACGCCCGTATCGGCAGGGATCGCCGATATTTCCGAAAATCCGGCCGGCATTCATCGGCTGCGCGGCGAGTTCCATTTTCAGTGGCATGAGTTTCATTCCTCCGTCGCCGACTTTCCCGAAGCCTCGTTCGCGCCGTTTCCCGGTTCGTGGAAGGGCCTTGCGGACGCGACTCCGTACGGCTGGGCTTCATGGGGCGCCACTATTACAGGCCTTGAGAGCGGCAGAATCTACGCGCTGGCCGTGGGGCAGGTTCTTTCCGCCTGCGAAGTGTACATAAACGGAAAGCGGGCGCTGTCCATCGGGCGGCCGGGAGTTTCGGAAGAGCTGGAGACGCCGTTCTGGGATTCCCGCCTTGTCCGGTTTACCGCGGCCGGCGCGGAGGGGCAGTCCGGCATGTCCGGACAGTCCGGCATGACCGGGCAGGCTGAAATCGTCATCCGCGTGTCGAACTGGAACGACCGGATGGGCGGCACCAACGCAGGCCTTGCGGTCGGGGACGCTGAACTGCTGCGGCGTTCGCAAGACCGGCAGAAATTGACAGAAGGTTTGGTTTTCGGCGTGCTCGGAGTGATGGGCTTATTCTTTGCCGCGCTTTTCATCTTTCGCCCGACGGACCGTTCCTTCCTGTGGTTCGCGCTTCTGTGCGGGACGGTGGGATTCCGCGCCCTCTGCTATGATTCGTTTACGCTGCTCGATCTGGTCCCCGGACTGCCCTGGACGATGCTATTCCGCTTGGGCTACCTGACCTTTCCGTTCGCGATGATCTCCTTTTCCGGTTTTCTCAGAAGCGTATTTCCGGAGTTGCTGAAGAAACGAACGGCTCTCGCGTTTTCGGCGCCCTTTGCCGCATATATCGCGGTAATTATTCTCTTCCCGACACGAATGGTTTCCGCAGCCTTGATCGTGGTCCAGGTGTACTCCCTTGTTTTCGCGCTTTTGGGCATGGGCGTGATTATCCGCGCCTGCATCGATCGCCTGCAGGGCGCGTTCTGGCTTCTTGCAGGATTTTCCGCCGCGCTGGTGTGCTTCATATTCGACATTCTGGTCGCGATGTGGCTGCTTTCGGGGATAAGTTTGAGCCATCTCGGGATGAATTTCTGCCTTTATTGCATCGCCTTGATGGTCATCGAGCGGTACATCGCTTCCTATACTGCCGCGAAACAGCTCACCGCCGAGCGGCAGGCCGTAAACAAAGCTCTGCGGCGCTTCGTTCCCGAGGAATTTCTGTCGTTTTTAGGCAGAACCTCTTTTTTCGAGGCGGAAAGCGGCGACGCGGTTGAAATGGAGATGGCGGTTCTTTCCGCAGATATCCGGTCCTTCACCGCGATAGCCGAGCGCTTGAACGGCGCGGAGGCCTTCGCCTTCCTGAACGAATATTTCGAGCTCGCCGCCCCGATTATCCGGACTAACGGCGGCTTTATCGCCAAATATTCCGGGGACGGCTTCACCGCTCTTTTCCCGCGGGGAAGCGAAGCGGCCCTGACATGCGCCGTGCAGATTCAATCCGCGGTAGCCGGCTGGAACCGGCGCAACGTGTCCCGTCCGCCGGTCGCCGTCGGCATCGGCATCGATTCGGGGCCGGTGGTGCTCGGCATCCTCGGCGACGAGAGCCGGATGGAAGCCGCTGTATTGTCCGCGGCAGTCCGCTCTGCGGTGCTCTTTGAATCCGAAACCAAGCGCTTCCATGCGCGTATTTTGATCAGCGAAAGCGTTGTGGCGGACCTTCCCTCTCCCCAGGCCTGGTTTATCCGTCCCGTCGACAGGATTCGCGGCCGTTGCCGGGAATCATTCGTTTTCGAGGCGTACAATAACGACCCGGAAGATCTGCGCGAGCTTAAATGGAAGACCCAGGGAGACCTTGAACAGGGGATACTCGCCTGGCACCTGGGGCGCAGGGATGAAGCGAATTCGCATTTTGAAAAAGTTTTACAATTGAATCCGTCTGATATTGTTGCCGTTCACTACCTGAATAAGCGATAATTTACTAGGTAAGGTAGTTTTTTCCAGTTAAATATCCTTGTCAATATCAATAAGTTTCCCGATAATGGAGAAAATGGAAATAGTCTCGCACGGGGAAGGTATTGATATGAAGAAGCTGGCTCTGTATTTGGTGGTTATTCTGTTTGCGTCAGCAAACCTGACCGCTCTCGGAAAGAGGGAGACGGTCGATACCCCTGTACAGTCTCTGGACAGCTGGCTTGAAAGCGTTGATATCAGCGAAAGCAAACCCGGAAAGTACAATATACTCGTCACCGCGGAAGACCTTGCGGGAAATCAGGGCCTTGCCG
This sequence comes from Teretinema zuelzerae, assembly GCF_021021555.1. Lineage (NCBI taxonomy): Bacteria > Pseudomonadati > Spirochaetota > Spirochaetia > Treponematales > Treponemataceae > Teretinema > Teretinema zuelzerae. Next base: position 1,441,376 of record NZ_JAINWA010000001.1, on the reverse strand, counting down.
GCCCCTATAACATGTACGTCGATCCTGAGTCCGACCTTCCCGTCACCCGGATCACCAACCCCTTGAACGGCATGCGAGTTCCCGGAAACCTCAACGTGGTGGGCACCTGCATCGACGACGACGCGGTGAGCCATGTAGAGCTTCTGTTCGACGACAATCCCGAGCCGGTACGCGCGGAGGGCAAGGAGTTCTGGTCGTATTATCTGGATACGAATCAGATGTACGAGGGCGAGCATACTATTACCGTGTACGGCGTCGACGTGAACGGGGTGCAGGGCAGGTCTCAAACCGTGCGCTGGCATCTGGACAGAAACCAGCCTGAAACCGATGTGCAGAACCTGGCGATGGGATCGCTCGTAGCGGGGAAATTCACCCTTTCCGGCGTCGTAGCCGACGGCAACGGGATCAAGGAACTCTCGTATTCGCTCGATCAGGGAGACTCCTTCACCGAGATTCCCCTGAAATACAATAAAAAAGAATTTGCCTGGACGTTCTCGCTCTCCATCGATTCCCGGGACATACCCGACGGTCCTGCCGTTTGTTGGTTCAAGGCTCGGGATTTGCAGGGATCGACCGGAATTTATACCTTCCTCTTTTTCGTAGACAACACGCGCCCCGAGGTTTCGTTCATCGCGCCTGAAGAAGGCTTTGCGGTCAACGGGGTGTTCTCCGTAGCGGGATTCGCCCGGGATATAAACGGCATCGAGTCTCTTTCCTGGTCGATGGGCAAGGAAACCGGAGCCTTCGAGCTGGTGAAGGGAAACCCGTACTGGATCAAGGAATTCGACATCAGGGGATCGAAAGAAAAGGCGGTGACCGTTACCATCGACGCGGTGGACGTAGCCGGCAACAAATCCTCGATTTCACGGAAGATTCCTGTAGACTCGGCGGCAGACATTCCTTCCATTTCCGTCGAGAGCCCCGCGCCGGGAGAATTGCTGGACGGTCCGCTGGTGTTCAGAGGAACTGCGAAGGACGACGACGGCATATCAGCCGTCTACGTTTCTGTGGACAAACGGGAACCCGTACGGCTTGATTCAGTCGGCGCCTTCGGCGTCGAGATAGACGGCCTTTCGACCGGCAAGCACAGCCTCGAGGCCTGGTCCGAGGATGCGAACGGGGTGAAAAGCCCTGTCGCGACGATTCCTTTCGCGGTCGCCGGCCCCGCGCCGGTTATTGAACTTGCCGCTATCGACGATCCGAACGCGGAGATTCACCCGGAAAGCGGATACGCGCTGACCGGCTCGATTTCCTCGGAGCCCGGCCTGTCGGGCGCTTCCTGGCGGATTACCGGGCGGGACTGGGTAACGGTTCCTCTTAAGCCGGGCGCTTCCGGAGCCGCCCTGCGCGTTCCGATAACCCCTGACTTCCCGTACGGCGCGCTGAGTCTGGAGGTTCGGGCCCAGGACGTTCACGGCAGGGAAACCTCCGCTATTCTTCCTTTTTACGTCACAAATCTGGGCATCCCGCGGGACGCCCGTCCTGAATTTACAGACGATACCCTCGCATCTTCAGGAACGGTCACCATCCCCGCCAAAGGAAAGGAGCCGTCATCCACTGCGGAAGCCTCGATAGCCCTTGAGCGCGTGCTGCCCGCGGATATTCCCTTTGAACAGGGAATGCTCATCGAGCTCGCCGGCCCGGGCTGGCCCAAGGAACGGCAGCAGGATTCCTTCCTCCGCGTCGCGATCGATTCGCCTGTTCCGGCAACCTCGGTTTCATGGACGATCAACGGAAGCGTCCCCGCGAAGGCCTCCGTATCGAAAACTCCGGAAGGCGCCCAATTCGCCCTCATTCCGCTGAAAGCCCTGATTTCCGCAGAGTGGAAAATGCTTGATATAACGGTGGCCTTCAAGGATTTGACAGAACAACGCCTTTCGGGCGTTTTTTGCGTCGTGCGTCCGACTCCCGCCCAGGGAGTTTTCGACGACGAGCAATTCGTTTGGGGAACTGCCGCCCGCAACTCTTCCGACAACATCCTGCTCTTCGACGGAGCGTCCGTAACCGGCCTCTATAACGGAAAACCCGATCGGGCAGCGGCTTCCGTCGCCTTCGCTTCAGAGTCTAAGACCGCGGAAAAGGGCCTTGTACTCAGCCTTTCGGGGAACCGCGTTTCAGTGAGCGGAATCGCGGACGGCGAATACCAGGGCGTGGTTCTGGAGATTACCGACACCGCGGGAGAAACGTTCAAGACCGCTCCGGTCACATTCATCGTGGATTCCGGGCTCCCTGAGCTTTCTGTCGACGCGACAGCCCGCCCGGTGTGGCTTCAAAACAGCCTGCCGTTGACGGTTTCCGCTTCCGACGGCCGGGGAATATCGGCGGTAGAGTATTCGTTCGACAGGGGCGAAACCTGGACCGCGTTTGCGAAAATGCCGTTCTCCGGCGAGCTCGACATTAGCGCTCTCGGCGAGGGCAAGATCGAATTGATGGTTCGCGCGATCGACGCGGTCGGCCGGGTTTCCCGCGAGTGGCGGATTTTCCGCAAGGATACCGTACCGCCGGCCTCGGAAGTTGTGTTTCCCGAACCGGGAGACGTAGTGAACGGCGAAACCCGCATCGCCTTCCGCCTTGCGGACGACGGCGTGGTCGCCCTGGCCGAATACCGCGCTCCCGGCGACCGCGGCAAGAACGACCGCACCGAATGGACCCCCTTCGATCTGACATCCATGCCGAACGTCATGATCGGAACCCTTGAGCGCCCCATCGAACCCGGCATGGAATTCCGCTTTACCGACGAAGCCGGAAACATCGGGCCCGCAGGCTCGTATCTGTTCGAGATCGACGCCCAGGCCGACCTCCCCGTGGTTGAAGTTCACGTTCCGGCCGAGAACGAGATCATCAGAAAAGACTTCATCATTTCCGGAGTCGTCTACGACGACGACCAGCCCGCCAAGGTGTGGTACCGCATCGACAACGGCGAGTTCACGGAAGTGCCGATAGTAAACAGCTATTCGATCCCCGTCGCCCTGAAGAGCCTCCTCGACAACGAACACACCATCACCTTGTACGCGGAAGATATTCACGGCGTGCGCGGCGAAGAAATCGTCCGCAATTTCAGGGTGTCCCTCGAGGAACCCAAGGCCGCGGTGCTCGCCCCTTCGTTCGAAACCACGAACAAGGGAGTCATCAAGATCACCGGCACCGCGAGCGACAAGAACGGAATCGAGAAGGTCGAAGTATCCCTCGATAACGGAAACACCTTCAATCTCGCGAACGGAGCCGAATCGTGGGAGTACAGCTTCGATACCCGCGTGATACAGGACGGAACCCATGTCGTGTTCGTCAAGGTGTACGATAAATACGAAACAACCGGGCTCTATTCGAGCCTCATCAATATAGACAATACCGCGCCCTCGATCCGCCTCGAGCTCCCGCTCGACGGCAGCCGCTCGAGCGACGTGCTGTTCATCGCCGGCCAGACGATGGACAACATCCACCTGAACCGTCTTTCGGTCCGGATCAACAACATCGATCCCAAGCAGCCGACCATCCCCTCCGCGCTTTCCGAGATCTTCTTCGAAAGCGAGCTCATCATCTCCCGCGGAATCGACATTTCCGCACTGCCTCCGGGTTTCTACAACCTTGAAGTGCGCGGCTTCGACCGCGCGGACAACATCACCCGCGTATCGCGCAACTTCGAAGTGTATCGAGGAACCGACCGCAACCGCATCGAATTCCTCTACCCTATGAACGGGGAGCCGGTGCAGGGAATCTTCAATATCTACGGCCGCGTGGTTTCGGAGGACGCGGTGAACAGCCTTCTTCTGTACGTAGACGGAACGGACGTCGCGGTGACTGATCTCAATCCTTCCGGGTATTTCAAGTTCACCCTTTCCCCCGAGATTCTGGAAGACGGCATGCACGAACTGCAGGTGCAGGCCCTGGCCGCGAACGACGCGATCATCAAATCTTCCGTGCAGACGATACAGTATCACGCCGCCGGCCCCTGGGTAACGATAGACAACCTGGCCATGGGAGACTTCGCGATCGAACGCCCCTGGCTCATGGGAACCACGGGCTACTCCTTGACCGAGGAAGACGTGATAGCGCTGCGCGCCAAGGACACGACGAAGGAAGAGCGCAAGCGCCTCCAGGCGAAGACGCTCGAGAAGGTAGAGATCAGCTTCGACAACGGAAAAACCTTCGTGCCTACGGAGTCTGGCAAGCGCTGGAGATACCGCATCGAAACCGGCGATATGGTAGAAGGGTACCACTTCCTGGTAGTACGCTCGACCATGCGTTCAGGCGAGGTCGTCGTAACCCGTTCCATCATTCAGATCGACAAGACGATGCCGTCCATCAGGCTTATCTCTCCGGGAGAGGGCGGCCGCTACAATAACGAGCTCGTGTTCTCCGGACTCAGCTCCGACGACGTACAGCTCGACTCCGTCATGCTCAGCCTGCGCCCCGGCGACAAGTCCGCCTACGCGGTGCCGACCTTTATTCAGGGCCTGTATTTCGACTGGCACTTCTGGGGCGCGACCTTCTACGACGTCGGCCTCGGCCTTACCTTCTTCGACGACAACGTCAAGCTGCAGGCGCAGTTCGGCCAGTTCACCGAGGAGCAGCGGGCCCTGTTCACCGGAACGCCGCCCCGCTACGGCGGAAACGTGATGGGCATCAAGCTCCTTGCGAACCTCGCCTACGTTCCTCTCGACTATTTCTTCGGCCCCGATTTCTCGTGGCTGTCCGCCACGGCGTCAATCGGCGCGAACTTCTCGCAGTTCTCCGATACGCAGAGCGGCAAACCGCAAATTCTCTCGGCGGTGCTCGGCCAGTTCGAGTTCCCCCGCGTCACCATACCCAAGCGCACAACGTTCAGAACTTTCTCATTCTATACGGAAGCGCAGTTCTGGTTCATTCCGACGGATGTTGATACGTCGGAAGTGAGCGTCGATTCCATCGTTCCCCACGTAACCGGCGGGGTTCGCGTCAACGTATTCTAAGGAAGGTAGTCCATGAAAGCAGTCAAAGCCAGCGTAATAAGCTTTCTCCTCTTAACCCTCGCATTCTCGTCGTCGTTCATGACCTGCAAAGTCGGCCTCGGCGACTCGGTCGACACGAAGCCCCCGACGGTGAGCATAGAGTATCCTGCCGCGAACAGCGTGATGCGGGACGATTTTATTTTTGCCGGTATGGTTAAGGATGAAACTTCCATTAAGAGCGTAACGCTCACATTGACGAATGTAGATACTAACGCGGTCGTTGGAACGTGGACGGCTGACATCGATCCGGAAGACAATTCATGGTCGTATCGCGTCGAAAACTCACCGCTCTCTGAAACAGGCTTTCCGCTCATCCCTGATGGATCATACCAGCTTGTTGCAGTCGCAACTGACTCGGCAAATCGAACCGCGGACAAATCCCAGCGTTATTTTATTGACAACACCGCTCCTCTTGTCGTAATGACACGACCTTCAACCAATGGCGACGAATCTGCCGACCCCTTCGGCGACTCTGCGATTTTTTCTGGAAGCCTCTGGGACTATAAGAACTGTTCGGCAATTACAGTTAATTTCTATGAAGCCGACGAAGCCGGCGGAGTTGAATTAGTTGCTTCTCATACGCAGCAGAATGTGCTGGCGAACTGGGAATTTACCCTTCCTTCGACCGTATTCGAGCTTTTAAGCGCCGGCATGAATGAAACCTCCAAACCGCGAGAATTCTACTATACTTTGACCGCTTACGATGATTCATATGTGTATCAGAGTCCCGCAACCGGTAATCCGACCGCGACCACAGGAAACGGAACCGCGCGCATTTACGAAAGCAGCGACTTGTCGGCTGCATTGTCGGTAGACGATACCTTCACTCTTAAGCAGTTGTCCGAACTCGATTCCGGAAAAGTCTCCTCTGTGGCAGGACTTTCGCTTACCAGATCTGCATTGCAAGAGCTCGCGATGAGTTCTTCTGAATGTACGACCGATGGAAGCGGAAACTTCTCGATCGATCCGTATAACAAAAACCCCACAGTAGAGATTTCCGGTCTCACCTGGTTTCCGTTATCCACATTTGCTGAAGGATTCTTTACAAATCAGATCGCAGGAAAATCGATCGTTAATGTGACAGTTAAAATGGGGAAAAGCAACGCTGCTCTGAGAGTGTCAGATCCACCTATTTATGCGTATGTCCGCGCAGTTAACGACGACACTCGCGTTCCTCTAGAGTCGGAAGCAATCAGCGTATCCGATATTACTTCAAGCGGAAGCAATAAGAGCTTCAACTATGAGATTCCGAAGACTTCGGGATCATGGGTTTTGATCGTTCAGGCAACAGATGCCGCTGAATATACGACTACCCGCAGCGACGCGAAGAGCACCCTGTATGCCGGACAGAAATACGGAGAATACGCTTTCAAGATCAACGGAAGCGCTCCGTATATCGATACATTCTCTCCGGACGCGAAGAAGGTTCGGCCTGCTTCAGACGGCAATTTTATCCTGGAGATCGATGCGTTCGACTCCGACTCCAGCGAGGTCATTCTTTCCGTCAATCGGATCGAACCGGACGGATCTTCTGTCTCGGTAGTTTCCGAGTCAAAGACCGGGACCGCGAGCACCGCCTCTTCAACCGGGTACACCTTCGACTGGTCAGTGTCTCTTCCCGCCGCTGCAGAAGGCGAGACGATTACCTATCAGTATCTCCTGTACGACGGAAAATATTATTCAACATCGATAACAAAGACATATGAAACGGACACAACCGTGCCGGTTCTTCGCAATCTGGCAAGCCCGAGCCTCGGCGGCTCGACCTCTGTGGTTGTCGACGGCAGCGGTTTGATGGTTAAAGGCTATTCCGACGACGACCTTGCATCCGCCCTGATCGCCTATACGCGCGCAAGCGAAACTGGCGCGCCTTCCACATCGGATGATCGTTGGACGACCGCCCAGGTCTCCACGGATACCGGCGCCGGTTATACCGATGGAACAGGTACGTATAAGAAGCTTTTCAGCGGTTCTCTTGTTCTTAAAGATGCTTTGGGCAACGACTCTGAAGGCGATTATCGCTTGTGGCTCCGTCTTGCCGACGACACCAATGTGTACGGCGATATTATTTCATTGTGCAATGTCACCGTCGACAAGAATCCTCCGGTATTTACCGAAACAGTATCGGGAATCGGCGGAAGCGCGATCGTATATAGAAACGCGAGTGTTTCATTCGGAGGCTTGTCTACGGACAGCAATGGAATCAAGTCAGTAACTGTGACTTATTCTAAAAACGGCGGAAGCCCCGTTTCCCTGTTGAACCAGACTACGGGAGCTTCCTCCTGGGCTACAAATCTCGGCGCGGCCCTCGGCGACGGAACATACGAAATCATTTTCACAGCGACGGATAAGGCTGACAAGACGACGAGCTTTACACGGAATGTGATGATTGATACCGCCTCTCCAATATTGTCGATTTCGTCTCCGTCGAACGACGAAGGCGTATCCACGACTTCTTATACGATTCGCGGCTCTGTCGACGACGGAAGCGGCAAGGGAGTCTCTGCTCTTGAGTATAGTCAGGATAGTACTGACGGAGTAAACGGCTCTTGGACATCAATCACCCGGGCCGCATCGTGGTCGGCAACAGGACTTGATTTCTCGCCGGGCGGAGAGGGAGCAAAGACTCTCTGGGTGCGCGTTTCCGACGGGCTCAATGCGATCGTAGCGGAATCCGTTGGGTTCCAGTTCGATCTGAATCCTCCGGTTCTAACCGAAACGACATCCGGCTTGACGAGTTCCCTGGTGAACAGGAAGACCGCGGTTTCCTTCGGCGGAACGGCGAGCGACACGAACGCTCTTTCCAGCGTTACCGTGAGCATCAACGGCGGCGCTCCCGCAGCAGTTACGGGTTCCAGCTCGTGGAACTGGACGCTCCCGAACACTACCGACGGCACCTACGCATTATCTTTCGTCGCCACTGACGCGGCTCAGAAAACGACGACAGTGTCCCGTAATGTGCTTATTGATACCACAGCCCCGAATCTTCCTGTGTTTAGCACTACGCCGGGATCGTATGTGACGAGCAGCCTTGCGATCGCGGGAACCGCGTCGGATACCGGCAGCGGCGTGCAGACCGCATACTATCGCGTCAATGGAACGGCAGGCGACGCCGCGATCGGAACTCTGACCGGAACGGATAACTGGTTCGCTACCCTGGACGTAGGCTCCCTTGATGAGGGCGTTCACGCGGTTTATGTATGGACTGTCGACCGGGCTGGAAATATATCCGCGGAAGCAGTTCAGAATTTTACGATCGATGAAGCCGACCCCGTTTTCGCGACCGCATCTCCCGTCAGCCAGTCGATCCGCGTGGACGGATCGTTAAGCGGTACGGCTACCGATACCCGCGCTATGGGAACGGTCACTGCGACTGTAGCTAAAGACGGCGGGGCCGCAAGCTCGGCGACCGTTGTTACTACAAGCCCCGACGGAAAGACCCGGACCTGGAGTATTTCCGTTCCGGTATCGAATGGTTTAGGAACCTATGTATATCGAATAACGGCTGTCGACGCGGTCGGCAGATCGGCGGAGATCACCCGGACAGTGATCATCGATAATATGCCCCCGACAATCAACATTTCTACTATTAATTCCGATGGTTCAACCCTGGTTCAGGCTGATACTTACAATGTCACCGGCGAATCAGCCGATGTCGGATTAAGCGGTTTGAACAAGGTCGAGTACAACCTGAACGGAGCCGGCTGGGTTACCGCTACGGGTACGAGCAATTGGCTCGTTCCGTTAACCGGACTGACCGACGGATTGAACCAAACCTTCGCTGTTCGAGCTACGGATAACGCAGGCAATGTTTCCCCTGTCACAAGCTATGAGTTCGATGTCGACCTCGCAAATCCGACGTTTACCGAAACGACTTCCGGCATTGGCGGAACAACTCCTGTTTATCGGAACGCGGATGTCGTTTTCAGCGGAGCATCAACGGACGCCAACGGAATAAAGTCCGTTGTAGTCACGTATTCGAAAAACAGCGGAGCTGCGGTGACTCTGTTAAATCAGACCAGCGGAGCGGCTACATGGACTGCGACTCTCGGCACCGCGCTCGGCGACGGCACCTATGAACTGTACTTTGTTGCGACGGATAACGCCAACAAGATAGCTGAGTTTTCCCGGGCTGTCGTAATCGATACTGTTTCTCCGATTCTATCGATATCCTCTCCGTCGACCGGGGAGGGCGTCTCAACGACTTCTTATACGATCCGCGGCTCCGTTGACGACGGCAGCGGCAAGGGCGTCGAAACCATTCAATACAGCGCAAACAGCACGGACGGAACCGACGGAGATTGGACGTCCATCACAAAGGCTGCTTCCTGGGTCGCGACCGGAGTTGACTTCTCCTCAGGCGGCGAAGGTTCAAAGACGCTCTGGGTGCGCGCTTCCGACGGCTTGAATCCCGCGACTGCGGAATCCGTAGCCTTCCAATACGACGTTAATCCGCCGGTGCTTGAGGAAACTACATCCGGTTTGACCAGTTCTTTGGTGAACAGAAAGACCGCGGTTTCCTTCGGCGGAACGGCGAGCGATACGAACTTACTCTCCAGCGTTACCGTGAGCATCAACGGCGGCGCTCCCGCGGCTGTGACGGGATTGGGCGCCTGGAGCTGGACGCTTCCGAACACTACAGACGGCACCTACGCCCTCTCGTTCGTTGCCACAGACGCGGCACAGAAAACAAAGACAGTGTCCCGTAATGTGCTTATTGATACCACAGCTCCGAACCTTCCTGTGTTTAGCACTACGCCGGGATCGTATGTGACGAGCAGCCTCGCGATCGCGGGAACCGCGTCTGATACCGGCAGCGGGGTGGAGACGGCATACTATCGCGTCAATGGAACGGCAGGCGACGCCGCGACCGGAACGCTGACCGGAACGGATAACTGGTTCGCAACCCTGAATATCGAAGCCCTCGGCGAAGGCTCCCATACGGTGTACGTGTGGACTGTGGATCGCGCCGGAAATATATCCTCGGAAGCGGCGCAAGTCTTCGCGGTTGATCGCGCGAATCCCGTTTTCGCGACCGCATCTCCCGTCAGCCAGTCGATCCGCGTGGACGGATCGTTAAGCGGCACGGCTACCGATACCCGCGCTATGGGAACGGTCACTGCGACTGTAGCAAAGGACGGCGGCACCGCAAGCTCGGCGACCGTTGTTACTACAAGCCCCGATGGTTTTACCCGGACCTGGAGTATTTCCGTTCCGGTATCGAATGGTTTAGGAACCTATGTATATAGAATAACGGCTGTCGACGCGGTCGGCAGATCTGCTGAGATTACCCGGACGGTGATCATCGATAACATGCCGCCGACGATTTCTATTGCCAATATTGCCTCCGATGGTTCTACTCTGGTTCAAACCGATACTTTCAATGTCACCGGCGAATCAGCCGATGTCGGACTGAGCGGGTTGAACAAGGTTGAGTACAACCTGAACGGAGCCGGCTGGATTACCGCTACTGGTACGAGCAATTGGCTCGTTCCGTTAACCGGACTGACCGACGGATTGAACCAAACCTTCGCCGTTCGGGCTACGGATAACGCCGGCAATGTTTCCCCTGTCACAAGCTATGAGTTCGATGTCGACCTCGCAAATCCGACGTTTACCGAAACTACTTCCGGCATCGGCGGAACAACTCTGGTGTATCGGAACGCGGATGTCGTCTTCAGCGGAGCATCAACGGACGGCAACGGCATCAAGTCCGTGGTTGTCACGTATTCGAAAAACAGCGGAGCTGCTGTGACTCTGTTAAATCAGACCAGCGGAGCCGCAACATGGGCTGCGACTCTCGGCATCGCGCTCGGCGACGGGGCGTATGAATTGAGCTTCGTTGCGACGGATAACGCAAACAAAAAAACCGAATTCACCCGGACTGTAGTAATCGACACCACTTCGCCTGTATTGGCAATCACTGCGCCCGCAGTAGGAGAGGGCGTTTCTACCAGTTCATATACAATCCGCGGAACAGTCGACGATGGAAGCGGAAAAGGCATTAGCGCGATTGAATATAGTTTGGATAGCACGGACGGAGCGGACGGAGTATGGACGGCCATCACCAAGGCCGCCTCATGGTCTGCCGCAGGAGTCAATTTCTCCTCAGGCGGACAGGGCTCAAAGTCCTTCTGGGTACGCGCTTCCGATGGATTGAATCCTGCGACGGCAGAAACCGTTTCCTTCCAGTACGACACCGAAGACCCGTCTATTTTCGAAACCGCATCCGGACTGGGCTCGACCACATTCAACACGAACAGCTCTGTTTATTTTGCCGGAACGGCATCAGACTCAAATGCGCTTTCAAACGTGACCGTCAGTGTTAACGGCGCCGCCCCTGTTGCGACCTCCGGCACTGCCGCTTCTTGGAATTGGACTTCGCCGTCTGCTGCCGGCGAATACACCTTGCAGTTCATAGCGACCGATGTCGCGGGAAGAACGAAGATCGTCACACGTTCGATTCTTGTCGACAAAACGAATCCGACAGTGAGCGTAACGACGGACTTGACCGGATGGAAGAGCGGAACGATCCCGATCGGCGGAGCGGCTTCTGACTTAGGCGGAAGCAATCTCAGCATAGTTGAGTATCAGCTCGGATCGACTGCGGGAACCTGGATGCCCGCCTCTATCGGAAGCGGAACCTGGAGCGGATCGCTTTCACTGGCGGACTCCGCCGAAGGAAACATCACCCTGTATGTGCGTGCGAGCGACCGTGCCGGAAACGTCGAGAATACGACGGCGACCGTAAAAGTCGATCTTGCGAACCCTGTGTTGAGCGAGACAGCCGTGGGCACGACCTCTGCACAATACGCCACGAGCGACGTGGCGTTCTCGGGCAACGCGTCTGATTCGAACTCCCTGACCAGTTTGACGGTGTCAGGCGGAGCTTCCGCGACCATACCGGTTGCCGGAGACGGATCGTGGAGCTACTCATTCGATGTCGACGCTCCCGCAGACGGAACATATAACCTGGTGTTCACCGCGACGGACGCCGCGGGAAAGACAAGCACGCAAAACCGATCTGTTATAGTGGACAACACCAGTCCCGTGGTATCCATGGCGGCAATTACCGGCTGGCAGAGCGGAACGGTATCGATATCCGGAACGATAACGGAAACGAACCTCGAGCGCGTCGAGTATCAGCTGGATTCTACGGCTGGAGCCTGGACGCTCGCTTCCGTGAGCGGAACGAGCTGGAGCGGATCTGTCGACTTCTCCTCGGCGAGCGAGGGCGCGCATACCGTATACTACCGGGCGGTCGACAAGGCCGGAAACATCAGCAACGGCGGAACCGCTCAGACGACGAGCGCAAACGTAGACCGCGCGATGCCGACAGCGACGATGACGGTCGGCGCGACAGCTCGCGGCTTGAGCGACGCCGGATTGGAAAGCCGCGAAACGGACTTTACGTTGAGCGGAGACAGCGACGACGACAGCATCACCGCCGGCAGACGCCCGTCCTCTGTGGTTCTTACCGCGACGAAGGACGGCGCTAGCCTCGGTACTCTTACGCTGACGAGCGGAGGCTCTTCGACCGGAGTCTGGACGTACGATCAGACAGTAAACGAGGCGACTCACGCAAACGACGGCCTCTATGTGTACACCCTCACGGTCACAGACCTGGCGGGAAAGGTGTCGACCGCGACGCAGACAGTCCGCATCGATACGACTGGCCCGGCGATCACGATAAACAACCCCGGGGATTCCGCTGTTATTACGCAAAATACCGTTGATATTGACGGTTCGTCGCGCGACATCGGCGGCGTCGGCTTCACGTACGGCACAGGAACTGAATACAAGGATATCGAATACAGCACCACGTCTACGAACGGAGCGGACGGAACCTGGACCGAATTGTCGGAACTTGATTCTTCGAGCCTCTGGTCGGCTAGCGCTGTATCTCTCGGCTCTCAGGGCGCAAAGAAACTATATTTCAGGTCTACCGATCGAATCGGCAATATTACGACTGCATTTGTCGATTTCTATTTCGACGAAGCTCCTCCAGTATTAACCGAATCTTCCGACGCTCCGTTCGGCGGCGTCGGATCCACGGATACCCAATATACCAACGCCACGGTTACATTCGCGGGAAGCGTTTCCGATACGAACGCGCTTGCCAGTTTTGTGGCGCGGATCAACGGCGGCGAGGAAACGATTATATCAATCGACGCAGACGGTCCGGACAACACATCGGCAACCGCCGACGATAATTACTGGACATACACCTTCGATTCCGCCGCGCGGGCAAACAATACGTACGCGCTGTCATTCATCGCGAAGGACGCGGCCAACCAGAGCACAACGGTATCCAGAACCGTAGTCGTCGATAAAAACGTTCCGACAATCGATACCTTTACCGGGATCGTTTCTTCGACATGGTATACGACCGCAAGCCGGGCGATTTCCGGAACCGCTTCCGATACCGGAAACAGCGGGCTCCAGAAAATCGAATACAGGATTTCGCCTGACGGAACAGAGGGCGCCTTCGGCGATTGGGTGAGCTTGACCGGCACTTCGACCTTCACGGGAACGATCAGTTTCTCCGACGGAAACGCAAATCTCCTGCAGGTTCGCGCTGTGGACCGGGCCGGGAATACGAGCGTTCTTACTGAGAGAACCGTCTGGATCGACACGATGGATCCTTCCTTCGACATAACCGATCCAGTAACGACTCCTGTGGACAACGGCAATGGAACTCTCGATATATCGATAGAGGCAACCGACGACACGAGCGGGCCGGTAACCCTCTTCGCGAAGGTCGGCGACTATAATTGGGGAACAGGAACCGTGTATTCGGCTGCCGTAACCGACATCGACGCGGGCGCCGGGGTTACATGGGGCGCCACCGTCAACATCGCGGATCTCTCGTCGCTCGCCGCCGGAAACCGGAAAATTTACCTCCGGGTTCAAGACGCGTCGGGCCGTTACTCGATCGTGATGGGCCAATCCATCATCATCGATAAAACGCCTCCAACCGTGACATTCGCTTCGCATTCTACCGGTGCGACAATCAATAAGCTTGTTACATTCTCGGGAACGGCAAGCGACTCGAACGGAATCGATAGCGTTGCTGTAGAGGTTTACAAGAATACCGGAACAGTGGGAGTTCCGGCGTGGGCCTGGATTCCGGCCGAAAGCGGCGCTTTGATCGGCACAACCTCCTGGGAGCTCGAGAATTTCGATACAAGCGTTATATCCGCAAGTTCCGCACTCTACGACAGCGACGCCGGGACAACAGGGCTTCAGCTCAGCGTCCGGGCGCGAGTACTCGACGCGGCTAACAACGAGACTCTCGTAGAACGCACCTTCCTCGTCGATCAGGACGCCGACCGGCCGGTAGTAAGGCTTTCGAACGTAAAGACTGACGGCACAACAACCCTCATTAATACGACCACTGTGTCGGGAACTCTCCTTGACGACGACGGAACCGTCGCGCTGGCGAATTTCGCTGTATCGGAAGACGGATCAACCTGGGTTGCCGCGACTGCGAACGCCGTGCTTTCCAATCCAGGAAACCCGCTTTTCTACGACGCGGATACCCGATCCTTCCAGTATTCTCCGTCGACCGGCGACGGACAGAAATACCTGTACTTCCGTGTTACAGACGTTGCGGGAAATACGTTCGCGACTCCGATCACGTACGTTGCGGGCGACATTCTGACTTATCCCAAGCTGCAGTTCAGCACCGACAGCGGAAGCGCGGTGGGAAGCCGCGTCGCATACAAGATAGACACCAATCCTCCGGATATCCAGTCCGATATTTACTTCGATTCCACAGATCCATGGTCCTTCGACGGAGCGACGCCTCTTGCCGATGAATACCGGTTGCTGAACAATACGATATTCGGCGGCACGAGGGCCCAGTTCGCGCTGCGCGTCGCTGCCCGCGACACGGTAGGCATTCAATCCGTCGCTTTGACCATAGACGGAACTTCGTATACGATGAGCAAGGTCTCGGGCGTCGCAGGCGATTGGGAAGTGTTCACTTCTTCCGCAACAGTTCCGATAGACGTATCCGCCTGGACAAGCGGGGCGAAGACAGTATCCGTTCTGGTTACGGACAACTCGGGCCAGACTTCCTCGTCCACCCGCCAGATCGTAATCGACAACACAAAACCGACCGTAGAGGTGACCTCGCACTCTATGAATGAGCAGGTGACCGGCGACGTTACGTTCCGCGGAACCACCAACGACGGCACAGGATCGGGAATAGCGACCGTTCAATACAGGGTCGGTACGGACGCGTCATGGAAATCTGTAACCGGAACCTTCTCCTGGAGCATCGCATTCACAAACGCCGCCGCCAACGTGATTACCACGACCGCCACGTACGCAAATGATACCCATGCGGTCGAGCAGGACGCTGATATCTGGCGCCTGCCCATCACTATCCGTGCGACAGATATCATAGGAAACTATATCGATTACGTTCATTATCTTGATCTGGATCCGGACGGCGACAAGCCGACCGCAACGATTCTGTATCCCGCGACAGGAACAACCCTCGGCGGCACGGTCCGTATTTTCGGAAGCGCGCAGGATAACGATTCAGTCTCGAAAGTATGGATGATGATCGATGTCGACAACGACGGCGACTTCGATGTCGACGACCGGGACGCCCTTGTTGCATACAATGCGCTCTATACGTCGGCTCGCTACGTCATGTCAGGAACCGGTACGGCGGAAGATCCGTATCAATTCCCTGTCACCGGAAGCGCGAGCTGGAACATATCGATAAACGAGAAGGGGGAATTCAACCCTGCAAGCGGCAATCCCGCGAAACCCATCCGCTACCGCGTCAGGGCCCAGGACGACAAGAGTACGTTCGGCAACTGGTCGGAGACCCGCACGATATCCATCGACAACAACGTTCCCCGCCTGGGAGACCCGGATTATCTGCGGCTGGTCCAGTTCGATCTGGACGGAACGACGGTAATCGCGGAACGCACCTACGAAGCGGATATGTATATCCGCGGGCAGTGGTATCTGGTAGGAAGCGTCGCGGATGAAAGCGGAATCGCGAACATCAGGGTGACTAATCTGGCCACAAGCGCCGAACTTGCCAACCGCGCGGATAATGTGAACGCTGACTGGTTCACGTCGGCGTCTGTTCCCGGCGGATCAACGAATATCACCGCGCCGTATTATACCCTGCGCATCCCGCTCGGATTCCCCACTAGCAGTTCTGTAGCCGGCTCTCACAGCTATCAGATCGAGGTGACAGACAGCAGCGACCCGGTCGGAGTCACCAGGCAGAATATCGCCGTTAATTACGACAATATCGCGCCGACTGTAGGAACGATCACTCATCGCAGCATTCCGGTGAGCATGACGAACCAGATCGCGCAAAGCAATAACACCTATACGATTGGGTCTACCGTTACCGAAGAGAATAGCGGTTTCGAGCGTCTGGCCTTCTTCTTCGTCAGAAGGGGCAACGCAGGAAACGGCACGGTCGACCGCGTGTACAACCCGATGCTTTCCTCAGGGGCGCGTACGAATCTATCCGATCTGGTATTTACGGCGGGAGACCTGCCGAGAATTACGTATGCGGGTGCAACCCGAACCGACGAAAACAGCCTGACTCATGCTTCGATAGGCGCTAACGCCAACATTCGCGTAGGCGGTCTCGTCAGAATCGGCGGAGTTGACCGGCGCATCGCCTCTGTTTCGGGAAACACCATCACGTTCAGTCCTGCCGTTTCAGTCAGCTTTACTACCGCCGAATTCGTGTACGCGCAGATTGTGGACAACACGACGGCGGAAACCGGCGATTGGTCCGGCGGTCCTGATCCCGTTATATCCAAGGATGACGGAGACGGCATGGTGGAAGTCGTAGAGCGGAACGTTTCGACATACAACTGGCAGGCTTCCATCAATTCGCTCAACATACCTGACGGCCCGATAGAGCTGCATTACGTTGCGTACGACAAGGGCGGAAACGCGACAGCAGGGTCAATTGCGACCTATGTATCCAACAAGCGCCCGCAGATAGCGAAGGTGCGCCTCGGTACCGACCTGAGCGGCGACAACGCCTTCAGCTCAACGGAGCTTATCACGTACTACACTGCTGTGAGCGGCGAAGAGAAGTCCCTGGTCAATCTCGCGTCCTCCGCTTTCAAGGTGAAGGGACGGTTGGCGGTAATCCCCGAGTTCGTCGGCGGAAACGGCACCATCCGGTACATCTGGGAAACCAACACTCCGGCGGGAACGGCGTGGGACGGCACTACACTGCCTATAACCGCTATAACCGGAACAGTGAATAACTTCACGTCTATTACCGAGACCGACACTTCGGTTGTTCATTCGCAGGCTATCGAGATCGCGCCGGCAACGCTTGAAACCATGGACGATCTCCTGAAGCTCTTCTCGTTCGCCTTCTGGGACGAGACCGAAGAAACCGAGCAGGGCACCGACAGCCAGTGGGCTCGCGTAAACGCGCCCATGACGGTTGATGTCGTCGACAATATCGGACCGAAAGCGGTGATCAGTCCCTTCTTCTGGAACGGAACCGGAAACGGCAACAATTCGCTTTATAACGGTTCGAAGGACAACGGACATATCGAGCTCGAGGCTGATCTGCCCGGACCCACTTTCACCTCCGGCGGAGCAACCGTATACGATCTCGACCCGAAGGTTTCCGGAAAGATAACCATCCGCGGAACCGCGTACGACGACCAGCGACTCAACGAGATATGGATGTTCATCGGCTCGGGAAATACGGGCGAGTTCTCGTTCCCGAATACCGTAACTTCCTCTAACTTGTTCGACATCAATGCAGACGGTACGAAAGAATCGTTGGATCGGTCGTATTACCTGCTTGCGACGTTCAACGCCGCGACCGGCCAGTGGGTTCCCGTGGCTGCCGATGTGAATACGCCGGCCCAGGGTTGGACTTTCTCTGTCGTACAGGATTATCTCGATCAGACCGGCCACAAGTCGAGCTGGACCCTTCATTGGGATTCTTCGAAGATAACCGGCGTCGCCGCGACCAACCGGCAGATCCGCGTCATCGCGACCGACCGCCGCCCGAACGCCTCGCCCGAGGCTGCGAACGAAACCGCGGATATAAAGACGAACAACCGCCCGAGCTATCAGGTGGATATCGTTCCGTATATCAGGGAGATAAAGCGAAGCACCGATTACAATACCATCAGATCGCGGCAGGGACGGACAAGCGTAAGGCAGGAAGAATCGCTTACGTTCGCCGGATTTAATATGTTCTACACAACAGCAGATACGATCGTTCTCGGCGGGGCGTCGCAGACTCTGCCCGGAGCGGCGACAAACACCGGTTTCGCCGTTACTGCCCCTACTACAACCCGAAGCGGAGCGGTAACGCTTACGGTTAACGCGGTGCCTTCTCTGAACAATGTGAACTCCAATACGGTCGAGTATAACAAGGAAGTTGACATAACGAACTCGGATTCTGCTCTCTGGAACGATGATCGGAACCTGCATGTTTGGAGATCGAACGATAATCAAACCGGAGCGAACAGGGGCTACTTTGCCGGCAGCAGCGACCCCGAGTATCCCGCGATGGCCCAGAACGCGGGGGTCCTTTACGCTTCATGGAGCAATTATGCGACATCGTCGGTATTCCGCATCGCGAACAACGAGGACTACGTTTTTGCGACGCATCGAATCGCCTCGTCATACGATCCTCTCGAGCAAACAGATATCGCGTACGGCAACCGGCCGGGCGTAATCTACAACGCCAATACGTACGGAAACGGTTTGTGGAATTACGCAGGCGCCGGCGGAATCGTGGTGTGGGATGCCAACGCGAACGGTGCTGACAACGTCTCCACCGGCAACGGCTATGAGGTAGAGTACCTCTATCACGATCGGAGACTGATGCAGTTTACTGGTCAGCGGATCGCGTATCAGGGAAATAATATCCATGCTGCATACTTCGACACTGAAACCAAAGCTCTCAAATATTGGTACAATGCAAATAACAACAATGTTGCGTACTCAGCCCGTTGGATCAATGTAGATGGCGGATACGACGCCCATGACGGCGCATATACGGAGCAATATGGTACAAATACCAACACAGGAGCTTCAATTACCAATATTTATGTTACCAATGGTGCTACCGTTATAGCTGGCCAAAATATTATGCGGGATAGCTCGAATACAACTTATACGGCTCCAGTAGCGGGCGTTGTAGATATCGCTATCGCTCTGGGAGCGCGAATCTCGGGAACCAATACGACTAACAACCAAAGCATTCTGTTCTCGGTCAGAACAAGTACCAACCGCGTGGTAGACGTCGCCGGTACCTCGCGCTCCTTGGCCGCCGGAGAATTCTGCTCGATAGACACTACGCCCACGAATAATTTCCCGGTGATCGCGTACTATGATATTACTAACCGGACTGTAAAGATCGCTCGGGCTACCGCGATCAATCCTACGGCTGACCAGTGGAATTTGCAGACTGTCATGAGCGCCGGAGATTTAAACTACAATTTCTCCGGAAAGTATATTTCGATGAAAGTCGACACCCTCGGGTATGTACATCTGGCGTTCTATCGGAACAGCACCGGCGATCTGATTTACATGAAAAGTACGAATAATCCGACAAACGGAGCGACGCCGTATACTT
Source organism: Teretinema zuelzerae (assembly GCF_021021555.1). Lineage (NCBI taxonomy): Bacteria > Pseudomonadati > Spirochaetota > Spirochaetia > Treponematales > Treponemataceae > Teretinema > Teretinema zuelzerae. Next base: position 1,421,774 of record NZ_JAINWA010000001.1, on the reverse strand, counting down.
TCGGGTCGAGCGTAATAGTCGATGCGACCGGTTCCGTCGGAATTTGGGCTGATATCACACTTGTGAACAACAGACCCTGGATTTCGTATCTTGATAGTTCATATACATACAGCTTCGACGGTCTGAAGCTCGCGTATTATGATCCGGCCTTCGAAGCCGAAACCGGCGATACCGCGGGAGAACCCGATACCCGAGACGGTTGGGAGTACATGAACGCCGCTCTTGTGTATGAAGTGGAGAATGTGCGCACAAGCATAGAGCCGGACGGAGGCGCCAATTTCTGGGGAGTCGCCCTTGGTTACAGTTCGAACGACTTCTACAGGATCGCGTATTATGTAGATTGATTGGTACAGCAGTTTGAAAAGCAACGCACGCTATGAACGGGCTGTGCTTAAATGATCATGGCCGCCGCTGAATATTCGCGGTAAAAAACCACCGGCTCTCCTCGTATGGAGAGCCGGTTTTTTATGCGTTTTGTTGGCGTATCGAGCCATGCCGCGGCGGCGTTCGCATGGAGATTAGTTTTCCGCGCCGTCTGTCTTGAGGAATTCGCGGACCTGTTTTGCGAAGAGGGCGGTATCTGCGGGATCGGGGTAGAGGGCTGCAAAGAACGAAGGCAGGGGGCGCTCAGAGGCCGCGGCCCAGAGGCGGGCTTCGTTCGCCTGCCTGTCGGGAGCCGCCGCGGTGGAGCTTGCCGGCGCGAGTCCGGTCTTTCCGGAAAGTGTTGTCTGTTGTTCCGCGTCAAGAAGCGCGTCTTTCAGTAAAACCGCTTCCTCCCTTACGCGATTTCTTTGCGGGGCGAGCAGCAAAATCGCCGGCGCTGTAAGCGATCTCGGGGCATCTGCCTCGGTCCCCGGCATAAAAACGCTGTTGTATTTTTCCACCGTGCGCTGTGAAATCTTTCGGTGATTCGACAGGCTCATAAAAACATACGGAGCGGCCCCTGTTTCCATAAACGACTCGACGTCGCCGCGGGACATTCTGAACCATTCAGGATGAAGAAGGCCCTCACGTCTCCACCGGATCAGGTTTTCCATGACCGCGGCAAGGGCCGGGCTGCGAACCAGTTCGCCTGGCGCGGTTTCCCTGGCGGCGAGGAGGACCGACTCCCACTCCTTTTCACCGCCGAGCGCCTCCGCCAGCGCTCCGACCAAATTCAACAATGCTTCGTCTTCTCCGCCGGCGCACATGAAGGGCCAGCGGGACGGCGACTTCAGTTTTCGTGCCGAACTTTCGAGCGCTTCGAGGGTTCGCGGGCCGGCCGGTTCGCCGGTTCGAACGAGGGAGTAGTCCCAAGAAAGCTCATAGTGATCGAGCAGCAGGGGGAGCGCGTATTGCCTTCCGCCCTCGGTTCCAGCTTTCCGGATCGCCGTGGGCATGAGCAAGAGATCCTTTTGCGCGGGTAGTTTCGCGTAAGCGCCGAGCTCATCCGCGGCGGCTCCCGATCGGGTTATCAGCATATCGGTTTTCTTGAACAGTTTTATTTGCTTTCGCATCGGCAGCGATGGATCGATGGTGATGATTTTCCATTTTTTTCCGCCCGACTCCGTTTGCGCATGAGCGTATTCGGCCACCGAATTTTGAATTTCTTCGGACACATCCCTGAATCCCAGCACCGGCGGCGCGAACGCCCGCACCGCAAGCGCTCCCGCCAACACCAATCCCGCCGCCAGCAATACGGCGCTGCCGGCTATCGCGGCTATCAGCAGTTTTTTATCACGCTTTTTTCTTTCAGCGTCGGTCTTTTCCATCTTTTTGAGGGTTTTCCGCGTCTTTTCGCGGAGGGTTCTCGGGGTTTGTTTTCCGGTTCCGGCCGGTTTCTTCTTGCGTGTGGTCATGATGCGTAAGTGTATCATGGGCAAAGCGGAATTCGCTACTTGCGGGACGGACCCCTCTCCCGTTTTTTGGAGATTTTAGGAATTAAACTTGTATTTGGACGGCGGGCCATGTTAAAATTGTAAGGAACGCTTGTCCCTTATTGATTGAGCGGGGAGTCTATGAAAAATATCGCCCTTCTTGTTGCCTTTCTTGTCTGTTGTTCCTCCGCTGTGTTTTCGCAGGCAGTCGTGCCCGATGCGGTGTATCGGCAGGCGGACGCCGCCATGTCGGAAGCGGGAGCGCCCGAGCTGCCGGTTATTCTTTCTGTAAATTCGAGCAAGGCATGGATGCCGCGGCTGGAGGCCTATGTCCTGAAAAAGGCCCGCCAGCTGGTTATCGAAAACAATCTGGAACAGGCGAGCGCGCTGTCGCTTCATATCATTGATAATAATCTGGACAATATACAGGCGCTCGAGCTGTATCAGTCGATACGGACGGCGATGGTGAAGCAGGAAGCGGAAAACAAGAAGGCCGCCGAACGGCAGGCTCTTGAGTCGCATCGCCAGCAGGTAGCCGAATCGAAGATCAAGCAGGATCTTTCCAAGACGTATAAAACCGTGAACACCACGAGCGGCAAGAAAATCTATCTCGATCAGGACTTTAATTCCCATTACCGTACGATCACCTGGGAGGCTCTGCTCGGGCTGGGGAACGTTTCCTGGGGCTTGGATGACGGCGAAAGTTCGGTGAAATACGGGCTTTCCGGCGCGGCTTCCGTCTTTTACCGGGGCGAGTCCTGGATCGTCGGGATGGACGCGGAAGGCCACGGGATGATTCTGTCCTTTATGGGAACTCCTTCCGTGAATTGGGGCGCGGAGGCGGTCGGCGTGTTCTCTTCCGCTGTCTTGAACAAATATCTGGGGCTCAGGCTGGGGTATTCGTTCATGGGCATCGAGTACGGGGAGCAGGAACTTCCGGCCTTTTCTTTCCAGACCCCGGTGGTCGGCCTCGGTTTGCATGACGTGAAACTCGGCGAAACAGGCCGCCTGAAAATGGGAATAGACTATTATGCCGGGCATTTATTTGCCGATACTATAGACGCAGCCCTCGGTTTCAACTTGACGGTAACGTCCGTCATGGCGGAGCTTTCGGACTTCGACATCCATTTCCGCACCGGAATACGCGATACCTTGATGATACAAGGCGGAACGCCGGTGAACGATGTCAGGCTGATTCTTGCATTCGGGGTAGGAAACTATGAATAAAATCCGTTTTTACGTCTCTTGTCTGCTGATGTCGGCGGTTGCGCTGACGGCGTCCGTGCACGCGGTGGACATGGATCTGGTGAACCGGTATCTGAACGCAGCGAACGATCAGTATTCGGCGGGGAATTATGTAAAGGCTTTCACCTACATCAATACGGTTCTTTCTTCGTACAAGGAGGAGGCGCTTCCGCAGAACGTGGAGGTGCTCTCCGAGACGATTTATTACGGATACCTCGAACAGATCAAGAACTCGCGGGACACGGCGGCTTTTAATCGGGTAAAGGAAAAGCTCATCGAGTTTCCCTATATTTCCAGCGAGCGGATTAACCGCATTATCAAGATAATCAATACCTACGAGGCGCAGGACGTGGCCTGGGGGTCCGATCCGACGAGGCCGGCCGCCTCCGCGTCCGACGGAAACAATAATCCGATTCTGCGCAACACGCTCGAGCTCCAGCTGGCCCTGGAGGCCCTGAAGCGCGAAACTCAGGAAGCAGAGGCCGAGCGCAACGACGAGCATCAGGAGAATCTGCTGCGCACCCAGCGCGAGGCGTACGAGCGGGCGCTTACAGAGGCTCGCGAGATCTCGGGCAAGGGAAGCAAATTCGTCATATTCGGGCTGTTGCTGCTGGGCGCGGTCGTTTTCATCGTCTTTGTCGTGGTGTTGATCAATCTGGTGATGAATATGCGAAGCGTGAAAACGCAGAACGAGAAATTCATGGAGACGCTGAAGGCCGTGGCGGAAATGTCGCGCGCTCCGCAATACGGCGCTCCCGCTCTCGACGCTCTGCCGCCGCTGTATGGCGCGAACGGCGAGATGCGGCTGATCGGCAGCGCGATGAAGGAGACCGGGCTCCCGCCGCCCCCGGCTACCGAAGCGGAAAAGAAGGAACTTGCGGATCTTGCGGCGAAGTGCCGCGAGATCGGCGTGCAGATAGACCGCGCGACCGGCAGAAAGAATAATTCCAAGAACGTGGCGGAAATGGTGTTCAAGCTTGCACAAGAGATGGGGGTCGCGCAGTACGAGGCGACGCTCTTTTTCGCGGTGGCGATGGTGTACGATATCGGTTTCCTGGAAATAGACGAGGCTCTGCTGCAGGCGGACAATCTGACCGACGCGCAGAAGTACGAGATTCGCAATCACGTGAAGCAGGGCTTGGCCCAGCTTTCATTCGTGCCGGAAAAATATATGGCGGTGTTTGCCGACGGCGTGCTGATGCATCATGAGAACATGGACGGCTCGGGGTATCCGGAAGGGCTTGAAGGCTCGCGGATTCCCTTTATCGCCCGCCTTATCCATGTGGCAGAGTCGTTCAACGCGCTGATTTCCAAGCGCAACTATCGGGATATATTCGACAAGGAAACCGCGCTGAACGAGCTGCGGAAAAAAGACGGAATGTACGATCCTGACGTGCTGAACGTGCTGGAACACATTATTTGATTCGGTACACGAGCGGTTTATTTGAGGAGCGCCCCATGCGGGGCGCTTTTTTTTCGCCCGGAGGATTATTCGATGACGAAGGTTCTGCCCTGCCAGAGGAAGATGCTGTGGCTCAGGTAGCGGCGGACGGCCTCTACGATGACGGTGCGTTCGACGTCTTTTCCCATGCGGATGAACTCGTCCACCGAGCAGGTGTCCGCGACCGTAATCACATCCTGATAAATGATGGGTCCCTGGTCGAGGTCTGCGGTCGCGAAGTGTCCGGTCGCGCCGATGAGCTTTACGCCCTTTTGCCAGGCCTGGTGGTAGGGTTTCGCTCCCTTGAAGGCGGGAAGGAATCCGTGGTGGATGTTGATGACCTTCGTGTCCCAGCGCTCGCAGAACTCCGCGCTCATCACCTGCATGTAGCGGGCAAGGACGACGAGTTCGATGTCGTAGCGCGAAAGGATTTCTTCAAGATCGCGTTCGTATTCGTGCTTGCCCTTTTTAACGTCTACCTGGAAGAAGGGGATGTGGAAGGAGGTGGCGATATGGGCCAGGTCCGGATGGTTTGAAATGATGACCGGAATTTCGCAGTCCAGTTCGCCGTCGGCGTGTTTAAGCAGAATTTCATAAAGGCAGTGGCTGGTTTTGGAAACAAGGACAGCCACCTTTTTTTTCCGGTCGTTATCGAAGAACTGCCAGTCCATCGAGAATTTGGCGGCGATTTTATCGAAGGCTTCGCGGAAGCGCGCTTCTGTGAAGCCTTCGGTTCCGGCGAAGGAGACGCGGCAAAAAAACATGCCGATGTCGACTGCGGTGTGCTGGGCAAGGTTCAGGATGTTGCCGCCGGTCTCCGCGATGCAGCCGGTTACGGCCGCGATGATGCCGCTTTGGTCGGCGCAGGAGACGGTGAGGGTGAAGGTGTGCTGTGTCATGGGGTCAAGATTAGCTGGATTTGCGGGTTTCGGCAACAGGATAAAAAAAAGACCGGCCGAAAGGAGGAGGGAACGGCCGGTCCTTAGGTGAATTCACTTTGATTAATGATCACAGGCATAAATTACAAAATTTTATTCTGTTTATCAAGAGTTTATTTGAGAAAACTTTGCGGTTTTATGCGTTTTTACGCAATTCTAACGTAAATTTTTACATTTTGAAACATTTACGACTGTTTGGGAGCAGAGGGCGTCCTGATCGGCTCTTCCAGGAAATCCATGCAGAGGACGCAGGGCGCGTCGCTTTGGCAGGGCAGCTGGACCGAGAAGGTTCTGCAGAGGTTCCCGGAGGCGAGAGAGAGATATACGTCCGTCAGATATCGCTGGATTCCCAGCGCTTCGAAGCAGGCGAAGTAGGGCTTGTAGGCGTGGTCCGCTCCTCTGCGAGCGGGCTGAAAGATGCTGGGCCGGGACTGCAACCGTACGAAGGGAGAGACGATGGTTTCCGAAATCTGCACTCCCCGCGAGTCCAGGAGGTAGACGCACTCGACTTCGTCGTTCATGGCGATGAATTCCTGGAACACGAGGGTGAGGGATTCGGGATTGGTCGGGTCGATCTGGCGGATGAGCCAGTCGGCAAGCACGTTGATGTCTCCGGTCAGGCGGCGGCGGCGCCTCAGCGCGTCCATGCTTGCGGTGTGAATTTCGCCCTGCAGGATGCGCACCTGGGTCCGCGTGGCCTCTTCCAGGCGGGGGATGTCCGGGGATGGGCATGCGATGGCGAAGCCCTGGAAGAGGTCTACGCCCAGAAGGTGGCAGGTCTTTATTTCGGCGAGGGTTTCCACTCCTTCCGCGAGGCAGAGGGAGCCGGTCATTTCGGCCAGGGAATGGATGGATTTCAGGATGGACTGGCGGTACGGGTCGTTTTCTATGCAGGAGATGATGCTGCGGTCAACCTTGATGATGTCCGGGTGAATCTGGATAAGCCGGTCGATGTTCGAATGTTCGCAGCCGAAGTCGTCTATTACGATCAGGAATCCCGAGTCGCGGTATTTCCTTACAAAGGACATCAGCTCGTCCGGGGAGGAGGCCTTGGATTCGATCAGTTCAAGGCCGATGTTTTCCGGATCGAAGCCCATCTGGCGGCTGATCGTTCCGATGTGGTGCGTCTCGTTGTCCCGGGAGGATATTACTGAGGTGTTGATGTTCATGAACATCATTGCTTCCGTGTTTGTATGGAATTTCCGGAAATTCTCCAGGGCCTTTTTCCGGCACAGGAGGTCGAACTCGAGCGAGCAGGTTTCCCTGTCTGCCTGGGCGAACAGGGCGCAGGGGTCGATCAGGCTGCGGCTTTCATCCCTGATCCCGCGAGTGAGCGCTTCGTACGCGAAGATCTCTCCGGTTTTTAGACTGACAATCGGTTGAAAAAAGGTGCAGATCCGTTCATCGCGGATGATGTCTGACAAAAGAAAATCGTCGCTCATACCTGGGATTATCGGCAGGATACGCAAAAGCTTTTCGGGCGATCCTGTAAATTCTGAAAAATCAGTCTGACTCGCGGCGATTATCAGGGGTGAAAATTGATAATTATGGAGATTCCGTATATACTGTACGCCTATGGGAAAAAGTGACGACCCGTATCCGTCAGACAACCCTGTGTACGCAGAAACCCTTCTTGAAATGACCCCGAACCTGGTCGTATTTCTAGACACAGACAATCATGTTCAAAAAATGAGCAAAGCCGCACGGCTCATGTTCGGGATTGCCGATTCCGCCTCGTGCGACGGCGTCTCGATTTTCGATATCGTGAAAAACCAGGTTCTTGTTCTGCTTATCCGCAAATGGTTCGAGAAGCTCAACAAGGGCCTGCCCGTAGACGAGACCTTTCCCCTCGACCGGCTCGGTACGAACCAGTACGAGTGGTTTCAGGTTAAGGCTTCCCGGGTAGAACACGGCGGCCGCATAGTCGGCAAGGTCTTTTTCATTACCGATGTAAGCCTCTTATATTCCCAGAAGAAAATTCTGGACACCCTTCTCGTATCTTCTCCCGCCGACATCTTTGTATTCGACCGGAATCTGCAGATTCTGGTGGTCAGCGATTCCGTCGCCCGCGCGAACGGATTTTATTCTTGGCGCGACCTGGCGGGCAGGAACCTGAGGGAGCTTCCCAAGCTCGATATTCCCTTTGTGGAAAAGATTCTCGATACCGCCATCCTGGACGACGAACCCGTTCATCAGGTGGTCAAGCACAAGGATCCCCGCGGAGACATCCGCTGGCTCTATGTGGACGTCCGCACGATCAAGTCTACCGCCGGAGTCTTCGGCTATATCATGACGCGGTTCGATATCACCCGGGAAATCAAGCCCAAGGCGATTCTCGACGCGTTGATGGAGTCGACCTCGGACGCGATCGCCATCGTAAACCCCGAAGGAATCGTAGAGTACGCCTCGCAGCCGCTGGTGACGAATCTCGGCTTCCACGACTGGCGCACCGTGATCAACAAGCCCTGGTCGTTTCTGTTCAGGAACGCCGGCCCCGATCAAAGCAAGTTCGCCGAGCTTTTCGCCGGCGAAACGACGGGCTCGCGGCAGGGAACCATATCGGTGGGAACGGGCGATTCGAGCCAGTTCTACAACTACCGCATCGACCGCCTCCACTACCAGGATCAGGAGTTCGGCCTCATCGCCATCGCTTCGAACACTACCGAACTGGTGCAGGCCCGCGAACGGGCGGAAGCCGCCGTCAGGGCGAAGGCCGCCTTCCTCGCGAACATGAGCCACGAGCTGCGGACTCCGATGAACGCGGTGCTCGGCATGAACGAGCTGCTTTCACGCACGACGCTGAACTCGCTGCAGAAAAACTACTCGGAGCATATCCGATCTTCGGCGACCATGCTTCTTTCCATCATCAACGATATTCTCGACTTCTCCCGCATCGAAGACCGCAAGCTTGAACTGAGCGAGGCGGTGTACTCGGTGTCTTCGACGCTGCACGACGTGATCAACCTCGTTGCGGTGAAGGTTTCCGAAAAGGAATTGTCTTTTACCGCCGACATCGATCCGACCCTGCCCTCGCGGCTTATCGGCGACGAGCTGCGCGTGAAGCAGATTCTCGTAAATCTGCTCAATAACGCGGTGAAATTTACGGAATCGGGAGAGGTGAACCTGGCGGTGACCGCCGTGCGATCAAGCGACGGACAGTCGGTCTGGATCAATTACCGGGTGCGGGACACCGGGCCGGGAATTCCGAAAGCGCGGCAGGCGGAGCTGTTCGGCCGGTTCAACCGCATCGAAAGCGATTCCAACAAGGGCATCGAAGGCTCAGGTTTGGGCTTGGCGATCTGCAAGGGCTTGGTGACGCTGATGAAGGGGTCCCTGACGCTGGAAAGCGAAGAGGGCGCGGGTTCGACCTTTACCGCCGGCTTCGCCCAGAGAATCGCTTCTGGCGCCGAACCCCTGGCGGTGTTCCGTCTTGCCTCTTCCGTCAGGTTGCTGGTATTCGACACCGATCCGTATACGGTGGCTTCCATTCGCCAGATGGCCGGCTACGGCAAGTTCGAGGTCGATTTCTGTTCCGATCCGGACGATTTCACCGCGCGCCTCATGAACAACAGGGATCGCCGGGCCGGAGCCGGCTGGACCCACGTTATATTCGAGTACAAGTCCGGCTACGACCGGGCTATGGTCAACGTATCCTCGCATCCCGGAACCCGCTGGCTCGCGCTTCTTTCAATGACCGACTTCATCGGCAAGGGAAAGGATCCCGCGATAGACTTCACCTTCAAACCGCTGGTCGTATCCACTTTCGCACGCTTCATACAGGGCGACCGCGTCGATTTCAGCGAAAGCCTCCCGCTGGTCAATTCCATGGGGATTCAGCCGATCTACTTCAGGGCGACGGGAGTGAGCGTTCTGGTGGTGGACGACAGCGCGGTGAACCGGAAGGTCGCCGAAGGATTCCTGCAAACCCTCGACGTGCGCTGCGACGAGGCTGAAAGCGGTTTGGACGCCGTGCAGAAAGCTTCGCGGTATCGCTACGATCTTATTTTGATGGATCATCTGATGCCCGGAATGGACGGGTTGGAAGCGACCGCGAAGCTCCGCGAGATTCCGGGATACCGGGAGGTTCCCATTATCGCGCTGACCGCGAACGCCGGATCTGCCTACGAACAAATGTACCGGAAAGCCGGCATGAACGATACGATTTACAAGCCCATCGAATTCAACGCCTTCGTCCGGTGCCTGAAAAAGTGGCTTCCGCCGATGAAGATCGAAGGATACGGGCGTCCGGCGGCGCAACCGGGGACCGGCGCGGTTTCGGAATCCGCCGCCGAAGGGCCGATGGTCGGAGGGCGCAAGGACGCCTCTCACCTGTTGATCGGCGAACGGGAAATGGAGCCCCGGGCGTCTGCTTCTGTTGCCGGCGCTCCTGGAGGCGCCGGGCAATCGGAAGCCCAACGCTCCGGCGAACAGCCGAAGGGCGGGTGGATTCCCGGCCTTGACCGGGACACCGGCATCGGGTATACAGGGTCTCTGCAAAATCTGGAAATGATACTGAAGGTATTCAAGCGCACCGGGCCGAAGATGCTCGACCAGCTTGAGTCCGGCCGCAAGAGCGGCAGTTTGACGCAGTTCCGCACCGCGGTCCATGCGCTCATTTCCAGCGGCGCCAATATCGGAGCGCTCGAGCTGTCGTCATGCGCGCGGGATTTGGAGCAGGCGATCATCGCGGGGAAGACCGAGGATATCGACCGTCTGTATCCGGATCTGCACGGACAACTGGAAGGACTCATTTCTTCCGTCTCCGCGCATTTTGACAATCAGGGCTGAGCGCCCGCGCGGGGGCTTCCCCGGGGAGTATGAATGAAAATCGGAATAATCGGAGCGGAAAAGCAGGAAGTAGAACTGCTGTACCGCGAGCTTGAAGCGTCGGGAAAGCCGGTCGATGTGCGCCGGAGGGCGAACCTCGAGTTTCATCAGGGCTTTATTGACGGAAAGCCGGTCGTCGTCGTGTGCTGCGGCGTGGGAAAGGTCAACGCGGCCCTCTGCGCCCAGGTGCTGATCTGCGACTTCGGCGTGGACGCGATCGTGAACACGGGCTCTGCCGGCGGCCTTGCCGAAGGGCTCAACGTGCTTGATATGGTCGTTTGTACCGACGCCGTGCAGCATGACTTCGATACGACTCCCTTCGGATACGCGGCTGGGCAGATTCCCGGAACGGAAAGCCCCTTTTTCAAGGCCGATCAGTCGATGCGCGATAAAGCCCTTGCCGCTTTCAGCCGCGTTTCCCCGCGGTTCGAAACGCCGTCCCGCATGATTCCCGGACGAATCGCTACCGGCGACGCTTTTATATCCAATCCGGCGGCGCGGGACCGAATCGTCTCCCACTTTTCTCCGGCATGCGTGGAAATGGAAGGCGGCGCCGTTGCCCAGGCGTGCGTCGCGAACGGGACTCCCTTCGTAATCATCCGCAGCATTTCGGATCTCGCCGGACACGAGGCCGACATGTCCTACGCGGATTTTTCCCGCCAGGCCTCGCATCGGAGCGCCGCCGTCGTTATCGATTTTGTGAAGCATCAATAAGGAAGATAAGAAGATGAAAGAAGCGCGCAATGTTGAAAGTTTCAGCCTGGATCATACGAAGGTGCGGGCGCCCTACGTCCGCCTCGCCGGCAAGAAAACCGGCCCCAAGGGAGATATCGTCACCAAATTCGACGTGCGGTTCTGCCAGCCGAACGAAGAGGCAATCCCGATGGGCGCCCTGCATACGCTTGAACATTTGATGGCCGAATATATCCGCGATGAAATCGACGGAGTCATAGACCTGTCCCCGATGGGCTGCAGAACGGGCTTTTATCTGGCCGTGTTCGGCGAGCCCGGCGAAGAGGCCGCCGCGAAGGCGCTTCGGGCTGTTCTGTCCAAAGTAGCCGCCTGGCCCGACTCCGAGGCTGTTCCCGGAGTCGATCCGGTCATGTGCGGCAACTGGAAGGAGCACGACCTTGCCGGCGCCCGCGTGTGGGCCGCGAAATGGGTGGCGGGAATCGACCGAAAGGGCTGGTCCTGCTACCCCGATTCCTCCTTATAGGAACGGCCTCCAGCGGCGGTATTTCCCCGCGAAGGGCGCGTACCGCAGCGGCACGTCTATCAGCGTGGAGCGATCCACGATTCCTTTTATCCTGCTGAAAGCATCGAAACTCGTTTTACCGTGATACCCGCCCATTCCGCTCGCGCCGGTTCCGCCGAACGGAATCTGGTGGGTCGCCACGTGCATGATAGTGTCGTTTACGCAGCCGCCGCCGAAGGGGATACCCTCGGTGAATCGTTTGATCTGGGCCCTGTCTTTGGAAAAAATATAGAGGGCTAGCGGTCGCGGCCTGGAAAGGATGCGCTCGCGTATTTCGTCTTCCCTGTCCCACGAAATGATCGGCATGATCGGTCCGAAGATTTCCTCCTGCATGATCGGGTCGTTCCAGTCCGCGTTGTCGATTATGGCGGGCCTGATCCGCATAGTCTCTTCGTCGGTCTGGCCTCCCCACGCGAGTTGAGCGTTTCTGCCGGAAGCTCCCGCTTCTGTTATGAGCGTTGAGAGCCGGGTAAAATGATGGCGGTTGACGATATGCGGGAACTCGGGGTTCGCTTCGGGTTTTTCTCCGTAAAACCGGACGATCCATTTCTTTGAAGCTTCTATGAAGCTGTCCTTGACGTCGCGGTGTACCAGAAAGTAGTCCGGAGCAACGCAGGTTTGGCCGGAGTTTATGCATTTCCCCCACACGGCCCGTTTCGCCGCGAGGTCGATGTCCGCGCTGCGGTCTACGATGCAGGGGCTTTTTCCGCCGAGCTCGAGGGTGACGGGGGTGAGGTTTCTCGAGGCGCTCTGCATGACAAGCTTGCCTACCTCAACGCTGCCGGTGAAAAATATGTAGTCGAAATGCTGTTCCAGGAGGTCCTGATTCACCGAACGGCCGCCTTCCACGACGGCGATGTATTCGCTCGGAAAAATTTCGTCGATCATGCGGGCGATCAGGGCCGAGGTCGCCGGCGAGTAGGCCGACGGCTTAACTATCGCGGTGTTCCCCGCGCCGATCGCGCCGACCAGCGGCATGAGTGTAAGCTGGAACGGATAGTTCCAGGGCGACATGATGAGGCACACTCCGTGGGGATCTTTGATCATCCGCTCTTTCGCGGGAAAATTGAATAATCCGGCGTTCTTCGAAACGGTTTTCGACCACTTGCGGAGATTCCGCTTCATGAGTTCGATTTCGCCGAGGACGAGGACGACCTCGGTGGTGAATGCCTCGAAATCCGATTTTCCCAGATCGGCATGCACCGCTTCGAGAATTTGGGATTCTCTTTCGCGAATTGCCCGGGATAAACGGTCCAGGGCCTCCTTCCTGAAGGCGACGGATCTGGTGTTTCCTGCGTTGAAAAACGAACGCTGCCTGGCTACGAGAGCCTGCACCGGTAATGACTCGCTCATGGGGACTCCTTTTTCAGCGGCCCTTGCGATTTAGTCCGCCGGGGCCCGGAGAGATGCCGGGCGCAACGGTCGGCCGTGTCCGGTGTCTCTGTTCAGTTATCTACGGGATTTTCGAACTGAGGCTCTAAAATCCCCTGCCGTTCTATTACGACCTTCGAACCGTCGAGCTTGGTTACCTCGATGGTGGGATTGCGCACCAGGCAATCGAGGTGGATCATAGCTTCGGCATCGTTGTCGTAGTTGCTGCCGATGGCGAAGTGGCAGGTATGGAAGGCTTTCTCGTCCTCCAGCATGTTGCCCTTGATGCGGGCCGCCGGATTCAGGCCGATTCCCAGCTCTCCCAAACCTCTCGCGTTGCGCGCGTAGGATTCTCCTTCCTCCGCGGTGAGCTTGCCTGCGGCGGCGAATTCCTTTGCCTTCTGTTCGCCCGCTTCGAGGGACTTCTGGAGCAGCTCCGCTTCGCGTCCGCCCGATATCGACGTGATGTAACCGTTTTCGAAGACGACCGTTACAGGTTTTTTCGAGATGATGTCTTTGTCCGTGAGGCTGAGGGAGCCGTCGAACACGATGACGCCTTCGCTCTTCCCCGGCAGCGGGCTGATGAACACTTCACCGGCCGGGATGTTTCCGCCTGAGCCGCCTTCGGCGAAGTCGCCGTCGTCGCTCATGGGCGTTCTTCCCTCGACCGGCACGACTATGTCCGTTCCTCCGGGTGCGGTAACCCTGATGCTGAGGGCGTTTTCCATGGCGCGGCAAATGGCCCTGCAACGGCGCTGGAGCAGGGGATAATCGATTCCCGCGGTGCGGCGGAACATGTCTATCGTAATGCCCGGAGTCCAGATTGCCCGGAGCGTTTTAAGCTCGTCCATCTGATAGTGGAAAATATGGTCGATCTTCCGGCCGTTGGCCGCGGTCCAGGGCTTCTCCATTCCGAGAGAGTCCTTTCCCATCTTGTTCGCCGACACCGAGGCGCAGGCGGCCGGATTCGCATTGAACGCGGCGAGGGCGGCGCGGTTCGCGTAGTCGAGCTGGGTTTTCTCGGGCTGGAAGACGATGGTCGCCTCGGCGCCTTCGGCCAGGGCCGCGTCGTAGAGGGCGCGGGAAATAGCGGCTACGTCTCCGTCGGGATTGGTGATTATCAGGAACTGTTCGCCTTTCTTGAGGGCGAGTACGTCTTTCACGATGATTCGGGCGGCTTGCCCGATTTTCTGTTTTGTCGGCATGGGTTTAATGTATGCTCCTCGGTATGAAAAGTCAAATCTCTCTGATATACTGCCGCCTGTCATGAATATCATTCTTTTCGACGGCGACGGGTTCTTCCCTCCCCGCGATCCCCGCTATCTGCATATCAAGAAAATTCTCCGCAAGAACGCAGGCGACTCGTTCCGGTGCGGCATGAGAAACGGCCCGGAAGGAACCGCCTTCATCAGGTCTCTGGACGAGCAGGGCCTCTGCTTCGATTTTACCCCTGAGCGTCCGATGCGGCCGCTGTTTCCGGCGCATCTGATCATCGGCTTTCCCCGTCCGATCCAGCTCAAGCGGCTTCTCCGCGACGTCGCCAGTCTCGGCGTTTCGTCCGTTACGCTGACGGGGACGGAGCTGGGCGAGAAATCCTACCGCGACTCCACCCTGGTCGACAGGGGAGCCGCGGCGGCCGCCCTGGAGGAAGGCTGCGTGCAGGCCGGCGGGACGGCGATTCCACGGCTGGAGATGACCGATACGCTGAAAGAGGCTGTCGCCTTGTATTCGGCCTTTCCCTCCGCGGGGATTCTCCTCGATACGGCAGGCTCCGCGGGAAGCCTTTTGAAGGCGCCGCTTGCCGGGATAACGGCGGAAAATCCGCTGGTCATGGCCATCGGAAGCGAACGCGGATGGACGGCAGGTGAACGGGCCTTTTTCGCCGAGTCCGGTTACCGTACGTACTCGCTCGGTCCGCGAATCTTGCGGACTGAAACGGCCGCGACGGCGGCTATCGCGCTCGCCCTTGCCGGAGCGGGCTTTTGGGAGGAAAATCGATGAATCAGGATCAGATAAAAGAACTCTTGCTGAAAATTCAGAATACCGAGCTTGATTTTACCGTCACCATGACCGGTAAAACAAGCAAAAAGGTGAACGGCCTCTATAAGCCCGACACGCGGGAAATCCTCCTGCACAACAAGAACTTCGACGACGAAAACCAGCTCATTTATACGGCGATCCACGAATACGCCCACCATTTGCAGTGCGAGGCCGACGGCCCCCTGCGCTCCGGCAGGAGCCATACCGCATCCTTCTGGGCGCGCTTCCACGGCCTTCTGGAAAAGGCCGAGCGGGACGGGCTCTATCAGATCGGGCTTGAAAAATCGGACGAGCTCAACAAGCTCACCGAGGAGATCAAGTCGAAGTATCTGGCTGAAAACGGACGGCTGATGAGCGAGCTGGGGCGCCTGCTCGCGAAGGCGCATGCCCTGTGCCGGGACGCCGGGGTCCGCTACGAGGATTATATCGACCGGGTGTTGTGCCTTCCCCGCGCCGCCGCGAAGACGGCCGTCCGGGTGAGTTCTCTCAACGTGAACCCTGCGCTCGGCTACGAGACGATGAAGATCGTCGCCGCCCAGAGCACTCCGGAAAAGCGGCAGGCCGCCGAGGAGCAGTTCATGGCGCGCAGAAGCCCCGACGCGGTGAAGGTCAACCTCGCGAAAAAGATCGAGGACGAGGACCCGAAGGACCGTCTGGAAAAAGAAAAGAAACGGCTTGAAAAGACGATCGCCATGTTGACGGCCCGCCTTGACCAGGTCGAACAGAGCCTTTCGAACATGTAAGCCGGAAAGGAGGACATCGAATGGGCACCAACAAAGCGCTGTGCGTTTTCTTCTCCGCTGCGTTCTATTGCGCGTTCGCGGCCTTCGCGGCGGCTCAAACGATCCCTTCTGTTTCGGTGCCCGCGATTCCTCCGATTACGCTGCCGGCCGTTCCCTCTCCTCCTGCGCCTCCCTCGCCACCTGCTGCCGGCTATTCCGGGAATACCAGCGCCGAGGCTGAGGCCGCCCCGAAAAAAGCTTCGCCCAAGGCGAGCAGTCTTCCCTCAAGCGCTGAGGGACTCCTTTCGGGAGCGGGGCTCTTCGGCGGCCTTGAGTCCTTGCTTGGAATCGAGGGCGCCCTTCCGAAGCAATCGGACGACGCGGCCCTTCTCCGGCTGGTCGAGCTGATGGAAAAGCAGCAGGCCGAGCTCGAGGACGCCCGGAGATCAGAAGCCCCGGCGAAGGCTGATTCCGGCGCGACGCCCGCAGGTTCCGGGGCGCAACGACCGGAGCGGGCCTGTCTTGAGCGGCTTTCGATCGGCGGGCGCGATTATCTGCAGGCGTTAAGTTCTCACGTATCCTCCGCGCCCGCGAAAAGCGGCTCCTTCCTGGTGAGCGCGGAACGCAGGCTCTCCGGGGGCGCAGGAAGTATGGAAATCGTGTATTTCGTGTGCAAGCCACATGCCTCCCGTTCTGAAACAGGAGATGAAAAATGGTCGCTGTTCGTCGATGTCGCGCAGGCTGACTCGAATTCCCCGTCGATATTTTGGACCCTTGCTCAGGAGTCTCCCCTGGACGGAGTTCAATACGGGGACCTGATCGTGTTTCGACGCGCCAAGGCCGATGCGGCGGACGTAAAACCGGCGATAGATATAGCGATCCGCCTCCCTTCTTCTACAGTTCCCTGAACGCCCTTCCGATATATAAGGGAGGAGCGGATATGAACATGTGTACGCAGCCCCGCCGGTTCAGGATCGCGGTGCTTTTTTTATTGTGCGTTGCCGGCGCTTTGGCGGCTGAGAGCGGAGTCGTGTTGTTGGACGGAATGAATCGGCCTCAGAACGCGCCCCGCTTCAGTCCTCTGTTTCCTCATGCGCTGACCCAGGCCGGCGCGGTTGAAATCGCGTCGTCGGCGGGACTTTCGGGAGACTACGTTCTTACCCGCGAGGAAGCGGAGTCGCTGAGAGCCGAGTCGCCGCGTCTGCAATCGGTTCTGTTGAACAACGATATATTCGCGATTTACGGGAAGCCGGGAGCCCGCTCCATGGGGCTTCTGGGCCAGCATTCGCTCGAGGGAATCGAGCCGATCATGAAGGAGTTCGTTCAGGCCTACGACGAGGCGAACGGAATCCGGGGCATTATTCCCGCGTTCTACATTATCTACGGAACCGTGTGGCCGGAAGGCAAGATCGGAATTCTTCAGGACGCGGTAACGCGCTCGTACATCGAATTCGCGGCGGCGCGCGGCTGGTACGTCTACCTCGATCATCAGATCGGACGGTACTCGGTCGACGACGCGATGAAAAAGCTCCTTCCCTGGCTGAAATATCCGAACGTGCATCTCGCCCTGGATCCTGAGTGGCGCACCGAAAAGCCGATGCAGGAAATAGGGTACGTTACCGCCGAAGAATTGAACCGGGCGCAGAAAATGATGGAAGACTACATGATCGAACACGGCTTGCCGGGACGGCGCATGCTGGTCGTTCATCAGTTCAAGCCGAAGATGATATCGAACCGTCCCGCGGTAAGAAGCGATTTCGACCTGGTTCAGCTCATCCACTGCGCTGACGGTTTCGGTTCTCCCTCCCTGAAAAAAAATACGTACGCGTTCAACGCCCTTGCCGCGAACATGCCGCTGAAATCTTTCAAGCTCTTTCTCAAGCCGACCGTAGCCGGCGCCGGCTGGGACCAGCCGCTCATGACGCCCCAGGAAGTTCTCAGCCTCGATCCTCGGCCCTATCTCATCATGTATCAATAGAAAAGATACTAACTTCTGTAATCCCCTTGCCCTCGCGGGCTCGGGGCGGATACAATAGCCTGTTATGCCGATAGACCCAACGAACCCGCTCATCATACAGGGAGACCGCTCCATACTCCTGGACGTTCACGCTCCGCGTTCGGAAGAGGCGCGTTCCGCGCTCATCCCCTTCGCCGAACTGGAAAAATCCCCCGAACATCTGCACACCTACCGCATTACGCCCCTTTCGCTCTGGAACGCGGCGAGCGCCGGCTTCACCCCGGACCAGATCGCCGGAATTCTGGAAAGCCTTGCGCGCTTTCCGGTTCCGACGGCGGTGAACAAATGGATCATCGAGACGATGAGCCGGTTCGGCAAAATCCGCATGATACCCGACGCTCCTGCGGAGACCGGGGAAGGCGAGGCCGCCCTCCCGGAGTTTCTCTGGCTCGTCACCGATTCGCCCCTTATATTCCGCGAACTCGCCGCCTCGGCCGTCATGGCGAAATATCTGTTGCCCGACCCGGACGGGGCGTTCCGCTTCCGTCTCGGAGTGCTGCACCGGGGAACGGTAAAGCAGGAGCTTCTCCGGCTGGGCTGGCCGGTAAAGGACGAGGCGCCGCTGAGGGACGGAGAGCCGCTCGACATCGCTCTTGCTCCCGCGTGCCGATCGGGGAAGCCGCTGACGATCCGCGATTATCAGAAAAAAGCGGCCGAGGCGTTGGTCGGCGACCGCGGGCCGGGCACCGGCTTCGGAACCATAGTGCTTCCCTGCGGAGCCGGTAAAACCGTCGTCGGCATGACCGTCATGTCCATGCTTAAAACCAACACCCTCATTCTCACTACCAACGTCGCCGCCGTCCACCAGTGGATCGGCGAGCTCTTGGACAAGACGGATCTCGATCCGGCGGACATCGGCGAATATACCGGCGACGTGAAAACCGTGCGTCCGGTAACGGTCGCGACCTATCAGATACTCACCTGGCGGCCCGAAAAAGACGCGCCCTTTCCGCACTTCAGCCTGTTCCGCGAGCGGCCCTGGGGGCTCATCATCTACGACGAGGTGCATCTGCTGCCCGCTCCCGTGTTCCGGGTAACCGCCGAGCTGCAGACCGTTCGGCGGGTCGGACTCACCGCGACCCTGGTGCGCGAGGACGGCTGCGAGGGAGACGTGTTCAGCCTGGTCGGGCCGAAGCGGTACGACGTGCCCTGGAAGGATCTGGAGGGGCAGGGCTGGATCGCGACCGCGCTGTGCACCGAGATTCGGGTTGAGCTCGATCCGTCCAAGGAAATCGAATACGCCGTCGCGAACCAGCGGCAGAAATACCGCATCGCAAGCGAAAACCCCGCCAAGCTCTCGGTGATCAGGGCTTTGCTGGGCCATCACGCCGACGATTCGAAGCTGGTCATCGGCCAGTACATCGACCAGCTTGAAAAGCTCGCCGCCGAACTGGGCGCGCCTATCATCACCGGCAAGACGCCGAATGCGGAGCGCGACGTAATTTACGGGCGGTTCAAAAAGGGCGAGATTAAAACGCTGGTAGTATCGAAGGTCGCAAACTTCGCGATCGATCTGCCGGACGCCTCGGTCGCGATTCAGATTTCCGGAACCTTCGGCAGCCGTCAGGAAGAGGCGCAGCGCTTGGGCCGGATTCTGCGCCCCAAGGAAAAGGATTCGCATTTTTATACCATCGTTACCGGCCAGTCCGTGGAAGAGGAATTTGCGGCGAACCGCCAGAAATTCCTCGCCGAGCAGGGCTATGAATATTCGATCATCCGCTGGGAAGAAGACTCCGGGCTGATCATCCGCGGAGGCGCGTAAATGAATCCTGAAGCGGTCGTCGAGTGGCGGGAGGCTCTGGTCCGTTTGACGGATCAGCATTTTTTCGATCTGATGCGCATGTATCTGGGCGTCATCAAGACGCCGTTCAATAAACAGCGTTTGATAGAAGAACTTTCTTCCTTCCTCAGGCGGAAGGAAAACCGCGACCGCATTCTGTCCCTGTTGGACGATTTCGATCTGATGATTCTCTCGGCTGTCGAGCTGCTTCCCAATCCGAGCCAGCAGAAGATGGTGTCCCTGTTCGCCGGCGGCAGGTCTTTTCCGGAAATATACGAGCGCATTCTGAACCTTGAGGAGCGGCTTCTGATTTATCGCCGCGCAGACGCCGATTTGCGGCGGTACGCCCTAAACCCGCTGCTCGAGGATGCGCTCCGCCCCCGGCTCGGCCTCGGCTGCCTGCTTTCGCCCGAAACTCTTTCTTTCGCCGCGCCCGCCGACCCCCCTCTCGACGACCTGACATTCGCGGCTCTCTACAGTTTTTTCCTGCATCAGGGCGAAGCCGTCCGCATGGACGGCACCTTCCGCAAACGGGCTCGCGAAGCCCTCGACGCCTCGTTTCCGCGGCTCGCCGCCGTTCGCGGCTCGGTCGACATGATCGTATTCGCGTTCCAGAATCTGGGGCTTCTCGTTCGGTCGGAAGGGATGCTGATTCCGTCGCGTTCCCGCTGGGAGCAGTTCGCGGAGCTTTCGCCCCTTGACCGCCTCGCCTGGCTCGCTTCGGCCGGAGCCGGGAAGGCCTCCCGCGCCGCGATGCACGAGCGGGCTTCGTTCTTTGTCGAATTCCTTCAGCTGTTGACTCCCGGGGCCGGCTACCGGAAGTCGTCCCTGGCGCGGCTTGCCTTTATTCTCTCCGAAAACGCCTCGGCTTCCGCCGTTGCGCACCGCCAGGGCCGCTTCGCTTCGATGATCCGCGAGCAGGAATCCCTGTCCGCCGACGAAGCCTCCCGCTCGGATTTCGTTCAATCCGCCCTCTATCTGGGTTTGCTCGCAGAAAACGACGGCCTCTATTGCGTGAATCCCGCATTCGCGACGCTCGCTGATGCCGAGCCCGCTTCGTCCGGCATATTGATTTCTCCGACCTTCGAAGTAACCGTGATGCCCGGCATCCATCTGCGGGATCTGCTTCCCGCTGCCGCCGCTCTGGAGGTGCGCGACGTACAGACGCTTGCCCACTTCGAGCTTACCCGGCGCTCTTGCGCGGCCGCCTTCGAGCAGGGGCAGAACGCGGAGAGCCTCGCCGCCCTTTTTTCCGCGAAGTCTCTGCAGCCCCTTCCCCAGAACATCGCCTTCAGCATTGCGGACTGGTTTCGCGCCTATGCGTCGGTGTCTCTCTATCACGGCTACGTGCTCCGCGTCGACGAGAGCCGCCGCGCGTTATTCGAGAACACGCCCGCCCTGTCCGCCCTTATCAGGAAAACTCTCGCGCCCGGAGTGTATCTTCTGGATGTGAACGACGCCTCTGAAATTTCAGAGGCGTTCGAGGCGTCCGGCCTGGATGCCCCGGGACTCTCGACTCCGGAGTCTCATCGCGACTCCCTTCCGTTCCCCTCCGCGGCGTCGAAGCAGGTCCTCTCTCGCTCAGCTTCGGCCCCGGCAGCACAGGCGGCGGAGCTGCCGCCCGACTATGCTGAAGATTTGAAGCTTGCGCTCGAAGACATGGATATGGACGAAGACAGCCGGGACGCTCTGCGCTCCCGCATAGAGCGGAGAATTATCCTCTCGCCTTCCCAGCTGGTGCCGGATTCGGTGCGCGTGGAAAAAGTGGAAGCCCGCGGAATGGATTTTCTCGGAAAGATAAAGATCGCGGAATACGCGCTTGCCGTCGGCTCCCTTCTGGAGATTGAAACCGATTCCGGTTCCGAGGGCTCGGCGATTCTCGGCCGCCCCGAGTCCATGGAAAAGCGCACCGGCGACGTCATTCTCACGCTTATTCGCGAGCCCGACGGAATCGAGGAAAAAGTTTCCCTGGGAAAAGCCTTGCTGGTGCGCCGCATCCGCGGCTCCATATTCTCGGAAATTTCCCGGGTTCGCCCTTCCCGCTGATTCTTTGGCCGGGCAGGGGCCGGCGCTACTCCAGCGGTCCCCTGTAGTGGCAAACGTTCAGCAGGTCCAGCATTTTACGGTGGGCGCGCAGTCGGCCCTTGAACGATTCGAAGTTTTTGCGTTCAGGCCGCGTCCACAGCGATTCGGCGACGGCGCACAGCCTGGGATATACGAGATATTCCGCGATTCTTCCCGAATCGATGCCCTCTGACCAGAAATTGCATTGGCCTCCCTCTACAAGGGCCGCCTGCTCCGCTGTCATCACCGGCGGAGCAGGGTCGAAGGCGTAGGATTGCTTCACCGTCGTAATATCGAGCCTTCCTGGTTCTTCCTGCGAATCCAGCGGCTTGAAGTTGAGATAGCAGCCGTCAGTCATCGGAGTCATCACGACTCTGTGTCCTCTGCGGGCCGCTTCGAAACCGCCTTCGGTGCCGGTCCACGACATAACGATCAGATTTTCGGGCAAGCCGAGCTTCTCCGTTTCATGGAGCACCTCGTCCCATCCGATCGCCGTTTTTCCCCGCTCATGGAGCATGTTCGCCAGCCTCATCGTGATCCAGGCCTGGAGTTCTTCCGGCTTGCCCAGTCCGAATTCCTTCATCCGCAGAGAGCACCTGGGGCATTCTTTCCACCGCTCGAAGCGGACCTCGTCTCCGCCGATGTGGACGAAGCGGGAGGGAAACAGATCGCCCAACGCGTCGAATACGGCCGCAGCGAAATCGAAAATTTTATCTGTCCCGGCGCATAATACATCCGGGAAAATTCCATACCGGTCTTCCACCGCATAGGGGCCGCCGGTGCAGCCGAGTTCGGGGTGAGCCGCCAGTATTGCGCTGGCGTGGCCCGGCAGGTCGATTTCGGGTATTACTTCTATGTGTCGCGCCGCCGCGTACGCGACCACCTCGCGGATTTCTTCTTCTGTATAGAAGCCTCCGACAATGTGGTCGGGTTCGGCTGACACGTGATAATCAGTCCGCCATGCGCCGATTTCTGTGAGCTTCGGCCATCCCTTCACGGGCAGCCTCCAGCCCTGGTCGTCGGTCAAGTGCCAGTGGAAGGTATTCATGCCGTACATCGAAATGAGGTCTATCTGCTTTTTGACGAAGGCGGCGGAAAAAAAAGTGCGCGAACAGTCCAGCATGAAGCCGCGCCAGGGAAACCGGGGCTCGTCCCGAATTTCGGCGCAGGGGATGCGGAACTCGCGGCCTTCCGAATCGGCGAGGCTCGCGGCGAGGAGCTGGCGCAGAGTCTGCAGTCCGCGGTAGCAGCCTTTCGGGCCTGACGCTTCGATTCGAGCCTCTCGCTCGGTAATTATGAGGCCGTATCCTTCATCGGCAAAGCCGGTCCCGTGCGCGCAAACGATGGATTGCGCCGCGGATTCGCTGCGCATGCGCATGTTGTCCGCCCGTTCAAACGCATCATTCATTTGCGCGCGGAAAATCGCCGTCTCGTTGGAAAATCGCACGTCGCCGGTCACCGGCGGTAGCGACCTTCCCTGGAAAAAGCCTTCTTTGAGCGTCGTTTCCGACGGGCGGGGGATAATACACATATCTTGCATATTTCGATCTCCTTGTGTGTACAGTCTATGCATCAATCCTGCGAATGCAATGAAATAACCTTGACAACTGAAGAATACAGTGCAAAACTATGTTTGTACAATGGTGTTACAAACATTGAGCATAATTTTTTAACGATTTATTTGGGTTCCTCTGATTTCGGTATCTTGCAGATGAGGCAGACAGATCTGCGAGGCTGGAAATGAAGAAAAAAGAAACCGATTTTTCTTGCGTTAATCGCAATCAAGGGTATAATAATGTTGGTTGAAGTAAGAAACCAACAAACAAGCGCCGGGGCTGACTCAAGCCCGGCCTGATGCGTGAAACTGTTTGTTTCCGGCTCGTCCGGGAACGCAGCTATATAATGCAAGTCTCTGGAAGGAGGAGAATGTATGAAATTTTCTAAAAAAGCGCTCGCCGCAGGCGTGTGCGTAGCTCTCTCGGCGGCGATGGTATTCGCCGGAGGCAGCTCGGAAGCGGCCGCCTCTAAAGACGGTAAGGTGACCCTCAAGGTCCTGAACTACCTGGACATGACCTCGGCCAACAGCGCAGATGAAATCACTGTTCTGTGGGAAGGGTTCGAAAAGGCCAACCCGGACATCGTTCTCGAGCGCGAAGACCTCTTCAACGAGCCGTTCCACCAAAAAGTGGAAGCCTACGCGGCTGCCGGACAGCTTCCCGACGTCATCTACGCATGGCCGTCCGGACGCTCGACCACACTTCACACAAAGAAGCTTTTGAAAGATCTCCGCCCTCTCCTCGAGAAGGACGGCCTCGTCGCCAAGTATAATCCCCTTTCGCTGGTTCCCCAGGGCGGCGGATACCTCGGAGAGCTCCCCAACGGACTTACCCAGACCCACGTTCTGTATGTAAACACCGCCGTGCTCGCCGCTTGCGGCCTCAAGCCCGCGAAAACCTATGCCGAACTCAAGGCCCAGGTTCCCGTGCTGAAAGCCAAGGGATATGAAACCATCCTCATGGCGAACGCCGAGCAGTGGGTTATGCAGTCCTGCCTCTTCTCCGACATCGCCGGACGTTTCGGCGGAGAAGGCTGGAACAAAGCCATCCTCGACGGAAAGGCCAAGTTCACCGATCCCGCGTTCGTCAACGCGCTTAAGTTCGTGAAGACTCTCTACGACGACGGCGTTCTTTCTCAGAACACTCTTTCCACGACCTACGGCGACGTAATCGGACAGTTCGCTACCAAGAAGGGCGCCTACTATATCGACGGCGACTGGCGCGTCGGAGCGTTCATCACCGACAAGTCCACCGGCGAAGCTCTGATCGCTCCCGCCGTCCAGAAAGCGGAAGTCATGCTCACCGTATTCCCCGAGATTCCGGGAGCCAAGGTCAACAACTCGACCTCCGTCATCGTTGGAACCGGTTGGGGCATGAGCGCCGCGATTCCCGCGGGTTCCGCCAAGGAACAGGCCGCATGGCGCCTTATCAAGTGGCTTGAAGGAAAGGAAATCCAGACCTGGCGCGTAGAAACCGGCGCCGCCGCTACTCCCAGCCGCTCCGACATCGACATCAGCGCTCTCAAGCTCGAGCCGATGCAGCAGATGATGGGCAACTTCGGAAAGCAGTACTCCTCTTCCACCGTTGTTATCGACGGCGTGTTCGAAGGACCGGTCTACGATCCTCTTAACTCCGGCCTGCAGGAAATCGGTTTGGGAACCAAGACTCCCGAACAGGTTGCGGCCGCTGTGCAGAAAGCGTTCGAAGAATGGAAAGCTTCCAAGTAATAATCTGACGGTTTCCGGATCGGCTGCTTGTTCGAATACGAGCTGCGGCCGTCCGGATCGCGACTGAAGAAAGCTCTTGCGGGCAAAAATAAAGGGCCGGGGCATTAACCCCGGCCCTTTTCTGTTTTCAGGCGCTATACTGCAGCGGCCCGGGCGCTCTTGCGGACGAAACCGGTTGGCCGGCAGCTCTCGCGGACAAAACCGCTCCCGGTGCGCTCCCGAGTCGTCTTGTTACAATGAGCGCTCGATAATCTCCGCGCAGTTGTTTTTCGAAATCTTGACGATTCCCATTTCGCGCAGGGCGTTCTCCGGAGAATCCGAGGCGTGCGCGGTGTTCACCATGACGTTCGAGCCGAACTCCCTGCGGACGGTGCCCGCAGGCGCTTTAAGCGGATCGGTCGGGCCCAGGACTTCGCGGATTCGGGCGACTGCGTTCTCTCCTTCATAGACAAGAACCATGCACATGCTTTTTCCGGGGCAGTCCGTATCGCCTTCCGGGCAAAGGTCCGGGCGAACGCCGGTCATGAAGCCGACAATCTGATAGAACTGTTCGCGCGCGAAGGCCGTTCCGAATGTTTCCGCGATGCGCTTGCTTTCTTCTTCTTTCAGCTTGAGAGAGAACTTGCTTTCAAGCTGCTCGACCGCGCTTTGTCCCATGCGGGGGCCCAGTTTTTCCCGCAGGGCTTCTTCCACCGGTCCGTAGAATTCGAGCGCTTCCGCGACGGACATCTGAAGAATCTTCGTTCCGATAATGCGCAATCCCGTTCGGCTGAACATGTCGATGATGGTTCCCGGGCGGGAGCTGGGAACAACCCAGTTGTCCGGCTTGATGATGACCAGCGTCCGTTCGATCCGCTCGGGGTGGTCGTAGGAAACGTTTTCCACCAGATTCTGTTCGCGCGCGAGGAAGGACTGGAAGAGCTTCAGCGTAGTCTTGCAGTGGTCCTCTGTTTCCGCGGTGAATACGACCGGCTCGAAGTATTCGATCCGGTCCGGCGTTTTTTCGTCGTAGACGACGTCGCCGTAGGTGTCGCGGATGGTTTCTCCCTTGGCGGACTCGAGGCTTCTTCTTTCAGGGAAGATCGGTCCTGCCACCGTTTTCAGTTTTTCCACGGCGTCCTTGCCCCTGAACAGGAGGAGGAGCACGCGGTGGCGGCGCCCGTTGCTCGGGGTGAATGTTTTAAGGATGTAGTCCTTTTTCAATTGGCCGATCAAGCCGCCGGAAGGCGAATGTTCGAATTCGCTTTTCGCGAAACCGGCGGCGAGTTCTTCGGTGGGCGCAATCATCTGGGCTCCCACCAGTTCTAGATCCAGGCGCACCAGCAGCCGGGAAAGGACGCCTCCGGTTCGGGACCGGGCGATTGTGTAGGGGGTGAACAGGACGTAAGACAGTTCACTACTCATGTATGTACCTCTAAGTTGACGCTTGCGCATCGGATATGTACCGAGTATTCTCGCCTGTTTTCGCCTGCTTCGCAAGGGGTTTAAAAAGTGCGAGGGCTGAACCGGATCATAATCCCGGTTCAGCCCTATTTTCTCTTCTGTTGTGTACAGCCGATGCGAGCGATCGCGTCGCTCGCCGATCGGACGGCGCTATTTCTTGAAAATCGCCTTGAGCACCGTGTCCTTGTCCAGTTTCTTGGTGCAGAAGAACCAGTCGTGGCAGGTAACGCCTTCCACCTTGCCTTCCATGCGATCCTTCGCGACTCCGCAGGAACCGGCGGTCGGAACGATAACGTCGTCGCCGGGGCGCCAGTCGGCCGGGGTGGCGATGGAGAACTCGTCGGCTGCCTTCAACGCCTGGACGGCGCGGTAGAGCTCGTCGAAGTTGCGTCCCATGCTCAGCGGGTAGTAAATCATCGCCCGGATGACGCCCTTGGGATCGATGATGAACACCGCGCGCACGGCCTTGGTGTTGCTTTCACCCGGCTGGATCATGCCGTACTTCTTCGCCACTTCCATGGTGATGTCCTCGATGAGGGGGAACTTCACCTCGACGTCTTTCATTCCCTTGTAGGAAATCTTCTCCTTGATGGTTCTCAGCCACGCGATATGGCTGTAGAGGCCGTCGACAGAAAGTCCGACGAGCTTGCAGTTGAGCTCGGCGAATTGGTTTTCCATCGACGCGAAGGTCATGAACTCGGAGGTGCATACGGGCGTAAAGTCGGCCGGATGGCTGAACAGGATTACCCATGAACCTTCGTATTGCTTAGGGAAATCTATCTCGCCCTGGGTGGTTACCGCTTTGAACGAGGGGGCCTTTTCTCCGATTCTCGGTATGCTGTGCTGTACTGTTTCTTCCATAATAAACTCCTTAGTAATGAATTTTCACGGAAAATACGGTGAATCCGGCCTGAGACTTCCGTATTCTCCTTTAGTATAAGACGTTGAAATTGAACGTGCTCTCTGCTTAGTTATGGCAATTGCCGTGCCAACTGTTTGTCGTGCGTGCAGCGACTTGCCAAGTCATTGTCTTGTAAAGAATTAGATACTATTCTGAAATACTGCCGCTCGAGTTTGCACGCATTTTGGAATCGTATGTTGCGAAACAACGAAATATGGGTGATACTTGTACCGATATGCCGTTACACACCGATAATTCGTTCATTCCTGGCGACGCGCTTTCTTCTGCCACCACGATGGATATCGTTCTGGACGCTTTGAAAGAGCTGGTAGATTACGAGCTTGCCGTGGTGCTCGGCTGGGACGGGAAAGACACCCTCAGGGTGCATACCGCCGCCGGTCCCCTCTCGAGCCCGCGCCTCGCGAAATTCTCCCTCTCTCTTTCGGGCCGCCCCGATCTGGAAGCTCTGCTTCGTGCGGACCGCCCGAAGCTGTTTTCAGAAGGGGAAGACCATGTTGATACCTACGACGAGGTCCTTGATCTCCCCGAGGGACACTCCTGCCTCGTCTCCCCGCTGATTCTCCACGGGCGCACCATCGGACTTCTGACGCTGGATAACCGCAGATGCGGCGTCTTCGAGCCGTCCGTCGTGTCGTTCATCGGCGTGGTTTCTCGGCTGATCGCGGTAGCCCTCGCCCAGGGGGAGGCCGCGCGCGCTCTCCGGACGCAGAATGAAACGCTCGCGGAGGAGCGGAACCGCCTGCTCGGCCAGGATTCGGACGCCTTCCGCGACTTTGCCGGAACCTCCCCCGCATGGCTCGAGGTCATCGGCTTGATCAAGCTTGTCGCCGCCGCGGACACTCCCGTTCTGCTGTTGGGCGAAACCGGAGTCGGAAAAGAGGAGGCCGCACGCGTCCTTCACCGGCTGTCTCCGCGCTCTGACGGGCCCTTCGTCGCCTTGAACTGCTCCGCCCTGCCTGCTTCTCTGGCGGAAAGCGAGCTCTTCGGCCATGAGAAAGGCTCTTTCACCGGCGCCCAGGGATTGAGGAAGGGCCGGTTCGAACTGGCGGCCGGCGGGACCCTTTTTCTTGACGAAATCGGTGAGCTCCCTGCGGAAATCCAGCCGAAACTTCTACGGGCCCTGC
The DNA here is from genome assembly GCF_021021555.1 of Teretinema zuelzerae. NCBI lineage: Bacteria > Pseudomonadati > Spirochaetota > Spirochaetia > Treponematales > Treponemataceae > Teretinema > Teretinema zuelzerae. The sequence goes on along the minus strand of NZ_JAINWA010000001.1, from coordinate 1,393,446 downwards.
AGGAAGGCTGTTTCGAGCGCGTCGGCGGCGAGCGGCCGGTCTATACTGATGTCAGGATAATCGCGGCTACCCATGTCGATTTGAACAAAGCCGTCGCGGAGGGCAGATTCCGCGAAGATCTTTTTTACCGCGTGTCTGTGTTTCCGGTCAGGATTCCTTCTCTGCGCGAGCGGGGCCAGGATGTGCTCCAGCTCGCGGAGCTTTTTCTTTCAAGGCTCAGGTTGCGCTCGGGATGGTCGGAAGCGTATTTTTCGCCTGAAGCCCTCGACGGAATGCTTCGGCGGGAGTGGACCGGCAATGTCCGCGAACTGAAAAACGCCGTGGAGCGCGCGGTTATTCTCGCCCGGGGCGGCCGCATTGAAGCCGTTCATCTGCAGAACAGCGAATGGCAGCCGGGACGAACGCGGGAGCAGACCGGAAGCGATCAGGCTTCCAGCCTTTCCCGTGAGCCCGGCCTGAATCGGGAGTTTTTCCCTCTCGCAGCCGCGCTCGGAAGTCCTCGTGCTGTTCCGGCGTCCTCGTCCGGATCGGAAGCCGATTCCGCCGACCGCGCGCAACCGGCCATCCTTCCGCTCAAAGAAGTTCAACGCAGATATGTGGAAGCGGTTCTAGCCTTTTGCGAGGGGCGCGTATACGGACCGCAGGGCGCCGCTCGTTTTCTGGAGATCAAGCCGACTACCCTTCAAAGCATGATGGACCGCCTCGGCGTCGATCGGAAGGGCAGGAAGCAGGGATAAATTGTTCAGAAAATGCTTGTGTTTTCATCGTTTTCTTGTATAATGGTGTTGGTTGAAGAAGGAAACCAACCGGCTGAGCACCACGCACCACGCACCACGCATCTAGCGGAAGATAGCGTGCCATGCCGATTGCGGGAATCAAATCGTACTGTCGAGCGTCATATATCGGCGATGTAAAACTACGGTATGCGTTGCCGCATTTTTTCTTGACATCTCCCGCATAAGGGAATAAAATCGGTTTGTACAATGTACAAACTAACACCCGCGCAACCGTTTAAATAAGGACGTTGGAATATGCAGATCAACAATAACTATCAAAAAAACGCCAACATCTCGTTGATCGCAAAAATGCTCTGGAAAAAACCGGGGATAAGCCGCGTCGATATTTCCCGGGAACTTGATCTGTACCGGTCAACCGTGTCGAATATCATCAATTCGTTAATCGATAACGGCGTTGTTCTGGAAGAAAAGATCGGAGACGCCCTGCCTCAGGGCGGCCGCAAGCCGATTTATCTCGGATTGAATCCCCGCTTCGGCTGTTCCGGCGGAATAGAGATGCAGCCTGACTGTTATCGCGCCGTGCTTGTCTCGATAACCGGCGATGTGCTTGAGTCGTTCGACGGACCTTTTCCCGACGGGGCCTTCGAGGACGCGATCGACACTGTGTGCGAACAGCTGTTTTCCCGCGCTGGAGTCCTGGGAATTCCGCTGTTGGGCATTTGCGTCGGCATGCCGGGAATAATCGACAGCGAAGGATCGCGCATCATCCGTTCCGACCCTTTCGGCATTGCTAACGCTCCCTTTGTTTCCCGCTTTTCAAAAAAGCGGAAAATCCCCGTACTGGTGGAAAACGACGCAAATTGTCTGGCATGGCTCGAACTCGCGCGGAACCGGGAAGAGAGCCTCAGCGATTTCATGTGCTTGACTGCCGAATACCACGACCGGGACGCCCTTACCAGCTCCCGGCCGGGAATGAGCGTGGGCTTGGGCCTTGCCCTTTCCGGCAGCGTGTATTCGGGCGCCGGCTACGCCGCCGGCGAGTTCGTAAGCGTGTCGTGGAGGCCGGGGAAGGCCGGACAGTCCGGAATATCGGACGAACTGATGAAAAACATCGAAAAAGACGAGCAGGCCTTTTCTGTCTGGGCTCAAGATCTGTTCTCCAGCCTCGTTCCGGTCGTGTCTGTATTCAACCCCCAGGCGGTTTTCGCTCACGGGGAATTAGCCCGGCAAAAAGAGAAGGTGCTGCGGATCATAGAAGAGCGGGTTCCTCAATTCGCCTCTCTTTTGGAAACCGTCGGAGCCGGATTAAAATTCGGAGACGGCGAGCTTCATTCGCTCGCCGAAGGCGCCGCGCTGATGTTCTTTTTACTGCTGTTCAGCGTTCCCGGCGGTTCTTCGGCCTCTTCGTCCCGCGGTATCGATTGGGACGCGGTGTTCGAGATCGCGTCCCGGCCCGCTGAGTAGCCCGGCTCCCCCCGCGCGGCGTTTCAGAATCTGAAAATCGTCTGCGCCGGAGATTTTTTAGCGACATTCCGGCGTAGTCCGGTTTGCATAGCATCGAGGGGTTTTACCCCGTTTTATGTACGGTAACGAGTTTTTAGGAGGACGCCGTGAAAGACCTTTCTTCCAAAGCCGAACAGCGACTGTCGTATACGCTGTTGGTGCTCCCCGCGGTTTTGTTTTATTTTTCGGTGATGGCCTTTCCCACTGTTTTTTCCGTGGTATTGAGCTTGACGAATTACAACGGCGGGAAAATTTTCGGAAATCCGGAAATCGGTTTCGCCGGTATGGTGAGCTATCTGAAAACGTTCAAGGACGAGTATTTCTATCTCGCCCTGAAAAACAACATGTATATCGTCGGCGTTTCCGTGTTCGGGCAGATTCCCCTCGGATTCGCTCTTGCGTACATCCTGTCCCGCGGACTTGTTCGCGGCTGCGATTTCTTCCAGTCCATGGTCTACCTTCCCAACGTTATATCCACGGTCGTTATCGGTATTCTCTTCCAGAGCTTCTTCCTGAACAATAACAGCGTGTATATGGAAATCGTCCGCTTCTTCAATCCCGCGGCGGAATATACGCTGAGCAGCAACCCCATGCTTCCTATTTTGATCGTCATCCTGTGGATGTACACCGGAATGTATGTGATCATCTTCCTCGCGAACCTTCAAAAGATCGATACCTCGATCATTGAAGCGACCAAGATCGACGGCGCCAATGAATTCCAGTCCCTGCTGTACATCATCCTTCCGGCCCTTTCCGGCGTGCTCGTGACCAGCGCGATTCTCGCGATCTCCGGATCGCTGAAATCCTTCGACCTTATTTATGTAATGACCCAGGGAGGACCGGCCCGCAGAACGAATGTTCTTTCGATATACATGTACGACAAGGCGTTCAAGGGCGCTCCGAACTATCCGTTGGCCAACGCGATCTCCACGATAATGGTGGCCATCAGTTTTATTCTCATCGCGATAACCAAGGTCGTTGAAAAACGCTTTGGGGGAAAGGAGTAAGCCATGTCAGACGTACGAGGAACGGATATCGGATCTGTAGTCTCTAAATCGGTAATATATTTCATTATGGCGATATTCGCCGTACTTGCGATTTATCCCATATTCTGGCTGGTGATTCAGTCGTTCAAAACCACCCAGGATTATCTGTTGAACAGCAAACTTGATTTTCCGAAAAAATGGTTTTTCCAGAATTACGTCCAGTCCTGGAAGCGCGGAAAGTTCGGAACCCTGATTGTTAACAGCGTTTTCTACACCGGCATAACGGTGTCCGCGGTCATCGCCTTCGGCTTTATGGCGGGCTTCGCGTTTTCCAAGATTCCTTCGAAGGCGACCCCCTTCCTGCTCGGAAGCTTCGTCATCGGCATCCTGTTGACCCTCCAGTCGGTAATGGTTCCCCTCTTCCTCATGGTGAACGCGGCGGGCCTGTACAACACCCGGCTGGGCGTCTTGATTCCGTACATCGGAATCGGCCTGCCGATGGGCGTGTATCTCGCGACCGAGTACATCCGCAGCATTCCGGACGCCCTTGTCGAATCGGCGCGAATAGACGGCGCGAAATACATAAGGATTTTCTCGTCGATCATCGTTCCGATGGCCGCCCCCGTCGCCGTAACCGTGGCGATCATGACCGTTACCGGAACCTGGAACGAGTTCATGCTGATCAATATTCTTGCCTCGAGCGACAAGATCAAGTCGATACCGGTCGGCATCGCCCGCTTCTCCGGCGCCCTTGCCTCGGATTACGGCAAGCAGTTCGCCGCTCTCGTCATCGGGTTGATCCCCATGCTTATCTTCTACGTCCTTTTCAGGAAGCAGATAACCAAGGGCGTCGCGGCCGGCGCGGTGAAAGGCTGATTCTGGCAGTACGTTCGGGCTTCGGCAGAATGAGGCTGTCCCGCATGCAATCGCGGGGCGGCCTTTTTTATTTCCAGGAAAGGCGTTGTCGGCTTGACCCTTCGAGCTTCAGTATGTTCTAATATGTACAAGCCTTGTACAAACGCCCTGTTGCAAGAGCGGCAAAGCGTGGCTTACGATGTATATACAGGACGAAGAAGCGGAAGAAGAATTGCGAGAAGAACAGGAGGGTGAACATGAAATCAAGCGTTTGTTTTCATAACGGAACGCTGTTGACCGGTTTATCGGTGATGGAGCGATGCGCTGTCCTGGTGAAGGACGGCTTCATAGAAGACGTGTTCAGCGAGAAACGATTCCTTCAGAAACGCTTCGATTCCTCCGTAGAAATAATCGACGTAGACGGCTCCTATATCAGCCCCGGCTTTATAGATACTCATGTCCACGGCTTCGCGGGAAAGGGGACGGAGGACAACGATCCGGATTCAATAATCGAAATGTCCCGCGAGCTCGCTCAGTACGGAGTAACCGCATTTAATCCCACTCTGTACCCGTCAGAACCAGATAATATGATCGCTTCTATAAAAGCGGTTGTCGCCGCCATGGGAAAAGAAAACGGAGCGCGGATAATGGGGCTTCATCTGGAAGGGCCGTTCATTTCTCCCGAGCGCCTGGGCGTCCAGCGCCCGGAGACGCTCAGCGCCGTCAACATGGAGTTTATGGACAGGCTTTGGGAAGCCTCCGAGGGGCATATCGTCAACATGACGGTGGCTCCCGAACTCAAGGGCATGCGGGAGCTTGCGCTGTATTCGATCAAGAAGGGCATTGTCCTTCAGGCGGGCCATACGAACGCGTCGTACGAGAATATGCTGGAGGGGATGCAGGCCGGCATCCTGCATTCGACGCATCTCTTTAACGCGATGAGCTCGATGCATCATCGCAATCCGGGAGCCGTGGGCGCTATATTGATTCATCCGGAAATGGCGTGCGAATTGATAGCGGACGGCGTGCATGTGCATCCGGACTTGATCAGGCTCGTTGTGCGCGACAAGCCGATCGACAAAATCGTTCTGGTGACCGATTCCCTGAAGCCGACGGAACAGCGCGCCGGAGATTTATTCGCCAACGGCGAAGAAGTGGTGTATCATGGTGGATGCTTTCATCGAAAGAAGGACGACGTGATCGCCGGATCGGCGCTTACTATGATCGGGGGCGTGAAGAACCTCATGGAGTACGGCCTGCCGGTCGATCAGGCGGTCAAGCTTGCTTCGATGAATCCCGCCCAGGTGATGCGCTATCAGGGAATGGGCGCGATAATTCCGGGATATAAGGCGGATTTGACGGTATTCGACCGGCATTGCAACGTGTTGGCTTCGGTAATCGACGGATCGCTGAAAAAAAATAGTTTTTAGGAGATAGCAGATGAGAGTCATTATCAAAGAAGATTATGCAACCTGCGCTGAATGGACGGCCCGGCATATCGCCTGGCGCATTTCAGCCTTCGCGCCTACAGCCGATAAGCCCTTCGTTCTCGGTTTGCCCACGGGTTCCACGCCGCTCGGCGTCTATAAAGAGCTTATCCGGCTTAATAAGGCCGGGAAGGTATCGTTCCAGAACGTGGTGACCTTCAATATGGACGAGTATCTCGGACTCGACAGCAATCATCCGCAGAGCTATCACCGGTTCATGCAGGACAATTTCTTCTCCCACATCGATATCAACCCGGCCAATACGAATATTCTGGACGGCACGACGACCGATCCGGAAGCGGAATGCCGGCGCTTCGAAGAAAAGATCGCGAAGTACGGAAAGATTCATCTGTTTATCGGCGGAGTAGGGGCGGACGGACATATCGCCTTCAACGAGCCCGGCTCCTCCCTCAGTTCCCGAACGCGGCAGAAGACGCTGACCCAGGATACCATCATCATGAATTCCCGTTTCTTCGGCGGCGACCCCGAGCAGGTTCCCACGAAGGCTCTGACGGTGGGAGTCGGAACGATCCTGGACGCGGAGGAGGTTCTCATCCTTGCCTCCGGCTATACCAAGGCCAGGGCTCTGCATCACGCGATTGAAGAGGGAATCAATCACATGTGGACGATCAGCGTTCTGCAGAATCATCCCCGCGCCATCATCGTGTGCGACGAAGACGCCACGGACGAGCTGAGAGTCGGGACCGTCCGTTATTTCCGGGACATTGAAGCTAAAAACTCAAGCCCGTATTAAGCCTCATATTTGTAAATACTGTCATAAACCCTGAAATTTGAATGAATTTCAGGGTTTTATCGCCAAAAAACGATGTTCCAGGCGTTTTCTTTTGTTTGACAACCGGTTGCCATTATGGTATTCTTTAGTTGGTTGATGCTTTCAATCAACCTGAGGAGACACTATGAAATATGGTCATTTTGATGATGCCCAACGGGAATACGTCATTGAGACGCCGCGGACTCCCTATCCGTGGATCAATTATCTGGGAAACACGAAGTTCTTTTCCCTGATCTCGAATACCTCCGGCGGCTACGCGTTTTATACCGACGCCCGCCTTCGCCGGCTGACGCGCTACCGCTATAACGATGTGCCTCTCGACAACAACGGCCGCTATTTCTTCATCAAGGACGGCGATTCGGTATGGAACCCCGGCTGGAAGCCCATGCGCGTCGAGCTCGATTCCTACGAATGCCGCCATGGCTTCGGATATTCCAGGATTTCTTCTTCAAAAAACAATGTAAAGGCCGATGTCCTGTACTTCGTACCTAACGGCGAAAACGCCGAAGTGCAGATGATCACCCTGACCAACTCCGGAACCGCGAAAAAAGATATTTCCCTGGTTTCCTACGTGGAGTGGTGTCTCTATAACGCCCTCGACGACACGACCAACTTCCAGCGGAACTTCTCCACCGGCGAAGTGGAGATCGAAGGCGGAGCGATCTATCACAAGACCGAGTACCGCGAGCGCCGCACCCACTTCTCCTTCTACTCGGTAAACGCAAAGCCCGACGGCTTCGATACCGACCGCGAAACCTTCCTCGGTCTTCATAACGGCTACGACGCTCCCGAATCAGTCATGGCCGGAAAGAGCGGAAACTCCGTCGCGGACGGATGGTCCCCCATCGCGAGCCACCGGCTGAATGTCAGCCTCGCCGCCGGAGAATCCAAGACCTTCATTTTCGTGCTCGGCTATGTCGAAATGGAAGAGGACAAAAAGTGGGCGGGCGAAAACGGCTGCGCTCCCGCGTCCAAAGACCTGCTCCAGACGAACGCGAGCATGCGCGTGATCAATAAGGAAAAGGCTCTCGCCCTCCAGAACCGCTTCTCCACGCCCGCCCAGGTGAACGCCGCCTTCGACGAGCTGAAGGCGTTCTGGAACGGTCTGCTCTCCAACTTTACCCTCAAAACCGGGGACGAGAAGCTCGACCGCATGGCTGTGTGGAACCAGTACCAGTGCATCGTCACCTACAACTTCGCGCGCTCGGCCTCGTACTTCGAGAGCGGAATCGGCCGCGGAATCGGGTTCCGCGACACCAGCCAGGACATGCTCGGAGTCGTGCACCAGATTCCCGAACGCGCGCGCGAACGCCTCTTCGACGTCGCCTCGACCCAGTTCGAGGACGGTTCGGCCTACCACCAGTTCCAGCCGTTGACCAAGCGCGGAAACGCGGACATCGGAAGCAACTTCAACGACGACCCGCTGTGGCTCATCCTCGGCGTGGGCGGCTATATCCGCGAAACCGGAGATTCCGGCTTCCTCAAGGAGATGGTTCCCTTCGACAACAGCCCGACCAACAAAGCGACCCTCTTCGAGCACCTCAAGCGGTCCTTCCGCTATACGGTCGACCACCTGGGTCCGCACGGACTGCCGCTCATCGGACGCGCCGACTGGAACGACTGCCTGAACCTCAACTGCTTCAGCAAGGATCCCAACGATTCCTTCCAGACTTCCACCAACAAGGACGGAAAGAACGCCGAGTCCGTGATGATCGCCCAGATGTTCGTCTATGTCGCTCCCGAATACGCGGCGATGTGCCGCCTTCTGGGAGACGAGTCGGAAGCGAAATTTGCCGAGGCGGAAGCCGCCAAGATGGCAGCGCAGATCTGCAAGACCGGCTGGGACGGGGATTGGTATGTGCGCGCCTACGACGACTTCGGAAACAAGATCGGTTCGAAGGAATGCGAAGACGGAAAGATCTTCATCGAAACCCAGGGATTCGGAGCGATGGCCCAGATCGGCGCAGACAAGGGATACCCGGTCAAGGCGCTTGATTCGGTCAAAACCCACCTCGATACTCCCTACGGAATCGTCATTCTCGATCCTCCGTACAAGGATTACCATATCGAGCTCGGCGAAGTTTCCTCGTATCCGCCGGGATACAAAGAGAACGCCGGCATTTTCTGCCATAACAATCCGTGGGTCATCATCGGCGAAGTGAAGTCCGGACGCCCCGAGCGCGCCTGGGAGTATTATCGCAAGATAGCTCCGGCGTATCTCGAGGACATCAGCGAGATTCACCGGCTCGAGCCCTACGTGTACGCGCAGATGATCGCCGGAAAGGCGGCGCGCCGACACGGAGAAGCCAAGAACAGCTGGCTCACCGGAACCGCCGCGTGGAACTTCGTCGCGCTGAGCCAGTGGATAACCGGCATCAGGGCCGAGTACAACGGACTGCGCGTGGAGCCCAGGCTTCCCGCCCACGTGAAAACCGCGACCATCACGAGAACCTATCGCGGATGCTCGTACGAGATCTTCGTGGAGAACAGGAACCCCGCCGGCAAGATCGTCGTTTCCGTAAACTCGGGATCGGCTTCCGCCGACGGTACTCTCGTGAGCGCCGGAGCGAAGGGATCGACGGTTAAGCTTACCGTAACAGTAGGCTGAGCCTTTTGAACCCGCTGCGTTCCGTTTTCATGGTATACTGAATCTACAGGCTGTCCGGCTAATAGCCGGACGGCCTTTTTTTATGTAGGAGATGGAAAGGCGATGGCTACAGGATCACCGGGGACGACATTGAATCCGACGGGTACGGGCCTGCCGGCGGCGAGGCGGGACATTTCTCTTGTAATACCCTGTTATAACGAAGAAGAGGCGCTGCCGCATTTATACGCCGAGCTTTGCCGTGTGCGGGATTCCATGCCGTCGCAGAACTTCGAGTTCATCTTCGTGGACGACGGATCGGCAGACGGCACCCTTGCCTACCTGAGAGTCATCGCGGAGCAGGATACAAGCGTCAGGTATATTTCCTTTTCCCGTAATTTCGGGAAGGAAGCGGCTCTCCTCGCCGGCCTGGAAGCCGCGCTCGGGCGATGCGTCGGCGTTATCGACGCCGACTTGCAGGACCCGCCTTCGCTCATCCCTGAGATGTGGGCCGCGCTTGAATCCGGCGAATGGGACTGCGTCGCGACGCGCCGGGCGAGCAGAACCGGCGAGCCGTTTATCCGTTCGGTTTGCGCGCGTCTTTTTTACCGGCTGATGGCCCGCATCTCAGACGCCGGCATCCGGGACGGCGCGCGCGATTTCCGCCTGATGACGAGGCAGGTGTGCGACGCGATCCTCTCGATGGGAGAGTACAACCGGTTTTCAAAGGGAATCTTCTCATGGGTGGGGTTCCGCACGAAGTGGCTGGAATTCAAAGACATCAAGCGTGTCGCAGGAAAGACGAAATGGTCGTTCTGGGGATTGTTTGTGTACTCGCTGGAAGGCATAACCGCTTTTTCTACGGCGCCTCTTATTTTAGCGTCGGTGTTCGGCTTGCTGTTCTGTTTCGTCTCGGTCGTCATGACGATCATCGTTGTCATAAAAACCCTGATCTGGGGCGATCCCGTCGCCGGATATCCGTCTCTCATGAGCGTCGTTCTTTTTATCGGCGGCGTGCAGCTTTTCTGCATCGGCATATTGGGCCAGTATCTGGCGAAGGTGTATCTCGAAACCAAGCGCCGGCCCGGATACATCGTAAAAGAACAGAAATGACGGAGACCCTCCGGGACCTGAAATTTTCAGCCGCAGAGGGTCGATCCGGTTCTTTAGAACCAGAAGCGCACGCCGATGTTCGCTCCGACGTCCCAGGTCATGTTCACATGTGGGAGAACGGAAAGCCCGAGTTCCGGAACAATCTGGATATAGGGTTCTACGAAATTGTCCACGAGAAAGGCGTTGATTCCTACCGGCACGCGGAAGGCCGCGCCGAGAAAGAAATCGTCGCCGGTTCCTATAGCCAGTCCCGCGCCTGCTCCGACGAAGTATCTCGCCGGTCCGTACAGGGTATCCGTCTTAAACCAATAGTCAGCTGTTCCCGAAATAAAAACTTCTTCTCCGCCTGAAATGCTTACGGCGAATACGTAGGGAAGCTCGTCCAGCTTGAAGGTGACCGCTCCCGCGCCGCCCCGGCCGAATCCGTAGCCGCCCTGAATTCCCACTCCGTAAGAAAAAACCTGAGCGGTTCCCGCCGCGAGAAGGAGGCAGAACGCCGCGATAATCTTTTTCATCACTACTCCTTGGATTATTGAAAACGGTACCGCCTATCCCGGGCAGCCCCAACGGGCCAGCTCGGGATAGGCGGGCCTGCTCTTAGTTAAATATACTCATGTACGTTCCGAAAAGGAAATGATTCAGGCGTTTACAAGGTTACATCGATCGTGTGTTCGCCCGAGGCGAACCAGGGAACCAGGTTGCCCCGGGCTTCCTTGCCGTCCACGAGCATCTTGCGCACGCCCTTCGAGCGACCATCGGGATTATGCACTGAAATCTTGTAGACGACACCCCTGCAGCGGCGCTCCGCCTTGAAGCCGTTCCACTGTTTCGGGATGCAGGGATTGATGCGCAATCCTTCGTGTTCGGGCTGGATGCCGAGGATGTATTTGGTGGAGGATTGATACATCCAGCTCGAGGTGCCGGATAGCCAGGAGTTTCTGCCCAGTCCGAAATTCGGGTGTTCGTTGGAGAGGATGTTCTGCGCGTAGCAGTAGGGCTCGCACTCGTATTCGTCCATGGAATCGTTTTTCGCGGCCGGATTGACGTTTTGATAGTAGGCGAAGGCCTGGTCGCCGTCTCCGAGGATCGTTTCCGCGATGATCGCCCAGGGATTCGGGTGGAGGAAGATGCCTCCGTTTTCCTTCGCTCCCGGCGGATAGGTGGTGACTCCTCCCTTTTGGGGATCGAAGCCGTTGTACCCCGGCCAGGAAAGCTTGATTCCCTTGTCAGTCGCCAGGTGCTTTTTGACGGCTTCCATCGCGATTTTTCCGCGGCTCGGGGTTTTCCCGTCTCCCGCGGCGTCCTGTCCGGCGCCCTGACCGAAGCCCGAGAGCACCGCCCAGGATTGGCCGTTCAGCCACAGTTTGCCGTATTCGTTCTTTGCCGAGCCGACCGGCGATCCCTTGTCGTCGAAGTAGCGGACATACCAGTCGCCGTCCCAGGCAGAGGCGTTCACGCTTTTATTCATTTCATCGTACCAGGAGCGGAGCTTTGCCGAGAGCCCTGAATCCTTGAGCCAGTCGGCGAGTTCGGCGAATTCGCGGAGCGCCCAGCCGTACAGGTGTGCCGTGAAGAGGCTTTCGGCGCCCGCGGGGAGATTGACCGTGTCGTTCCAGTCCGCGAAGCCGAGCAGCGGGAGCCCGTGGGCTCCGGTATGATCGTGAGTGAAAGCGACCGCGCGGAGCAGGTGTTCGAGAACGGTTCCTGATTCAAGCGGTTTTTCGGCTTTGTCTTTTTCGTAGAAGGGGATGGTTTTCTGCAGGAAGGCGTAGTCCCCGGTTTCCTTGAGATAGGCGGAAACCGCGAGCACCATCCACAGCGCGTCGTCCGAATACCAGTGCGGCCGGTCTTCATACTCCATAGAGTCTCCGCGGCCGGCGATCATGGTCAGGGGGTTGAACTGGTGATAGGCCGAGCCGTCAGTGCTCTGGACGGACATCAGCTTTTCCATGAGCTCGCGTGCTTCGGCCGGAATCTGGGGAATGACGCCCATGCAGTCCTGGGTCGAGTCCCTGAAGCCGATGCCGCGGTCGGAGCCGTATCCCAGCTGATACAGGGAGAGGTAACGCGACCAGGTTTTCGTGGTGTAGCACTGGCGGGGGTTATGGATGTTGAGCATCGAGTTGAACGCGGGGTCCGGAGTTTCAATCTTGAAAATGGAAAGATAATCGTCCCAGAACGCCGAAAGATCGCGGAAAGCCGCGTCTATTTCCTCGTTCGTCATGAAGGAATTCGCGTGATCCGCCGCTTTGGAGAGCGAGGGCGCCTGGGTGAGTCCCGTTATGACCGTAGCAGAGGCGCCGGGGGCGATCGTTCCCAGCGGTATCTGCAGGGCCGCGATGATGTCGCCGCGGACAGAATCCTTGGACGAGAGCTTCTCGTTTTTGAGCGAGAGGGGTTCCCTCCAGGTGCCGTATTCATTATCGCCGAGGAAGCGTTTTCTGTCGGTTTCCCAGGATTCGGCGGGCAGGCTCGCGGTAAATACGTTCACGGCGTAGTCGCGCTTCATGAAGGCGTAGGCCGCGATCGCGGTGCGTCCGTTCTTCACAGTGAGAGCTGCCGACTGCATGGTCTGGGGCACCCAGTCGGCGTTTGTGAGCTGTTTGAGCGCGTCGAAATGCGAAAACTCGACGACCGGCACCAGGTCTGCCTGGACGGCTTCTGTTCCGGGATTTGTGACCGTATATCTGCGTACCAGCTGGGTCGAGCCGAGCGGAACGAAGGCGAGAACGTCGAAGTCGAGGCCGGCTATCCGGGTTTTCCACTGCGTGTAGTACATGCCGATCCTGCACTCGAATTTTTCGTATGTTCCCAGGCAGGGTACCCAGTAGGGAGAGTCGATCTTGGCGGAAGAGGCCGGCTCGCCGGGTTTCCGAACCCTGATGTAGGCGGTTTCGCCCTTGAAATCGGAGGCGGGAAGCTGGGGGATGTATTTTGTTATGCGGTTGAGGGCCGGGTCGCCCTTGCAGAGCTGCGAACCGCCTGTGTGGTCTATGAAGCCGCCGAACGAAAGATTCCCCACGTAGTTTATCCATTTCACCGGTGTCCGGGGGTTCGTTATCACATATTCCCTGCGCGGGTCGTCGAAAAATCCATACGCCATTTTCTTCTCCTTCAGTTGGTTGATTCCGTCAACAAATTATATACCGTAAAAAATCGTTATGCAAGCATGCTGTTCGAAAAAACGGGCTGCGGGTCTTATCATCTGTTCGGATTTGATCGTATACTTAACTCATGGCACAACGAAAACAAATACAGGCTCTTTCCTTCATCGCGTTATTGGGCATCATGCTTATTCTGCTCGGCAGGGTGTTGCTGCCGTATTTGACGGTGCTTCTATGGTCCGCGGTGACGTATATTCTCATAAGTCCGCTGTACAACCGGCTTCTTGGGCTGGTATCGCAGAAAGCGCGCTTTTTTGAAATATACAGAAGGTTTCTCGCGGGCGTTTTCGCCCTTGGAACCGTTTTGATGATGTCCGGAATAGCGGTTTTTTTAGGGTTCCAGCTGGTAGGACAGATTCGCGTATTCATCGATCAGGCGAGAACCTTCATTAATGAGAATCCTCATTTTTTCAGGAACGACGGGTTGGGCGCTAATATTTCCGCGATGGTGCTTGATATTTCCATGGGCTCCATCGATCTCTCCAATCTCGACATAAAGTCCGAAATGCTTGCCTTCTTGTCGTCATACTCAAATTCAATAGCGGCCTTCACCGGAAGCGTCGCAAAAAATCTGACCAATTTTGTTGTCTCGCTGTGCTTTATCTGTTTCGCCCTGTATTTCTTCTATCTGGACGCGCATTATCTCGCTAACCTGTTCATTTCCGCCATTCCCATCGATTCGAAGAGCACCAAACAGCTCCTGAATAAATTCCGGGACGTTACGAAGAATCTGTTCATGGGATTTTTCATGGTGGCGTTTTACCAGGCGATAGCGGCCTTCGTCATATTCTCGATTTTCAAAATCCAGGGAGCTCTTCTCTTTTCGTTTCTCATTCTGTTCAGTTCGTTCGTGCCGATGGTCGGCTGCGCGCTGATCTGGGCTCCCTTGACGGTAACCGTCTTCCTGAGCCAGGGTCTCGGAATCGCGATAGCGTTCGCTGTTTTCTGTTCTTTTTTCATCAGCTTCATGGACAACTTTTTGCGGCCCTTGTTCTTGAAGGACCGGATAAAAATTCATCCGCTATTGATTTTCTTTTCGATTTTGGGCGGCTTGAACGTGTTCGGGTTTAACGGAATCCTGCTGGGCCCGCTCGTCATCATCCTGTTTTTTACGATCGTCGATATAGCGCTCGAGGAAGATACGCTGATTCATCAGGGCTGACGCGCGGGAGAGGGGCGCGTTCCGGAGCGCTTTCGGCGTAACGAAAGCCGCTCCGGGCGTTCTTTTTTTACAGTTTGAATCTTCCGGTGATTTCGTTCAGCGTGCGTACGACCGCCGCGTTCTTTCCCGTCACATTCATGATTTCTTCGATGGTAGCGCCGATGGTGTCGCTCGATCGGGCGATCGCCTGGGTGCTTTTCTGAACCTTGTGCGATATGTCCTCGAGCCGGCTCATTTCCTTGAGAATCATGGTAGCGCCTTGATTCATTTCCAGGGAACCGTCGCGGATTTGCATGGTGATCTCCTGGATTTCCTGCAGGGCTTCGAGAACCTGCTGGCTTCCCTCGCTCTGCTCCTTCATCGACATGCGTATTTCCTGAACCAGGCCGTTCGCCTCGCGGATGCTGTCTGCGACCGTTCCGAACGCGTCGTCGGCCTTGGCTGAGGCTTCGACTATGGTTTCGATGCGCGAAACGACTTTTTTCAGCTCTCCTTCGATTACTTTCGACTGTTCGGACGAGCTTTCTGCAAGCTTGCGAATTTCGTCCGAAACGACGGAGAATCCCTTGCCGGCTTCGCCCGCGTGAGCCGCTTCTATGGCCGCGTTCATCGCGAGAAGGTTCGTTTGGCTTGCGATGGAATTGATTACTTCGTTCGTTTCCAACAGATTCTGGGACTGTTCCGAAACATCCTTCACCAGTTCGATGACGTTCTGCATCGAGTCCCGTCCGTCTCCGGAGGCCGCAAGAAGGTCTTCGAAGCTTCCTCCCGCGCGGTCGAGGTTGCCGGAGATCGAATTGATGTTCGAAACCATCTGCTGAATCGCGGCGGAGGATTCGGTGACTCCCGAGCTCTGGCTTTCGATCTGCCGGGTCAAACTTTCGATGTTTTTCGCGATCTGATGTATGGTGGACGACGTCTCGGTGACGCTCGCGCTTTGTTCTTCCGTTTCGAAGTTGAGGTCGGCGACGTTGCCGGAAATGCCTTCTATATCGGATTTGATGATTTCAGCGCTTGTTTCAAGCTCTTCGGAAATGGTTTCCATGGTTTGCGCCTGGTTTTTGACCTGGCTGATCATTCCGTGGAGGGTGTTGATGAACTTGTTGAAAAAGTGTCCGACGTCCGTCGTTTCGTCTTTTCCGCTGAGCGCGATGCGGTAGGTGAGATCGCCCGAACCCTCCGCAATGTCCTCGAGGGTTTTGGCTGTATGCGCCAGGGGCTTGGCGATGCGGCCTCCGAGCAGGGTAGAGATGACGAGCACTATAAGAAAGGTGAGAACCGATATGGTGATCATGGATGCGTAGATCGAGTACACGGAGGCGTACAGGGTTCTGTCGGGGACGGTGAAAATTACCGAGTAATTCGTTCGCGGAACGCGCTCGATCGAGGCGTGGTAGAAGCCTTTTTTTTCTTTCCAGAAGAAGCGAGCTGTTTCCTGATTCGAGGATTTAAGGGTCTGGACGGTTTCGGCTATTTCTGCCGGGATGGAATCAAGCGTCCAGACCTCGTTCGTCGTGAGAACCTGTTCCGCGTATCCGGCAGCCGCGTCTGTCTGCGCGATCATCGAAATGACGGAGCCTTGATCGGAGACGAGGAAGAGGGCGCTCCCGGTGCCGAAGTAGTCTCCGAGCCTGGACGCCTGGCTGGTGAGATGTTCGGAGAGGGGGCCCGCCTCCTGCAGTATCGCGAGGAGTCCGACGGGAGCGCTTTGATTGGTGAACAGGTTGGTGCCGATGATGATCTGTTTTTTCTGTGTTGCCTTGGAGAAAACGGGTTCGGACAGCCATACCTGCTTGTTGCGGGCGGTCGGCCCGGAAACAAGCTCTTTGAAGTAATCTCGTTCCGTAAGAAGGGTGGGGCTCGAATCGGGATCGTTATTATTCGGAGTTACCCGGCTTCCCCATGCGGGATTTCCGGGATTGTCGGAACGGTAGTACGAACCGTCCGCGCGGACGAGCATGAAGGCCGCGATGTCTCCGTCCTCCTTCGCGAGCCGGTTCAGGGCGGGACCTGCTTTGGCCCACTCGAATCCGGTAATGTCCGGAAGGTGCGAGAGCGCCGAGATGTAACCGATTTTATCGCCGAAGAAGGCTCCGATCTCGCCGGAGATTTCATTAGTGTATTCGGTCATAAAATTGGCCGCATCGCTCCGCATTGCGCGGCCTGTCCTCATGAGGATGAACAGCATTCCGCATACGAAGGGCATTACGGAAACGATGGTGAACATGAGGATCAACTTTTTTCGCAGTTTCATAGAGAGTACTCCTGGTATCAGTGTTCGTCCGAAAGGACGATTATCTTATCGTAATGATAGAAGCTTATTTTCTCCGTTTTAACCGGATTCAAGGCTATTTTCCTGTTTTCCTCGAGAAAATATCCGATGGCTGTTTCATTTTTCCGGCGCGCAGATTCAAGTATAGTATAAAAGTCCACCGGCCGATCGATAGTAACGTAATTCTCCGCCGGTTTGAGATAAATTTCCGTACCTATCGGCTGGATGAGCTCCCTGAATACGTCGAAGAGGTCCGGCTGGATTAAAAGCTGCACCGCAAGCTTATAGAGAATATCGGTAGAAAGGATTCGATCTTCAGGATAATACTCCGGTGCCGGAGTTCCGGTAAGAGTCGTTATGTGGTTTCTGAGTCCCGGTCCCGCCATGAGGCCTGCCAGCGTGTGCAGAATTTCCATCTGTTCGCTTGAAGCGGGGAAGGCCGATCCGGGTATGACGATGTTTTCCCAATTCTCAAGATCAGCCGCTGCTATGACAGCCTTGTCGCGAGGATCGCCCTCCGTCCATTGGATAGAGATCTTCGGCGATTCCGATTGATTGAAGCCCGGATTATCCGCGCACACGATGCGTACGGCCGAACCCTTCGGGGCATAATGGGCGAGATCCGCCAGAATGGACGGGCAGAGAGGATTCCATCCGAGAAACAGGAAATTCTGGGGATGCGTGGTTTCGATGGAATCGGGAGATATGTCTCGGTTGTCCGGCGCGGGCAGGATCGGCTGGGCAATCTGTATATCGTCCGGATTTCCGGCGAGGACGTAGAGTTCGTCGTCTTCCTCGATTACTGCGCTTTGCTTTGGGTTGATGGACAGCCTGCCGTTCTGCGCAAGCCCGACCGGGCAGGCGTTCGCAAAGGCCCTGAGCACCTGGGTCCACGAGAGGCCTTTCATCGGTTTTCCCGGGATGCGGTAGATTTCATTTCCGTGATAGGAAAAAAGCTCGTCGAAGATGAGCGAAAGGCGATCCTGGCGGCAAGATTGGGCCGCTATGGCAGGGAATGCTTCTATCGGGCAAAAGACCTTCATTTTTGGAACAACAAGAGTCTGGATCTTGGCGCGGTATTCCGGCGAATCTACGAGAATCAGAATGTCCGGGCCGTCTTTCGCGGACGCAAGCACAGTTTGCAGCGCGGTCGCGATTCTCAGGGCCTGCAAGTCTCCGTCCGGCGCGCCGGTGAGGTTGACGAGGATCCGGCTGGCGGAAGCCGGTTTCAGAGTTTCAAGAAAGGCTGTTTCCGCCGGATTTCCCTGGATGTAGGCAGGAGGAACAGGGAAATGCGATTTGACGGATTCGCCCGGATCGAATCGGGAGGCCAGAACGATTTCAGAGCGTTGAACCGCGGAGGATCGGGCGAGTTCTTCCGCGATCACCGTCATCGATTCCGAGCGGCCGAGGATTAAGAAGCGGTCTTTGTCGGCGGTTTGTTTCTTGAACACCTGTTACTCCTTGCTGTCCAATAATATACCTATTCTGGAAATCTTTCTTCCGATTTTATCTTCGACGATGAACCACGCGTTCTCGTGGTGGAATCGCTCCCCGATCGAAGGCAGCCTTCCGGCCAATTCCAGGACGAAGCCCCCGACGGTTTCATAAAATTCGGAGTCCCATTCGACTCCGAGCACCGTATTGATCTCCTCGAGGCGGGCTTCACCAGGCGCCCGTACGTAGCGGGAGTCTACAATCTGTATTTCTTTTTTCGATTGGGCGTTTGAAAGGTCGTATTCGTCGTGGATTCCGCCGAAAACCGCCGAAATCGCGTCCCTGCGGGTCACCAGGCCCGCCGTCGCTCCGTGCTCGTCGAGAACGACCGCCAGATGCTGTCCATGGGCGCGGAATTCCTCGAGAAGCTTTGACGCCGTCTGCATTTCGGATACGAAATGAATGGGTTTTATGAGGCTTTCTATCGTTTTTTTCGAGTCGTCCTGCCCGGGAATGAGGATATCCCGGTAATGGAGGAGTCCGACGACGTTGTCGAGGGAGCCCGAGTATACCGGCATTCTCGAGAAACTCTGGGCTCTGAAGGCGGTCCGGGCTTCCGATACGGTGCAGTTTTCGTTCACGGCGGCGATGGACGTTCGGGGAATCAAGATTTCCCTGATCCGCAGATCGGTGAATTCCCAGGCCTTGTGCAGAAGCTTGTGCTCTTTCTCCTCCAGCACGCCGTCGCGCCTGCCGAGATCCATGACGGTTTTCAGCTCGTCCTCGGTAATGCGGTGGGCGTTTTGCGGGAAGAAAAACGAGATCGCCGCAAGGAACAGTCCGTTGATTTTCGTGAAAAAGAATATGAAGGGAAACAGTATTTTCTCTAAAACCAGCAGGGCCGGGGCGATCGCAGAAGCGATTTTAAGCGGATGCTTCGACGCGACGGTTTTTGGGCTGATTTCACCGAAAATAATGATGAGCACGGTCATCAGCGCCGTGGCGGCTCCGATCCCGCTTTCCCCCAGCAGCGATATGGCAAAGGCCGTCGCGAGGCTTGCTGCCCAGTTGTTCACCAGATTGTTTCCGATGAGTATGGCGGTGAGCAGGCGTTGGACGTCGGACATGAGGGCGCTCAGCGATTTAGAGGCAGGGTCCTTTTGTTTTCTCAGCCGCCTGAGCTGGAGCTTGGTGAGAGACGAGCAGGCCGCTTCGGATCCGGAGAAGAACGCGGAAGCCGCGAGAAGCAGAATCAGCGGGACGACGCTTGCCAGGATTTCGTTCATCGCGCGGCCTCCTGCGGCGTTATGAGAACCGAGGTTATGCGGTTCCCGGTTCTTCCCGCGACGGTGAAAAGGAAGCCCTGAACCTCGATTGTGGTTCCGGGCTCGGGAATTTCATCGACTCGTTCGAGGATGAAGCCGGCAAGGGTGTCGAACTGCGAGCTTGAAAGAACGAAGCCGAGCCGTTCGCTCAAGGTGTCCAGCCGCTCGGTTCCGTCTACATGGAAGGGTCGGGCAGGATTTTCCGCTGCATCGGAGGAGTCCGCGACGCCGGCGGACGCAGTCTCCTGCGCGTTGCGTTCGAGGTTTCCGAAAATTTCCTCCGCGAGGTCTTCCGCGGTCACCATGCCGGCGACTCCGCCGTATTCGTCGATTATTACCGCGAGGGTGGTGTTCCGGGCGCGGAAAATATTTTGAAGCTCCGAGAGCTTCCAGGATTCGAAGGCGAAAACGGCAGGCCTGAGCTTGTCGGTGATGGTGAAGTTTTCGCGCGTCTGGCCCTCGCTGAACAGGAGATCCTTCACGTAGAGGATGCCTTTGATGTCGTCGATGTCTTTTCCGTAGACCGGAAAGCGCGAGTAGGGGGAATCGGTGATAAGGCTTTGAATGTTCTCCAGGGAAGCGGAAACAGGAACCATCGTGATTTCAGTCCGGGGCACCATGATTTCCCGGGCCGTCAGGTCCGTATACCTGAGAATTTTATGCATCATGCTCCGCTTGTCCGATTCGATGAGGCCTTCTTCTTCGCCGACTTCTATCATTGTCCGAATGTCTTCTTCGGTAACAGTCGCTTTTTTGGATTTCGCCGCGATTCCCGTAAGACGGCTGGCCGCCTTTCCCATGGCCCGCGAAAAGACGACGAGCGGCCGAGCGATGAAGACCAGAACGCTTAAGGGCAGAGAAAAGCGCAGCGCGATTCGTTCCGGGTGCAGGAGGGCGACCGATTTCGGAAATATTTCGCCGAAGACCAGAAGAAGCACAGTCGAGACGCCGACCGCGATGCCGATGCCGGAGGAACCGAAGAGGGGGAGGGCGATCGCGGTAATGAGGGCGGAGGTTCCGATGTTTACGATATTGTTTCCGACTAAAATGATGCCGAGGAGAATGGTTCTCGTTTCGTTCAGTTTTTCCAGACGGATCGCGGCTTTTACGCCTTTTTCGGCCAGATATCTGATGCGGAGCTTGCTTGCGGATAGGAAGGCGCTTTCGGAAGCGGAAAAGAACATGGATAACAGAGTGAGTCCCGCGAGGAGGACCAGATAGACGAGATAAGAGGGCGGTTCAGAAGGTTCCATATACTTGTTTCAAGGATACCGTATATGGAACCGTTCCGTCAACGAAGGGTGCTAGTTGCCGAGGGCGGTCGCGCCTTCGGGGGCGTTTTTGATCTGCTCGATAGCCGACCGGATCTGCGTTACGCCGGGGTTTTCGGGATCGGCGGCGATTGCCTTGTCGAGCCATTCCAGAATGGTCGCGTTTTCTACCTTGCCCGAAAGAGCCGAAAGATAGGCGCCCATGTACCACGCTTCCTGAACCTGCGCGGGATCGAGGAGGCCTTCGCCGGCAGCGGTTACGAAGCAGTTCGCCGCGTTTTCCATGTCTCCCGTCTGATACAGGGCGATCGCGTCGAGGTAGGCGACCTGGAGGCGGTATTCGCTTCTGAGTCCGGCTTCTCCCGACGCGTCGAGGGTCAGGACTTCACGGATGAGGTCCGCGTATTGCTGGCGTTGGCCGGGATCGACTTCGTCCATGAAGGCGTCGATGTTCTTGGCGCGTTCGGCGCCCTTGGATTTGTTGATGTTCGCTTTGAGCTTGAGGATTTTATCGCGGTTTTCGGAAAAGGATCCGAGCCATTCGATGAACTCAGCCGGGCTCGCGATTCCTTCCGGGGTGGTTGCGGAACCGTAGCGGTCTCCGTCCTTCGTGAACAGCAGGGCGGTCGGCATAGCCTGGATTCCCATGGTGGTCGCGATTCCGTAGTTCTTTTCCACCAGAGCCTGATCCATCAGGGATTCGTCCTGAACGATGTCGATGTTGCACAATACGTAATTCTTGCCGGCCTTCTTGAAGAAGTCTTCGGTGAACACGGCCGTCAGGAGGTTTTTGCTCGGGTCGTTCCAGTCGGAGCCGGTGAAAACCACGAGGAGATCCTTTTTTCCCTTCTGCGAAGCGGCTTTCGCTTCATCGAGATCGGTGATCCATGACTTTTGCGCGCTTCCGCATCCGATGAGCGTTATCGCCGCGAGAATTGCGCCGATGGCGCGGGCTGTAATCTTTTTCATTAGTACTCCTGCTTGGTTCATGCGGGGTTATCCCCGCCAATATCTGACACCCGCGGCAAAAATGTCTTGGCATGTATCGCCGGGAATGTTTGTGAATAGTCCGGTCGTTCCCGCTTTTCCCGCGGCGTCCAGGGGGCGTTCGCTGTGCCCCATTTTTCCGAGAATCCTTCCGGTCGGGTCGGTCATTCCCTCTATCGCGTACATCGAGCCGTTCGGATTGTCCGGCTCCGTCATGACGGGGACTCCTTCGGGATTTACGTACTGCGTAAAGATCTGACCCTTGCGGAAGAGTTCCTCCGCAAGGCCGGCTGTGAGTATAACACGGCCTTCTCCGTGGGAAAGGGGTATGTTATGGATTTTACCGAGTAACAGATTGTCGCCGTTCGCCCAAGGGCTCGCGTCCGATGCTATCCGGGTGCGCGCGAAGCGGGAAATATGGCGGCCGATGGTGTTGTAGGTCAGGGTGGGCATTTCTTCCGAGGGGTTCAGAATTTTTCCGTAGGGAACAAGGCCGGTTTTGATGAGGGCCTGGAAGCCGTTGCAGACGCCGAGAACGAGCCCCTTGCGCGCGTCCAGAAGCTCCATGATGGAGTCTGCAATTTGCGCTTCGCGGATCACGTTGGCTATGAACTTGCCGGAGCCGTCCGGTTCGTCTCCGGCGGAGAAACCGCCCGAGAACGCGAGGATGTGGGCCGAGCCGATGGCCTTGCGCAGTTCTTCGAGGGATTCTTTGAGGTCTTCCGGCCGGCGGTTGCGGAGCACGAGTATTCTGGGTTCGGCTCCGGCGAGGCGGAAGGCCCGTGCCATGTCGTATTCGCAGTTGGTTCCCGGAAATACGGGGAGAACGACGACCGGTTTCTGAGCCGATTTCGGCGCTTTTGCGGTTCTGCGCTCCGCCGAGCCGGAGACGCCCTTCTTTTCAAGGGCCCAGGCGGGCAGAGCTGCTTCGGGGAGAACGCCCGATACCGGCGGGAACACCCTGGCGAGGGGCCGCTCCCAGGCCATCTGGGCGGCGTCCAGCGGGATTTCAGCGCCGGCGAACCGGACGACTGGCTCGGCAACGGTTTTTCCCAATGCAATGAGGCGTTCGCCCAACGCGGGGGGGCCTTCGATTTCCAGAATGAGCGAGCCGTAGAGCGGGGCGAACAGGATGTCGAATTCAGGGTCTTTCGCGGTTTCTGCAAGGGCCGCCGGCAGGCGCACGGAGCGCAGGGTTTGGAGGTCGAGTTCAGCGCCGATCCGGTTTCCGAAGGCCATTTTGGAAACGGCTTCGGCGATTCCGCCCGGTCCTATCGGATAGGCCGCCTTGACTTTTCCGGCGTCGAAAAGGGCCGATACCGCTTCCGAGTTAGCGCGGAAGGCATCCCAGTCGGGTGCGTCGTCTGCGCGCCAGGGCGTATGGACGAACACAAGCGCGTTGCCCGGGGCGGTCAAGGAGCCCCCGCGTATGCGCGAGTCTTTCGCGACGGCTACGGCGAAGGAGACGAGGGTCGGCGGGACGGTCAGGTCGTGGAAGGTTCCGGACATGCTGTCCTTGCCGCCGATCGCCGCGGTTCCCGCGGCCATTTGGGCCGAGAGGGCTCCCAGCAGAGCGGCGGCGGGCTTTCCCCAGGCTTCGGGAGTGGAAGTCCGCTCGAAATATTCCTGGAAGGTGAGCCGGGCTTTTGCGGGGTTTCCGCCGAGCGCGAGTATTTTAGTCAAGGATTCGAGGACGGCGTACTGGGCTCCGTGGAAGGGGCTCCAGGAGGAGGCAGCCGGATCGTAGCCCATGGTCATGAGGCTCGCCGTGCGGGTTTCCTTTCCGGGGCCTACCGGGATTCTCGCGGCAAGTCCGCATTCCGGCGTGGACTGCCAGGCGCCTCCCATCGGGAAGAGAACGGACGCGGAACCGATGGAGCCGTCGAAGCGCTCGGAGAGGCCGCGGCGGGAGGCGACGGGAAGGGATGACAGGGCGTCCAGCCAGCGCTTCGCGGCCGGATGAGCGGATTTTTCAAAGACGGCGGCGGGTTTTTCCTCTCGAGCGGGCCGGTTCGCGGCCGCGTCCCAGTTCCATCTGCCCTTCGGAGCCGCGACGAGAGCCCGGGCCGAGCGGCTCGCGCCGGCGGTGTCGAGGAAGGAGCGCTCGATATCGACGATGGTCTTTCCCTTCCAGCGCATGACCAGCCGGGGTTCGGCCGTCACCTTCGCGATGACCGCCGCGTTGAGGTTTTCGTTATTCGCGGCCTTGATGAACGCGCTCGCGTCTTTTTCGCGGACGACCACCGCCATGCGCTCCTGGGATTCGGAGATGGCGAGTTCGGTGCCGTTCAAGCCTTCGTATTTTTTCGGTACCGCGTCGAGGTCGATGTCGAGTCCGGGAGCGAGCTCTCCGACCGCTACCGCCACGCCGCCCGCGCCGAAATCGTTGCATCTTCTGATGAGTTTTGTTACGGAAGAATCGCGGAAAAGACGCTGGATTTTTCGCTCTTCGACGGGATTTCCCTTCTGCACTTCGGCTCCGGCCGTAGTGACCGATTCCGCCGTATGCACTTTGGACGACCCGGTGGCTCCTCCGATTCCGTCCCGCCCGGTTCCCCCGCCTACCATGACGATTACGTCGCCGGCTTCGGGTTCTTCTCGCACGACTGAGGACACGGGGGCGGCCGCTATCACGGCGCCGAGCTCCATGCGCTTGGCGAGGAAGCCCGGATCGTAGTATTCGACGACCTGTCCGGTGGTCAGGCCTATCTGGTTTCCGTAGGCCGCGAAGCCCGCAGCGGCTTCCCTCGTCAGCTTGATCTGGGGGAGTTTTCCGGGAATGGCCGCCTCGATGGGGGCGGTGGGATCGCCGGCGCCGGTAACCCTGAGCGCCTGATACACCCAGGCTCGCCCGGAAAGCGGATCGCGTATGGCGCCTCCGATGCAGGTCGCCGCTCCTCCGAAGGGTTCGATCTCCGTCGGATGGTTGTGGGTTTCGTTTTTAAACATCAAAAGCCAGGGCTCGGTTCCGGTAATGCGTCCTTCGCCGTCCGTGATCGAAACGTCGATGAAGATCGAGCAGGCGTTGATTTCGGCCGATTCTTCGATGTCGTCGAGGAGGCCTCTCTTTTTCAGGGCCTTGGCTCCGATGACGGCCATGTCCATGAGGGTCACCGGCTTATAGGCGGAACCCGCCGAGGCGTCGGTTCTGCCGGGATAGATTTCTGCGCGGAGGCCGCTGTATGCCTTCCAGGCTTCCCGCACGGCGTCGAGCCGCGCCTTGTCTGCTCCGTTCCCTTCCGCGATGTCGAGACGGTCGAGGACGGTATTGAAGGTGGTGTGCCGGCAGTGGTCCGACCAGTAGGTGTCCAGCACCCGGATTTCGGTCTCCGTCGGGTTTCTTCCCTGGGATCGGAAGTAGTTTTGCAGGAAGGCCGCGTCCGCCGCGTCCATCGCGAGGCCCGCAGACGCTCTCCAGGCTTCGAGCGTTTGGGGGTTCATGTCGAGGAACCCTTCTATTACGGAGACAGGAGCCGGCGCGAGAGCCTTTGGAGAGAGGGTTTCCGGCATGGAAAGGGAGGCTTTGCGGGAGTCTACCGGATTGATGAGATAGTTCTGAATTTTTTCAAGATCGTCCGGGGCGAGTTTTCCGGAGAGGACGAAGAGCCGGGCGCAGCGCACGATCGCTTTTTCGCCGAGGGAGCCTTCCAGCAGGGCGAGGCACTGTTCTGCCGAATCGGAGCGCTGATCGTACTGGCCGGGGACATATTCAACCGCGATGACTGTTTCGTTTTCAGAAAGAGGAAAGGTCCCGGAGTAGACAGCGTCGCTCTGGGGCTCGGAGAAAATCTGCCGCGCGGCCGCCGCCATCGCTTCGGAGGAGATTCCCTGCACGTCGTAGCGGTTCAGATATCGAACGCCCTCCAGCCGGGAGATGCCGACAAAATCGACCAGTTCGGTCAGGGTCCTGCGGGCTTCGTTGTCGAAACCGTTCTTTCTCTCGATATAGAGCCGTTGAACAGGTGCGCTCATGGATTCCTCCGGAAAAAAGTATTCGAGGATATTGCCATAAAACGTCTTGAATTTCTATGCTTGCCGAGCCTATGCACTTAAATAAGTATGCATCGATGTGGTATATATATACGATAATATCGGCTTTCGTCTCAGGAGGACAGTATGCAGGAGATTCTCGACCTTTTACAGAATGATGCGCGGCTCAGCGCTGACGACATCGCAACCATGACCAACCGGACCGTGGCGGAAGTCGCAGCAATCATCGCGCAGCTCGAAAAGGACGGGGTCATCCTGAAATACACCGCCGTCGTGAATCAGGAAAAACTGGACAGCGAAAACGAAGGGGTGCGCGCCGTAATCGAAATTCAGGTTACCCCCGAGCGCGAGCACGGATTCGACGCCCTGGCGGAACGCATATTCCGCTTCCCCCAGGTGAAGTCCCTCTACCTCATGTCGGGCGGCTACGACCTCCAGGTCATCATCGAAGGCAAGAACCTCAAGGACGTCGCTTTCTTCGTATCCGACAAGCTCGCCACCCTCAACGGGGTGAAAAGCACCAAAACCCACTTCGTGCTAAAAACCTACAAGGAAAACGATATTGTCTATGTCGACGAAAAGCGGGACCGCCGCGAAGGGGTGACCGCATGAACGAACGGCAGGACAGATTTTCTCAAAAAATGCTGGGGATCGCCCCGTCGCCGATCCGCAAGTTTTTCGATCTGATCATCGGACGGGACGACATCATCTCCCTCGGAGTCGGCGAGCCCGATTTTCCCACGCCCTGGGCGATGCGGGAAGAGGCGTTCTACCATCTGGAACAGGGGCATACCTCGTATACGTCGAACTGGGGTTTGACCGAACTGCGCGACGCTATTGCCCGCTATCTGGCGAAATACGATCTGGACTACGATCCGAAGAGCGAGGTTCTGGTCACCATCGGAGTCTCCGAGGCGATCGACGCCGTGCTCAGGGCTATCCTGAATCCCGGGGACGAGGTTATCGTCGCCGAGCCCTGCTACGTTTCGTATCAGCCGCTGGTGGAGATTTGTAACACCACGCTGGTGCGACTCGACACCGCTCCGACCGGCTTCGTGCCCACCGCCGAGTCGATTGAAAAGCTCATCACCCCGAAGACGAAGGCGCTCATGCTGTGCTCGCCGAGCAATCCGACCGGACGAATGATACCGGCGGACGAGCTCGCGCGCATCGCTGAAGTCGTGAAAAAGCACAAGATATGGGTGCTTTCCGACGAGGTGTATTGCGAGCTCGTATACGACGGCAGAAAACACGTTTCGATCGCCTCCTTCCCCGGAATGAAGGATTACACCGTCGTTTTGAACGGGTTCTCCAAGGCCTTCGCGATGACCGGCTGGCGCATCGGCTATCTCGCCTGTCCGCCGGATTTGATGGCCCAGGTCCACAAGCTTCATCAGTATTCGACGATCTGCGCGCCTATCATGAGCCAGTACGCCGCCCTGGAGGGCTTGAGGAGCGGAGCCGACGAGGTGGAGCGGATGCGGGTTTCTTACCAGCAGCGCAGAAACCTGATGATGCACGGATTCGCCGAGATGGGCCTTCCGGTCGCGGCGCCCGAAGGCGCCTTCTATATTTTCCCGGATATACGCAAAACCGGATTGACTTCCGAAGAATTCGCCACGAAGATGATCAATGAATACAAGGTAGCCGTAGTTCCCGGCACCGCTTTCGGAGCCGGAGCCGAGGGATTCGTCCGCTGCTGCTACGCGACCGAGATCGGCAAGTTGAAGGAAGCGCTGCGCCGGATGAAGCTGATGGTCGAAGGCAAACCTTTAGATTGACCGATGGAGTTCCGAATGGCAAAAAAGATTCTTTTGCTGTGCCTGTCCGGCCTGTTGTCCCTGTCTGTTTTCGCCGCAGGAAAATCGTTCCGCCTCGACGACGGCATTGCCGAAATTTCAGGCAAGCTTTCCGGCCGTCTTCCGGCCGGCACGAAGATCGTAATTTACGATATTTCCGCTTCGACTCAGGAAGCTTCCTCCTATGTGATCGACGGGTTGACTCTTGAGCTCCTCGAACTCGGCTCTCTGCGCATCGTGGACCGCGAAAATATCGCGAAGGTGCGGGCCGAGCTTTCCTTCCAGATGTCCGGAGACGTGAGCGACGACTCCGCCCAACGGCTCGGCGCCATGCTGGGAGCGGAAACGCTCGTGACCGGCTCGCTCGACAAGCTTTCAGGCGGGTATCGGCTTTCCCTCAAGGCGATCCAGGTTGAAACCTCGGAGATCCAGTACATGGGAACCGTCAACATCGCAGCGACGGACGAGACGGAAACCCTGCTGGGCCAGGTCAATCCGAGAAAATCGGCCGCCGCCTCCGTCGGAAGCGCCGCCCGCTCCGTCGCGGATTTTTCTGGCCGCCTGATCTGTTCGTCGGTTAATTTCTTTTTCGGCATTGGCTCGTACATGCAGGGAGACTTCTCGGGCGGCAGGCGGGTGATGTTCTGGGAGCTGGCAACAGCCGGCGTTTTTGCGTGGGGTGCGTCGAAAAACGACGCCGGAGAGGACGGCTCGTTTCTGATGATGGCAGGCGGGGTGGGTTTTGCCGCCACCGTCGCCTATGCGTTTGTTCGGCCCTGGCGCTACAAGCGCGATCCTTCGATGGCACTGGTAACTCCCGGTATCTCGTTCGGCTCGAGCCCCTTGAACCTGCGGCCGGCCTCTCCGCGCGAGAAAAAACCGCTTCCGGTTTCCCTGAATCTTACCGTTCGTTACTGAGACATTCTTTCAAGGGCCGCTCGCGCGGCCCGTTCGTTTTCCTTCAGATACGCGGCGGCGAAGATTTCCTCGCTCCGCCGGTATGCCGCGGCCGCGGCGTCCCTCTCTCCCTTCTTTTCAAACACCGTTCCGCGGGCGAGCCAGTCCATGCCCAGCCCTGCCGAGTGTTCGGCCTTCCGGTCGAATTCAATCGCGCGGTCCAGAGCCTCCAGCGCCCGGTCGTACATTCCCGCCTTCGAGCGCACCGACGCGAGGAGGAACCAGTCGTAGCCCGAGTCTTCAAGAAAGAGTCCTTTCTCATGAATGCCGGCGGCCTCGAGCAGGTGTTTTTCGGCCTCCGCGAAGTTGCCCAGGTCTTTTTCGGCAAGAGCGGCAGTCCGCAACACGGATGCCTTCAGGAGCGGCTCTCCTCCCAGCAGGGGGAGGGCTTCCCGCGCAGCGGCTTGAGCCTCGAGGGCGCGCACTGCGCGGTTTTCCGTTGAAACGTCCGCCCGGCCTTCTCCGAGATTTCCCCGCGCGATGGAAGCCTGTGCCGCCGCCGCGAGCGCCGGATATCCTCCGGCTGCGGCTTCGGCGTAGGCCTGCTGCCTGTCGGTTTGGGCTCGCGCAATGTCTCCGGCGGCGAAGCGCGCCTCTCCCCGCGACAATAGGGCCCTGATTCGGCCTTTTTCGTAATCGGCGCCGACGGCAAGACGCCATGCTTCTGCAAAATAGAGTTCGGCGTTAGCGAAGTCTCCCCGAGCGGAGGCGGCGTCTCCCATCGCGATCTGGGCGTCGCAGGCGTTCCTTGCGGCGGTTATCTCCGCCGGCCGCTTGGGCGCCGAGGAGCATCCTCCGGTTAAAAGGAGTAGCGAGGCGAATACGGCGAGGGCTGCGAAAGACGCGAGCGCTCCCGCGGGCTTCAGGATGCATTTCGTTTGCGCGCGCCCATGAATGAAACCGAAGCGCGCTCTGTTATCGATCATATGTTCGCCCCTTACACTAAAATTCGATCGCGCGCGAGCCCGATCCCGACGAGACCGGTTCGGCCCGCGGGCTGACTCCGCCCTTGAGCAGGGGATTGTTCTTTACCGCTTCCAGCACATCCTGTCCCTGGACCAGGGCGAGCCTCAGTTCTTCGATGACTCCCGCTATCTGCGGAACCTGGCTCTTCAGCATGTCCGCCGATTCGGCCACGCCCGAAAGGGTGGCCTCGACGGATTCGAGGGAGTTGCCGATGCTTCCGAAAAGCCTGCCGTCGGGGTCGACGAGGCGGGGGACGAGTCCGTCGGGATTCGACACTTCCGCGCTCAGGGTTTCGAGGTTTTCGGTGATTCCTCTGACGTTTGCGGTAACCTGCGAGATGTCTCCCAGCAAACCGTCGAGCGAGCGGTTCACGCTTCCGGCGATGGCTCCCGCTTCCGTCACCGTCGCGGCGACGCCCTTCATCGTGTCAGCGAGCGGGCCCTTTCCGGTGCCGCGGAAGGCGCCGTTGAGCTGTCCGAGCGTGTCGTTGATGTTAGTCAGGAGCGGGTTGATCTGGGCGATCAGGTTGGTGATGGTGTCGTCTTTTTTCTGAACCTTGGCGAGGCCCGAGTCTATGAGCTCCCTGCCCTCCGGGCTGTCGACCCTCGGCACATGGGTTCCCTCCGTTAAAAGAGCGGTCCCGTTGCCCGGGTGGAACAGGAACTGGTTGCCGAGTCCGATGGGGTTTATCACCAGTTCGACGAGTGATCCTTCTTTGGCCCGCCCGTAGTAGGTGTCGAAAACGACGAAGGATGCGTCCACCTCGTCCTGATCGTTCAACGCGATGGAGGTTATTTTCCCGATCGTGAATCCGCGGTAAACGAGGGGCATTCCCGGCGTAATTCCCGAGGCGCTTGCGAAGGTGGTCTTGAACGCGTAGTCGCGGGCGAACCAGCGCTGCTTGCTCCCTAGCAGGATGACGACTACAGCCAGGGCGACGAGCGCCGCTATTGCCAGAGTTCCTACGATTTGATCGGCGTACCGGATCTTGAATTTCATTGAGCGATTCCTTTTTCTATCGTCCGGGCGAGGTTTTCATCAGCCGCGAATTCCTGCGCCGTTACGTTCAGCTTTATTCGGCCGTCTTCCACCATCAGTATCGTGTCCGCGAGTTCTTTAATGATCCGATAACTGTGGCTGACGAAGACGATCGTGTCTCCTCTTTCTTTCCGGGCTTTCACCAGGTTGACCAGACGCCTTGCCGCCGCGTCGTCGAGAGACTCTGTCCACTCGTCGAGAAACAGGAGCTTCGGATCGCACAGGATCGCGCGCGAAAACGCGATCAGTTTCTGTTCTCCCATGGATAGTTGGGAGGGACGCACATCGATGTCCTTGCGGTACCCTGTCGTCGCCAGGACTTCAGTTATTTTCCTTGCCCTCTCTCCGTCCTTCATGCGGGGATTGTGGATTTTCAGCGGGAGTTCCAGAATCTGGCGGAGCGTCTGGTTCGCCCAGAGCGCGGAATCCTGAAACACGAAGGAGGCGTTTTTCCGGAACTCGAGATTCCTCAGGCGGTTCATCGTCGCGATTTCATATCCCCGGTAGAGGGCTTTTCCGCGCGTGGGAACGATGAGCCCGGCCGCCAGTTTGAGGACGGTGCTTTTTCCGCCTCCCGAGGGGCCGACGAGGGCTGTCGTCCGGTTTTCCGGAAATACGCAGGAGACGTCCTGTACTATGGGTTTTCCCTGGGCCGCGAAAGAGACATCCCTCAGTTCAAGAATAGGCGCCGCTTCGGTGTTCATGGGTTCCTCACGAAAGATAGTAGACGGCCGAAACGGCCAGATCCGCGACGATGCACCAGGCGAAGGCGCTTCCGACGGCGCGAAGCCCCGCCTGCGGTATCTCCGTGCTTGCCCGTTCCACCGAGAAGCCCTGCACGACGGCGACGGTCGCGAGGATCATCCCGAACACGATGCTTTTAGCCACCGAAACTCCCAGGTCCGCGAGGCGGAGGTTTTGGAGCAGGTTGGAAAAATACTCGACGGCCGGTATGGGGCTCAGAACCTGTACGACCAGGAAGGATCCCGCGAGGCCGAAAAGGGAAAAGTAAATGTTTAAAAGGAATAGGGATACCGTTACCCCGAGGAAGCGAGGAACCGCGATGTGTTCGATCGGATCTACCCCGACCGATATGTAGGCTTCGATTTCATGCGAGACGACCATGCTCGCGATTTCGGTCGCGATGGCGGTGGCCGAGCGGGCGATGATGATGAAGGCGGTGAGCAGGGGGCCGAGCTCTCGGGTGACGATGGTGATGAGCAGGGGGTAGATCAGTTTTTCCTGGGAAAAGCTGGAAAGGATGGGCATGCCCAGAATATGGACCGCCGCTCCGATTCCCATGCCGAGGAGGCTGGAGATTCCCAGCGCTTCGACGAAGGTGAACAGTATCTGCATGGTGAGAATTTTCCAGGAAGCCTGTCCGCGGTAGACGAAGGGAAGCGCTCCGCGGAGGGTTTTTCCGAAGAACCCGATGGTGTACAGAGAATCGCCGGCTTTCTGGAGGATTTTCGCACCGACAGCCTGAATCATGGCTCGAGTATATCCCATCAATGGCATAAAGTAAAACAAAGTGATATTTTGGACAAATGATTCGTTCGGTCGTAATAATCCAGCCGCCATTCGTCCAGCTCAACGGACCCTATCCGGCAGGCGCCTATCTTTCCGCCTTTTTTCGCGGCGTAGCCGGCGAGTTCGGCATTGAAAACGTCCGCTGGTTCGACGCGGGGAATCTCTTCTTCAGGGATCTTTTTTCCGCTCGCGGGCTTGAGCGCCTGTTCGAGAAAAGCCGGGAGGGAGCCCTTGCGGCGGCGGAAAAAGCCTGGCGCTCGGGCGGTGCCGGCGCGGAAACGGCGAGACAGCTGAAGCGATACCTTTCGCTTGAAAAGGCCTGGATTTCCTGGATCGATCCGATCATTTCAATATTGTGCGGCGGAGACCGGGAGCTGTGCCATGCCCTGGTCCGCTCTCCTCACGCTCCCCGGGGCGCGCGCATGGACGCATTTTTCGCCTCCCTCGAAGGCGAGCCCACGGCCGACGACGGACGAACCCTCGCGACACTCGCGATCGAGGATCTCGCCGACTACATTACCGCCGCCGTCGACGGGGAGTTTTCCCTGGTGCGCTACGCCGAATCGATCGCGGCGAGCGAACGCGACTTTTCACGGATAGAGACGGCTCTCTCGCGTCCTCTGGTGGCCGATTATTACGAGCCCTTTCTGGAGCGGTTTCTCGATGATCTGGAGCCTTCGGTTTCCGCGGACGGGCAGACGCTCTTCTGCGTTTCGATACCCTTTCCCGGCTGTCTGGTGAACGCCCTCGCTACGGCGCGGGCGCTCAGGAACCGGTTCGGCGAGCGGGCCCTGATCAGCATGGGCGGCGGGTACGTGAATACTGAACTGCGCAACTGCTCCGCGGAACGGCTCGGCCTGTATGCGGACTTTCTCTGCTTCGACCGCGGCTTCGGAGCGTATCTGTCTCTGTTGCGCGATCCCGAAGCCCGGCGATCCGGGACCTTGCGCTTTCTGCACTGTCCTCCCGGGCTCAGGGATGAAGAAAACCGGCTTACCGCGTCGATCTCTCCCGATTATTCGGACATCGATTTCGCCCTTTATCCGAGATTGTCCGACACGCCGAATCCGATGCACCGGTTATGGTCCGACGGAGCCTGGCTGAAAGCGTATCTTGCTCACGGCTGCTATTGGCACAGATGCTCGTTCTGCGATGTGAGTCTTGATTATGTTGGTGTATACCTACCGGTAGGTATACCAAATTTGTACCAATCCCTCCGCGCCCAGGCCCTCTCGCGCCGAGTGCGCGGCATCCACCTTGTCGACGAAGCGGCCCCGCCCCGGGCTCTTCGCGACTTCGCCCTCGGCAATCTCCGCGCGGCCCGCGAAGACCCCTCCGGCGGCCTCCTCTCGTTCTGGGGGAACATCCGCTTCGAGAAAACCTTCACCCGCGACCTTGCCGACTTCCTCTCCTTCGGCGGGCTTTCCGCCGTCTCCGGGGGCATCGAAATCGCCAGCCCTTCGGGCTTCAAGGCCGTGGACAAGGGCATCGACCTCGAAAACCTCGTGGCAGTCTGCGCCGCCTTCAAGGAGGCGGGAGTGCTCGTGCATTCCTATTTGATCTACGGCTACTGGAACGAGACTGAGCAGGACGTCGTTGATTCGGCTGAAGTCATGCGCCAGCTTTTCGCCGCCGGACTCGTAGATTCAGCTTTTTGGCATAAATTCGTGCTTACCCGCCACTCCCGCGTTCACCGCGAGTGGGAGGCCGGAATGCACCGGGGCGAAAACGGTTCGGCAAAGCTGGAGCCGATAGACAAGAGGGGAAACTTCGCGGACAACGATCTCCGTTTCGCCGGCGAGGAGGCCTCGAAGCTCTATACCGCCCCTCTCGACGCCGCGCTCCAGGCCTGGATGCACGGAGAAGGGCTCGACTCTCCCGTCCGCAAGTGGTTTCCGTTCAGCATGCCCTCTCCGCGAATACAGGCGGATCTTATCGACGAGTATATCGCCTCGTATGAAAAAGCGCGGGATTTCGAGCGGAACAAACCCTTCGACCCGGCCTCCGATTATTGCTGGACAGGGAGTTCTCCCGTTCGGGGCTCGGATGACGGCGAGCTTGTCTGGTATTTTCTGGGCGAGGAGCATTCCCTGCGCGTCGATCCTGAGTCCGCGCGGCGCATTCAGCGCGCCTTCGCCGACATTCCTGTCTCTCCCGAAGTTCTCGCGGCTCTTCCGCGAAAGACGTTCAAGACGTTCAGGAAAAGCGGCCTGGTAAAAATCTGTCCGCTCGGATGACGTATAGAGCAGGGTGCAGCGACTCTTCGGCCGCGTGCGATGTTCGAAGTTGTCGGGGATCAGCCGCGGCATGAAATGCGGCCAGGCGGAGCGATCGGCTTTCCGCGTTAGTTGAGTGCGAATGCAACGCCCGCGCGGAACACAGCGGTTTCGAGCCCCGCTCCCGGCCCTGCGCCGTCTTCTGCGTACGACCAGGAGATGGTGTTCGCCGCCGTATTGATTTCTCCCGTTTTTCCCCGAAGCCCGCCGATCTGCGTCCACTTGAGGCTCAGAAAGGGGACAACCTTCGAGGCAGCCGTCCATTCCAGAGAGAGAGCCGGTTCTAACAGGTATCCTCCGGTCATGATGTCGTGGTAGTCGTATCCGGTAAGATGGTGGTTGTCGATCGAGTAGCAATAGAGCCAGGGGCTCAAGGCGACCGATGTCGAGATCTTCAGATTTGTCGAAAAAGATAGATCCGCCCTGACGGCGGCAATGGGGATGAGGTATTGCTGTTCATAGCTGATGCCGGTTCCATAAATGGGGGTTTTCGGCAGATCCTCCGACCACACGTAGGCGCCCGAGTCGCTCGCGTACTGGGTGTATCCGTCGTTGGCGTCCCATTTCCAGCGGTAATACCGGATTCCGAGGGCGGGGGTAACCGAGATGTCCCGTTTTCCGCCGCCTCCTGCCTTGAACGTCTTTCCGATGAGGGCTTCCAGGCTTCCGCCGTACAGGAGTTCGGCCTCATGGCGCGAAAAATTGGTTTTTTCGGTATCCTGATTATAGTAATACAGATTAAACCAATCCGAATCTTCCATAATGCCGGTGTTCATGGGTACGGCGAGCGAGCCTTCGACGCTGATGCTTACTCCGTTGCGCCACTCGGCATCGGCCTTCATTCCCGCCGAAAGCATCGGCTTCATGTCCCAGATCAGTTCGCTCAAGAACTTATCGTTGTAGTACACATATTCAAGCGCGTTTCCGCGGGTGGCTTCGAAAAAAGGAGATGCCGAGAACGACGGAGCTTCCATCGCGGCGAGGTTCCGGGCCGCCGCCGCGGACACGAGAAGCATCATCGAACAAATCATGCGGATAAAAGTTGTGCGGATGCCGGCGGTGCAGGGGCTTACGATGCGCATGAACACCATTCTAGCACATTTGGACTTGCCGTTCGCAGATAGATTTAAGTACCTTTGTAAAAGATACCCTTTACATTTCAGGAGAACTCGAATAAATGGCGACACATCAGTTCCAAACGGAAGTCAATCAACTTCTCACCCTCATCATCCATTCCATGTATTCCAACAAGGAGATTTTTCTCCGCGAGATCGTTTCAAACGCTTCGGACGCCCTCGACAAGTTGAAGTACCTTTCTCTTTCGGACGAAGCCTACAAGAGCGTGCGCTTCGACCCGCGCATCGACATCCTCTTCGATGAAGAGAAAAAGACGCTCACCGTCCGCGATACCGGCATCGGCATGAACTCTGACGACGTCGTTTCCAACCTGGGAACCATCGCCCGCTCGGGAACGAAGGCTTTCATCGAGCAGCTCGCGAGCGACGCGAAGAAAGACTCGAACCTCATCGGCCAGTTCGGCGTCGGGTTTTATTCGGCCTTCATGGTCGCCTCGAAAATCGAAGTCTTTACGAAAAAGGCCGCAGATTCGAAGGTATGGAAGTGGACCAGCGACGGAAAGGGAGAATACGATCTTTCGGAAGCCGACGACTCGGCCTTCCCGCTTGTTGAAGGCGTGGGCGAAGGATCTCACGGCACGGCCGTCGTCATGTACTTGAACGACGACGACAAGGAATTCGCCTCCCGATGGAAGATCGAAGACATCGTCAAGCGCTATTCCGACCACATCGCCTTCCCCATCTACCTGCACTATCTCAAGAAGGAATACGACGACAAGGGAAAGGTTTCCTCCGAGGCGATGACCGCCGAGCAGATCAACGACGCGAGCGCGATCTGGCAGAAGCCGAAGAGCGAACTCAAGGAAGAAGACTACAAGAGTTTCTACAAGTCTCTTTCCCACGACAGCGAAGATCCGCTGCTCTATGTACACACGAAGGCCGAGGGAACCCAGGAATACACGACGCTGTTCTACGTTCCGCAGAAGGCGCCCTTCGACATGTTCAACGCCGACTATAAAAGCGGCGTGAAGCTCTTCGTCAAACGCGTGTTCATCACCGACGACGACAAGGAGCTCTTGCCGGTGTATCTCCGCTTCGTACGGGGAATCATCGACAGCGAGGATCTCCCGCTGAACGTCAGCCGCGAAATACTCCAGCAGAACCGTATTCTCAGCGGCATCCAGTCGTCCTCCGTCAAGAAGCTTCTGGGAGAGTTCAAGAAGCTGGCCGAAAACGACCGCGCGAAGTACGAGAAGTTCATAACCGAATACAACCGCCCGCTCAAGGAAGGCCTCTACGGCGACTACGCCCACCGCGAGGAGCTTTCGGAACTGGTACGCTTCAAATCGACCTGGGTAGGCGAGGATGAGAAGGACTCCGACGGCAACGTAAAGCCGGCTCCCCAGTGGACGAGCTTCGCCGACTACGCTTCCCGCATGAAGCCCGAGCAGAAGGCTATCTACTACCTTACCGGCGGCGACGAGAAAACGCTCCGCCAGAGCCCGCACCTGGAAGCCTTCCGCAAGAAAGGCATCGAAGTGCTCATCATGGCGGACGAGATCGACGACATCGTCATCCCCTCGCTCGGAAAACACAAAGAGTGGGATCTGAAAGCCGCGAACCGGGCCGGCTCGGACGATGAGCTCGGTTCCGACGAAGACAAGAAGACCGCGGAGGAGAAGGAGAAATCCTTTAAGCCGGTCGCGGAGAAAATCAAGAAGGCTTTGGGAGACCGCGTGAAGGATGTGCATCTTTCAAAGCGACTTTCCGACTCTCCCTCCTGCATCGTCGTGGACGAGAACGATCCCTCCCTCCAGATGGAGCGGATGATGCGCGCGATGGGTCAGGCCGGCATGACGGAAGTAAAGCCGATTCTCGAGATCAATCCCGATCACGCGCTTGTTCAGAAGGTGCGCGACAGCGAGGACGAAACCTTTATCGCGGACGTTTCTTCCATCCTGCTCGACCAGGCTCTTCTGGTGGAAGGAAGCGAGCTGAAGGATCCCGCCGATTTCGTTAAGAAGCTTAACCGCCTGTTGGCGAAATAAGAGATTGCGCCCTTGAGGCGTAAAAAGGCCGTCCGGCGTTGAACAGCCGGACGGCTTTTTTATTGAGGCTCTGTTTCGATCAGAACCCGTATGTATATCGAACAACCCGGATGGCGACCTGCGTGCGAAGCCTATAGGTTCCCTCGTCTTCGTTGATGCTCAAATCGTCCAGCATCACCTGAAGCTCGGTAAGGGTGTTCGCCGTATCGCGGTAATACCAGAGGGCCGAGGCGTTTTGCACCCAGTATCCTTCGCGGTCTTTTATCCGCTTCGATAGTTCCTTTTTCATCCAGCCCCGATTGGACGATCCGCCTTCTCCGAAGTCGCCGTCGATGAAGTAGTTCTCGTCCCAGAAATACACCTGCATCGACGGTGGGACGAATTCCTTCACCTTGAGGTCGTTCTGGTCCCCGCTCTCGCCGAATCGCTCTCTTATAGCCAGCGCCTTTTCATAAAAGGCGAGCACCTCTTCCGGCGCCGCATTGACCGTATAGGTGCGGACGATTCCGAGCAATAGCTCCCCGTCCGCCGGCGCCGTCTCTTCGGATTCCAGAACCATTCCCTTGAAAAGCGGAATCTTTTCGATTGTTCCGGGAAGTTCGGCAGAAAGAAGCGCCGAACACGCGGCGACCATCAGCAAACCGAATACGTTTTTTCTTTTCATGTTCAATCCTCCGTTCGCGTGCGCAACGCGCGCGACGACTGCCAGTATAGCCCTCGTTCAGCGCATTTCCGGGTTCCGACGGCCTTTCTC
Source organism: Teretinema zuelzerae (assembly GCF_021021555.1). Classification (NCBI taxonomy): domain Bacteria; kingdom Pseudomonadati; phylum Spirochaetota; class Spirochaetia; order Treponematales; family Treponemataceae; genus Teretinema; species Teretinema zuelzerae. The sequence goes on along the minus strand of NZ_JAINWA010000001.1, from coordinate 1,355,336 downwards.
TATAAAAGCCGCTTTTCTCCCTCCAGGGCGCGCACGGCAGTTGCGTCGCCGCTGACTTCCAGGGTGCCGAGATAGGCGCCTGAGTCGTCGCGGAGGGCGAAGTATTCGATGTGGATGAATCGCCCCTTCATGGAGAGCCAGAATTCCGCCGAGTCTTCCGATCCGTCCTTGAAGGACGCAAGGATTTTTTCTACCGTCGCGACGCTTTTCGGGGGATGGCAGTTCTGCACCAGCCGACCGATGATCTGCGGGCTGCGCGGGAACACTCGGTGCGGCGGGTCGGAGTAGAACTTTACGCGGTCGTCCGCGCCGATGAACGACACGTCTACCGGCAGGACTTTGAAAACAGCTTCCAGCTGAACCTGGGTGAGAGAACCGGTGGAGCTGATAAAGCAGGGTTCTGCTCCGCCTGCGGTCGAAACCGGGCCGGCGCGTCCCTCCTTCGGCAGAAAGATTCGCTCGGGAACTGCGCGGAACGCGGCTGGATAGAGAACCCTGCGCTCGCGCCATACGAGGGACGCCGCGGTGAGGTAGAAGGTTCCGAAGTCCTTCAGAAAGGCCGCCCCGTCATCGGCTGCGCCGGGGGACTGGAGCCGCTTCAACAACTCGAGGACGTCGTCCTGTATCGACCACATCAGGGCGACGCAGTCATGGTCCTGCGCCGCGGTTTCGAAAAGGGGAAAGAGCTCGTTCTGGAGTCTTGCGTAATGCGCGCCGAGAAGAGAGAACTCGCGCAGCCTGTTCTGAATAACGACTGCCTGCGGATTCGCCTCGCTTCCGGGGATTCCGCGGGCTATCGACTGCAGCGATTCGAGCGCGCGCACGATCTCGCCGTTTTCGGCATCAAGCAGGGCCAGCGGATGATTCTCCGGATAGTCCGGAAGCGGCAGCGCTTCCAGGGCCGCCGCAGCCGCCCGGAGAAACCGCGCCACAGGAGCCTTCCATGCTTCCACCGATTCCGCTTCCGAAAGAACCCGGTGCAGGGCAGCGTTTACGCTGAACGGATCGGCGCTTTTCAGCGCTCCCGAAAAACGGTCGTAGGTTTCACGGTTTGTTTCTCCCGCTCCTAACAGGCGGAGATACCGGATCAAATCTTCAGTCTTTTCGTCGCCGGTGTGAATAAGTTCCATGCGTCGCTCCTCCGCTAATAGAATAATCCCTTTTAGCGGAATTTGAGCGATAAAAAACGGGAAATATGACATTTGTCATAATCGCGGGAAGGCTTGTTGCGATTACCCCGGAACGGCCGTATAATCGAGCAGATGAAAAGTCTTGCTTTCGGGGAAATCCTGTGGGATGTGTTCGCGGATCATCAGACTCTTGGCGGGGCTCCGCTCAACGTTGCCGGGCATTTGGCGCGGCTGGGGGCGGATTCGTGCATCGTGTCCGCGGTCGGAGCGGACCGGCGGGGGGACGAGGCTCTGTCCCTCGTTCGCGCGCTCGGAGTGGGCGCGGACTATGTGTCTGCGCTCCCCGGCCTGCCTACCGGAACCGCGACCATCTTCCTCGACAAGGGGATTCCTTCCTACGAGTTCAACGACCCGTGCGCGTGGGACGCTATAGATCTCTCCGAAGAGCAATTGAAGGCGATTCAATCCGCCGAGTGGGACGTCGTCTGCTTCGGCACCCTTGCACAGCGCTCTCCGGCGAGCAGGGCGTGCCTCAGGCGGATCCTTGAAAGCGTTTCGGCCAAAACCGTGTTTTTCGACGTGAATCTTCGCAAGAACTACTACTCCCGCGAAATTCTGGAAGACGGCTTGAAGTTCGCGGACATTCTGAAGGTGAACGACGAGGAGGTGGCGATTCTTGCCGCCCTCCTGGATATACCGCTTTCGGCGGACACGGAAGAATCGTTCGCGGACGCAATGATCGGCCGTTACGGTTTGCGCATCGTGCTCGTCACGCTCGGGAAGGCCGGCGCCCTGGCGCGGCACGCGGGGGAAACCGCTCGCTCGGTTCCCGCGAAGGTCGCCGTCGTGGACACCGTGGGCGCGGGAGACAGCTTCTCCGCGGGCTTTTTGGCGGCGCTCGGCCGGGGCTGCCCGGTGAGTCGCGCCCTTTCTTTCGGCGCCGAGCTAGCCGATTTCGTGGTGACGCGAAAGGGCGCCATCCCTGAATACGACGAAGCCCTTCTGCAGAAGATCGCCGAACTGGGCGCCTAGCCGTCCTGCAGCATCCGGCCGTTTGCCTCTGCCTGCGGCGCTCCGCCGTTATGTTCGAAAATATTCTATTTTACCAGGCCGCCGTGGAACAGGCATTCGTAGATCGGCTTTCCGGCGAGGAAGATTTCCTCCCTGCCTGAGTACCACTCGAAGCTTCCCTCGACTGCGCAGTGGTAGGTGTAGTCTCCCGATGCATAGAGCCCGCGGTTCGGCGCTACCTTCCGGCACGTTCCGGTCACAATTGAGCGGCGGCGATTTGGATCAGGCGGATGACGATACCGGCGGCGAGGCCCGAGGAGGCGGCGGACAGGAGGTCCGTCCTGAAGGAGACTTCTTCTTCGTTGCTGATGAGATGGGACAGGAATTCGATGATGACGAGGGTGGCGATGATTGCCAGGGCCATAGACGCGAACATGTGGAGGCGGCTTTTCAGAGCGGCCCAGGAATAGAGCATCTGCGTAAAAAAGAACACCACGGACGAGATGATTCCCCGCAAGGTGTTCACGCGGTACTGCGCTTTATTTACGCGGCGCAGGAACAACGGAAACAGGAGGGATGCGAGGGTGAATACTATCATTCCTGATGAAATGCCCAGCATAGTCCTCTTGTCGAGGAGCCGTTCAGCTTGAGCCATGCGATTTGAAAATTCCCGTAATATCGGAGTGAAAATTCCGGTGCCGTGCTGCACCAGAGCGAGAATGACGATAATTCCGAATAAAATGATGGTTGTTTCGATAATCCGGTTGAGAAACCGTGCGGCGCGTTTGACTGACATACTATAATTATATCATGAGATTCTGCGGCGGAACATTTTTTAAAAGGAGGCGCGTCATGGAATTGATCGGAGCGTATCGCTCGAACGACGATGCCGGGCAGGTGACCGTGCTGCTCGAGGAACACGTGATTCCCTATGTTAAAAAGGATACCCAGCGGGGTTCGGTGCGGGTGTACGTCTCTTCCGGGGACTATCAGCGCGCGCTCGGGCTTCTCGATTCGAAGCGGTATCGAAGCGCGCCGCGTTCGGCCGCCGGAAAGTAGAAAATGAATGTTGGTGTTTTCCCCGTATTACATTACATTATAACCATGAAAACAAACACTTTTGCCGGCACTCTTATGCTCGGATTCGCACTGGCCGTTCTCTTCGCGGTTCCCGCGGTTGCGGACGGAAACTTTTCAGACGGGAACTTTTCGTTTTCCTGGAAAATCGAAGGTTCGTCGCTTGTAGCCGAATTGTCCGCTCCGACGACGGGGTGGATTTCCGTGGGATTCGGGCCCACCCGGATCATGAAGGACGCGGACATGTATCTGTTCGCGGTGACGCCCTCCGGCGAGGTCGTAGCCGAGGACCACTTCGGAACCGGCTCGATCAGCCATAAAAAGGACGTCGACATCGGCGGCACCTCCGACGTGACCGTGCTCTCGGGTTCCGAGAAAGACGGGGTCACCACGGTGCGCTTTTCCATACCGCTCAATTCCGGGGACGAGTACGACGCGAAGCTTGAAGCGGGAAAAAGCGTCAAGGCGATTTTCGCGTCTTCCGCCAAGGATTCTTTTACCTCGAAGCACAATAAAAAGGGCAAGGGGGACATGATCCCATGAAGCCGAAAACCAAAACCTCTCTCCTGATAGTCGTGAATTCGCTGCTCTTCCTGACCTTCGCCGTACAGGCGGGAACCGGCATGCTGATGGGTTCCGGACTCGCCGGCGAGATTTCCTGGAACCTGCACGGCAAGCTCGGCTTCGCCCTGGTTCTGCTCGTTGTCGCCCACATCGTCCTTAATTTCAGCTGGATCAAGGCGCAGATCTTCAAGAGCTCCGCAAAAAAATGAGCGCCGAAGAACAGACTCGCAACGCGCTTCCCGTCAAGGAAAGCATAGAAAAGAGATATAGATGGAATTCGGAAAGCGTTTTTTCTGGAACCGAAGAGTGGAGCCTTGAGCTCGCCTCTTTTCTACAGGAGCTTCCGGAGCTGAATAAACTCAACGGCCGCCTGGCCGAAGGTCCTGCTCTCCCTGCGGCGGCGCTGGACCTTCGGGACCGGCTGGGCAATCGCCTGGGAAAACTGATTTTCTACGCGGTCATGCGCGGCGCCGTCGATTCCGGCGACGCGGAGGCCCGCTCCATGGAAAGCCGGGCGGCGGGGGCGGAGAGCCGTTTCGCGGAAGCGTCGGCCTTTATCGAGCCTGAGCTCATCGCGCTCGGTGAGGAGCGGCTTCTCGCGTGGACCGCGGAGTCGCCCTCTCTCGCGGTCTACCGGCATTGGCTGGAAGACCTCTTCCGCCAGCGCTCTCATGTGCGCTCCCGGGAGATAGAGGCCCTGCTGGGCTCCGCCGGCGAGGTGTTCGCGGGGATAGATTCCGTACGCGACGCGCTCGCCGACTCGGATCTGCGCTTCGACGACGCCGTCGATTCGCAAGGCGCCCGGCATCCGGTGGCACAGAGCTCGGTGGAGGCCCTGCTTTCCAGCCCGGACAGAACGCTGCGCCGCAGCGCCTGGGAAAGCTATTGCGACGCGCATCTGGCCTTCGGGCCGACCCTCGCGGCGATTTACTCCGCGGCGGTTAAAAAAGACGTGTTTCTCGCGCGGGCCCGCGGATACGGGTCGTCCCTCGAGGCGGCCCTCTTCGGCGTGAACATTCCGCGCTCCGTATACGATCAGACGCTCGCGACCTTCCGTTCGCGGCTTCCCCTGTGGCACCGCTACTGGAAGGCGAAGGCGGCCGCGCTCGGCCTTGAAAAAATGTCCCACTGGGATATCTGGGCGCCGCTTTCCAAAAAACCGCCGAAGATCGGGTACGAGCAGGCTGTCGGCTGGATCGCGGACGCGCTCGAACCGCTGGGCGGGGACTACGCCGCGGCCTTGCGGAAGGGCTGCCTCGAAGACCGCTGGGTGGACGTCTATCCGACGGAAGGGAAGGGCGGCGGGGCCTTCAGCTATGGGGCGCAGGGGCTTTTTCCCTTCATCAAGATGAGCTGGACGGACGACCTGTCGTCGATGAGCACGCTCACCCACGAACTCGGGCATTCGATGCACAGCCTCCATACCTGGAAAACTCAGCCTCCCGTGTATGCCGACTACAGCATCTTCGTCGCTGAGGTCGCCTCGAATTTCCATCAGGCGATGACGCGGGCTCATTTGTTTTCGATAGAGAAGGACAGGGAATTTCAAATCGCCCTCGTCGAAGAGGCGATGGAGAACTTCCATCGGTATTTTTTCATCATGCCGATTCTGGCCCTGTTCGAGAAAGAGGTGCACTCACGCATCGAAGCCGGGGAGGGACTTACGGACGGCGATCTTCGAGCGCTGATGGCTAAGCTGTTCGCGGAAGGCTACGGGGACGCGGTTATGCTCGACGAAGACCGCGAAGGTTCGACCTGGGCCCAGTTCGGACATCTGTATGCGAATTTCTACGTATTCCAGTACGCGACGGGGATCAGCGCGGCCCATGCGCTCGCGAAGCCGGTGCTTGCCGGAGACCGCGCCGCCGCAGAACGCTACGTCGAGTTTATTTCAGCGGGTTCATCGGTCTATCCGGTGGACGCGCTCGCGCGGGCGGGGGTGGATATGACCTCTCCTGCGGCGATGGACAGCGCTTACGAGGTGCTCGAATCCTATATCGATCTGTTGGAACGATTAATTTAAATTTCTATGAGGCGCCCTGCGCTGGCTTTTAAAAGCCGGTTCCGCAGGGCGTCAGAAATTCCGCCTTCTTCAGTCGGGATTTGGGCGAGGATTCCGGGAACCCCCGCGGCGTCGAGCTCGTAGAAATCCGAGTAGAGGCGGCGCGCGAGGGCGATCCATCCGGGATAGCTTCGCACCAGGAGCGGCCCTCTTCCGGTTTCCGCCGCGTTCTTCGCTTCCTCCGCGCAGAGAACCGCCCATCCTTGATAGCATCCCGCTGCATTCGCCCGTTCGAGTTCTTCCGCATCGGAAAACAGCCTGACTTCTGCCCTCGGCTGGTAATGGGGATGCCTCGTTCCGGGAGACCGGGCGAGGAGGCCTTCGTCCCGCGCGCTCTCCTGCGAAAGGTAGAGATCGTCCAGTACGGAGTAGAGATCCTCCCGCGTTACTGCTCCGGGGCGCAGAATGGTCCAGCCCCTGCCGGCGGCGGTGTCCGTCCAGGCGGCGACGGTCGATTCGAGCCCGGTTTCGCACTGGCCTCCGTCGATGATCGCTTCGGCCCTGCCTTCCATGGCCGATCGGGCCATGGCGAAATTAGTCGGGCTCGGTTTTCCCGAGCGGTTGGCGGAGGGCGCCGCGACCGGCGTTCCCGCGGCTTTCAGAAAATCGAGGGCCGCAGGATGGCGCGGCATGCGCACGCCGACGGTATCGAGTCCCGCGGTTACCACATCGCTTACCGCGCTTCTCTTCGGTAAAACGAGGGTGAGCGGGCCGGGCCAGAAGGAGTCCATGAGAATTTCCGCTCCGGGAGGAAGGGAGCGTGCGACGAGATCGACCTGCGAGCGGTCGTATATATGGACGATGAGGGGGTTGTCCTGGGGGCGCCCCTTCGCCTCGAAAATTCTGCGGCACGCGCCGGGATCGAGGGCGTCGGCTCCGAGGCCGTACACGGTTTCGGTCGGGAAGACGACGAGTTTTCCCTGCCGTATCAGTTCTCCCGCGCGTTCTGTTCCGTCGGGAGTCAGCAGTTCTGTGGTCATGACGGCGATTCTATCACGATCCGGCGGTTGTGTCAGAGCCTTACGTCCGCAAGGTCGTAAGGCTCGGCCTTTCGGCCTTGCGGCCGCAGGCAAGGCGGGCTATAGTCGAGGCTATGTTGAACGACGGCTTCCGAAATTCGCTTTTTGCAGACGCTCAGTCCATCGTCCTTCCGGGGACAAGCCTCCATTACCTTGTGCGTTCGTCCCGGCCCCGCTTGTTCGGGAAGGGTGAAACCGCTGACGTTCTCGTGCTGGCGGACATGCAATCGCGCGAAATCAATTTTTCTCAGCTGTCTTCGGCATTGTTCGCGGAGCTGGCGCAACGCTTCGCCGCTGATTCCTGCCGGTTTCTGGCAATCCGGGCGACCTGGCTTTTTCTTTCGGAAAGCGGAGGCATTTACCTTCAGGAAGCGCTCGATGTACCCGAAAATCGGAAGACTCCGGGCATGGCGAACGTCTTCGCGACGATCGATTCGCAGAGCGGGACGGTCTGTCTCGCGCCGGGAGCGCCGGAAAACTCTTCTTTGAGCGAACGCCTCGCGGATTTGGACAGGAGCGTGCTGACTATGGATCGAGACATGTGGTACAGGGAAGTCGGCAAAACCGCCGGCATTATCGCGGATATTGCGGGGCGAAAGCTTCCTTCGCCGTTGTTCGTACAGCCTCTTCCGGTCGACGGAAAGCGTTCGGGAAGCGCGTACCGATCCGGATCTTCGTTGTTTTCAGTCATCTTCGCGGCCTTGGTTATCCTTGCCGCGGGCAAAAGTCCGCTGTATTCGGAGGCGGCGGAGATAGATCCCTCGGGCGGCTATGTTCTTCCTCCCGCGGGTCCGGTCGAATACGAGCCGCTCCGCTTTGCCGACATGCCCGGATCCTGGGCGATGTACCGCGACGAAACCGGGGCGGAGCCGGCCTATCTCGGGCTTTTCTACGTCGGTGGGAACGAGCTGGCCATCAGGTATTACCGTCCTTCCGATAAAAAGGAGCTGCTGGTTCTGCAAACCTGGCATGTCGGCTCAGGCGGTTCGTCCGCCGGTCCCGAGGCTTCGACCGGGGCTCTGGAGGTTATCCGCGGAGACCTCTCCGACGCGGCGGCCCTGCAGTCCGTTTCGAACGCGGAGCGCTGGGCGCAGAAATGGCTGCAGGCGAGAACCCGCATGCCCGGCGAACCGGAGGTTCGCCTGGAAAACGAAGCGGGTTCCCCTGTGTTTCAGTTTTGGATTCCCTTGTTCGCCGTGAAGGAGTTCGATTCAGCCCGCGTGCGCCTGGTTAGCGCCGGACTCGCGTCTTCCGGCGCCGATCCGGCCTTCTTCGATTGGAAGGGCGAACCTGCCGAGGCGAAAGGCCCTGGCGGCAAGATAGTTCCCGGAACGCCGGGGTCTGTGTTCCTCGAAGGTTTGGAGCTCCCGCTCGATTCCGCGTGGACGGACGCGGCCTCAGCCCCCGAAGAATGGACGGTTCCTGCGAAGGTTCTCGTTTTGAACGGCCGCGAAGCCGCCCGCGTCCAGGTCGATACGGTGGATCTTTCCGCCCACGCGTCCCTCGATCTTCCCCGGCTCATGTCGGCGTATCTGCTGCAAACCGGCGGATACCTTTCGGCGGAAGGCCTTTCCGTTTCGGTAGTGGACGGCGTTCCCTGCCTGTTCTGCCGGGTGCTCGATCCGGAAACCGGCCTCGCGCGGATTCAGTTCAGGCTGTTTTTCTCGCGCGGCGGCTCGGTTGTTTCCGTGCTCGGCCTCGAGGCCGACGAGTCGGTTTTTCGGGAAAACGAAGCGTACTTCGAATCTATCCTGTTTTAGCTAAGATCGGAGATCTCCGGGCTGTCAGTCTTTTCGGTAGTGGCATCCCGCGGATTTCGTATTGTGAAGGGCCGCCGCGGTGACGATGCGGGCGGCCGACACGCCGTTCCGCAGTTCGATGATGTCGCGGTCCAGGATGGCCTCGCGGTAGAACTTCGTGATCCGGTGCGCGTGGTAGTCGAGATCCGCTTGCGCCCGCTCAAGGCTGCGCTTGGTGCGCACGATTCCGGCGTGGTTCCACATGGTCAGCTTGATCATCTTCCAGTCCTGATAAATCAGGGCGCTTTCGAACCGCTCCGCCTGTGCGGGGGTCCTCCAGTCGGGAATCGACTCGAGGCGCCTGTCGGCTATTTTATTCCCTCCGGCGGCGATCGAGAGGCCCGCCTTTCTCCCCCAGAAGAGTCCTTCCAGAAGCGAGGTCGAGGCGAGGCGGTTCGCGCCGTGTATGCCGGTGCAGGCAACCTCTCCCACGGCGAAGAGCCGGGCGATCGAGCTTTTCCCCTCCGTGTTCACCTTGATTCCGCCGCAGAAATAATGAGCCGCGGGAACCACGGGGATGGGGTCTTTTGTAATGTCGATTCCGCCTTTCTTGCAGGTTTCCCAGATGCGGGAAAAGCGTTCCTGAATGGGCTTTTCTCCCCGATAGTGTCCGGCAATGTCGAGCAGCATGTACTCGCTTCCCTGGCGGGACATTTCCTCGTAGATGGCGCGGGTGACCACGTCGCGGGGGGCGAGCTCTTCGCGGGCATCGTATTTATGCATGAAGGGGCGGCCCTGGCGGTCCATGAGCTTGGCTCCCTCGCCGCGCAGGGATTCTGAAATAAGGAAGCGCTTGATGTCCTTGTGGAAGAGGGCGGTGGGGTGGAACTGCACGAATTCTGCGTTGATGATGTCCGCACCCGCCTGCCATGCCATCGCGATTCCGTCGCCGGTCGCGGCGAGCGGATTCGTGGTGAAATGGAAAATGTTGCCGAGTCCGCCTGTCGCGAGGATCACGGAATCCGCGAAAAGGGTATGCACCTCGCCGGTCGCGTTTTCAAGGGCGTACATCCCGAAAACTTCCCGCGGCTGATAGAGCTCCTGGGAATCCTCGGAGTGGTGGTTGTTGGTGATGAGGTCGACCGCGGTATAGCCCGGGCGAATTTCCACGCCGATCTTTTTCGCGCGCGCTATCAAACTCTCTTCGATGGAATCGCCGGTATGGTCTTCAAAGTGGAGGATTCTCCGCTCCGAATGCGCGGCTTCCTCGGTATAGTCGTAGGCGCCCGAGTCGTTTTTGCTGAATACTGTTCCGACCTTGTCGATCAGAAAGTCGAACACCAGCGCGGGCGCTTCCCTGGAAAAAAGGGAAACCGCCTCCCGATTGTTGAGCCGGCAGCCCGCTTCCAGGATGTCCTTCTCGAGAAGGGCTGGATCGCTCCCTTTCTTCGCCGCGATTATGCCGCCCTGGGCGTAGTTCGTGTTCGTTTCCTGGATCCGGTCTTCCTTGGTTATCACCAGGACCCGGAGCCCCGCTTCCCTGCAGGTTATGGCCGCCGTAAGCCCGGCGATTCCCGTCCCCGCGACGAGGACGTCGCATCGTTCACGCATCGGTGAGCCTTACCATCGTAGTAAGCGCCGCTTTTGCGTCTTCGCGCTCCGCTTCCGGAACGACGACTGTTTCAAGCGGCGAGCCGTCGCGCTCGTGGGCTTCGATCGCCTTCAGGGACGCGGCGAGTTTTTCCGGAGTGATGAGTATCATGTTCACGCAGCCGGAGGGCCGCAGCGGCATGATTTTTTTATCGGGGAAGAGGGTAGCCATTCGCTCGACGAAGTGTATTTCCGTACCGACTCCCCACACGGAGCCTGCCTCCGCGTCGCGGAGCTGATGGTGCATTCCTTCGGTCGAGCCGCTCAAGCCCGCGGCCTTTACGACTTCCGGAAGGCTTTCCGGATGGACGGTGATATTGATTCCCGGGAAGGCCGCGCGCATTTCTTCGATATCGGCGACGGTGAAGACCTTGTGAATCGGGCAGAATCCGTCCCAGAGGAAGACGCGGGTGTCCGGCCGCGCTCCGGTAATTTCGCTTCCGTCGCGGCTGACTACGGCCAGGTCGTCCTTCCCGAGTCCCAGTGCGAGAGCGGTGTTCTCTCCGAGGTTTCGGTCCGGCATGAAGAGGATGGGAGCTCCGCCTTCAAGATAATGCGCCATGATTTTTTTCGCGTTGCCGGAGGTGCAGATGCTTCCTCCCATGCGCCCGGTGAGGGCCTTCATGGCGTTTCCCGAGTTCATATAGGTGACGGGAACCGGCGTTTTTCCGGTTATCCCGCGGATTTTTTCGATCGCTTTTTCGGCCGTATCCACGGCGACCATGTCGGCCATGGGGCAGCCGGCGCGCGGGTTGGGGTGGATCACCATCTGGTCGCTGCGCGCGAGGGTCGCCACGCTTTCCGCCATGAAGCGCACCCCGCACACCACGATGTACTTCGCGTCGCTCTTCGCGGCTTCCACCGCGAGCCGGTAGGAGTCCGCGACCAGATCCGCCTGTTTCACGATGTCCGCGTGCTGGTAGTGGTGAGCGGCTATGAAAATCTTTTCTTTCATTCGGTTGATTCCTGTTTCAGCGAAAAGTCGAAAACCTGCACCGTATGGGTCAGCTCTCCGAAGGAAACGAAGTCTACCCCGGTTTCTCCGAGCGTCATCAGGCGTTCGAGGGTCATATTGCCGGACGCTTCGGTTTCCGCTTTTCCTGCTATGAGCTCGACGGCCTTTTTCATTTGCGCATTGTCCATATTGTCGAGCATGATGCGGTCAGCTTTCGCCTCGAGAGCCTGCCGGACTTCGTCCAGGCTGCGGGTTTCCACTTCGATCTTGAATGTGTTTCCCCAGCGCTTGCGGGCACGGGAGACCGCGGTCGCGATTCCGCCGGCCGCGTCTACGTGATTGTCCTTGATGAGGATCATGTCGAACAGCCCGATGCGGTGGTTCATCGCACCGCCGGTGCGGACCGCGTATTTCTGAAGCATTCTGAGTCCCGGCACGGTTTTTCTGGTGTCGAGCACGACGGGCTTGTCTCCCGCCGTCCGGGCGAAGCGGCGCGCCTTGGTTGCGACCGCGGAAAGGTGCGAAACCAGGTTGAGCGCGGTGCGCTCGCCGGAAAGGATCGCGACCAGTTTTCCGCTTACCCGGGCGACTACCGTCCCCTTGGCAAGGGAGTCTCCGTCTTTCAGGTACCACTCCACTTTCGCTTTTTTATCGAGCCGGCGGAACACTTCCGTGAACACCTCCGCCCCGCAGAGCACGCCGTCGTCCTTTGCCAAAAGGGTGAACACGGCTTTTTCCTTTCCGGTGAATATCGAGCGGCTGGTTATGTCGCCGTTTTTCCCCAGATCTTCCGCCAGGGCCCGGCGGATAAGGGGAATATAATCAGATTTCTTCAGTCCAGATATCATTCTTCCTCCGACAATTTCGATTTCTTGCGGCGGGTGTTGAGTCCGAGCCAGGCGGCTACGACGAGGGTCGAAAGTATCGCGGCGGCGGCGGCTTCAGGCAGACCGTTCGCGACGAATATCATACCCACTACGGCCCAGAGAGTCACGCCCTCCGCGCCCCCGGTCAGTACGCTCGAACCGTTGGTCGCGACGAGCATGCCGAGCACGAGAACGGTGTGGATGATGCTACCGCCGAGGCCGGCCGCGATCACCGCCGGGATTTTCTTCCAGCGGGACACTGCCCACCAGATGCCCCAGGCGGCGAGGGGAAAGAGAATGCGCGGAAGCACGGAAACGAGCGGGTTTCTGAAGAAGGCGTCGAAGGCCACCGGGCTGATGTTGGCCTGATACAGGCTGAATACGCCGAAAATCGCGCCGATTCCGCAGCCGACCAGCGGGCCTTCCAGGATCGCGCCGATGATGGCGGGAATATGCATGACGGTTATGGAAGCTCCTGAAATCCAGGGGATGAGTCCGAGACGGGTGATTCCGAGAAAAACCGCCAGAGCGCCGAGAGCGCCGGTGACGACGAGCTTTCTGATTCGGGTGTTTGGTGTGTTGTTCATGACAGGAGCCTCCAAAAGAGCTAAGTTGGGGCTATCATGACAATCGAGGGGTATTGTGTCAAGATTAAAGAAGCCGCCGGCCTTGCGCGATCCGGCGGCTTGTCGTCCTAGAAGGTCATTCCGCCGATTACGGCGATTCGTCCGTCGGTTGCCGGAACAAGGGTTTTCATTTCCTTCGCGTAGGCGATGATTACGTCGCGCAGCGTGGTCGAGGTGTTGTACGATCCTGAGTTGTTTTTAAGGACCGCATACCCGTCTCCTCCGTTCATCAGATAGTCGTTGGTGATGAAGGTGTATTCCTTGTCCGGATCGACGCTTTGCCCGCGTATCGTCAGGTTTTTGAGGACTCCCTTTCCGGAGGGATCGGTATAGTCGATCGTGTAGCGGGCTTCGGCGGAGACCTGAGCCCAGGCTCCCGCACCCTGCGGTATGGAGGCGATGAACTCGAAGAGCTTGAGCACGTCGCTTCCCTTCATGGTCGTCAGATAGAGCCAGTTGTCGAAGGGCAGCACCGTGGTGATCTGCTCGCGGGTCAGCTTTCCGGCCGGAAGTTCCGCCCGGATGTTTCCTCCGTTCGTGAACGCGAAATCGGGATCCTTGCCGAGAACCGTCCGGAAATACCACATCGCTCCGTCGTTCACCATGTTGCCAAGGGCGATTTCCTTTTTGCGGGAGAGCCTGTCGCCGAATTCGAACGGAGCGCTCGCTTCCGCGATTACCTCTTTCATCGTCGCGTCTGCTTCCGCCTTGTAGGGCGCGATCATCGCGGCGACCGCTTCGTCGGCGGCGTATTCGATTTTGTCCTTCGCGTTGATCTTCACCGGCTTCCAGTCGAACGCGGAGATTTTTCCGTCGACTATGGTCAGCCTGGCCTCGCCCACGAACTTTCCCCATTCGTTGGCGGATACGATCGGCGTCGTTCCGACGAAGAGCGCTTCCGCCATCGCGGTGTGGGAGTGCCCGTCGATGATAAGGTCGATTCCGGGAACCGCCTGCGCGAGCTTCTCCGATGTGACGTGCTTGTCGGTTTCAGCGGTCAGCCCCATGTGGGCCAAAAGGATCACGACGTCGCACTTTTTCTTGTCCCTCAGTTCGCCGACCATCGCCTTCGCCGTTTCGATTTCGTCGGCGAACGCGAGGCTCTTGTCGGGGCTGGCGATCACGAGTGTTCTGCGCGTTGTCAGTCCGAATACGCCGACCCTGAAGCCGTCGTAGTCCTTGATGATGTAGGGCAGCCCCAGCGGCTTTCCGTTCGCCTTCAGCACGTTCGCGGAAATGAAGGGGAATTCGGCTTGGCTCATCTGCGTTTCGATCAACGCGAGATCCTTGTCGAACTCATGGTTTCCGAAGGCTACCGCGTCGTAGCCCATCATGTTATACGCCTTGATGTCGATTTCGCCCTTGAACATGTTGGAGAGCGCGCTTCCGGTGTTGATGTCTCCGGCGTCCAGCAAAAGGACGTTGTCGTTCGCTTGCCTCGCTCCCTTGACGAAGGTCGCCCGCTCGGCCAGGCCGGCCTGTCCTCCGTTGGGAAGAACCGTTCCGTGGTGGTCGTTGGTGTGCAGGACCGTCAGCGTGTATTGCTTTCCCGCTTCCCTCTTGGGGGCGGGAGTTCCCGCGCAGGAGCCGATTGTAAAAAAGAAGGCCGCCAGGGCGATCAGAATCGCCGTTCCGGACGCGGCATTGAAGAGTTTCCGTTTCATGTTTCCTCCATAAATAGAATCTTTTTCGGTACGCATGCGCACCTCTCTATAAGGTATACCAGAGAAATGCGCGAGACATCCTTTAAAATTGGTTAATGCTCTCTTTTTTTTGCATGTCCCTTTCGTTATACTCCTTTCCTGAAGGAGCTTAAAACCATGATCAAAGTCGAAACCGGCGCCGGCCGGCGCAAGGATTTCAATTGAACCGCGCGCAGTTTGCCGCCGTGCAGGCCTAGCCCATGCTCCTTCGCGTAACCGATCTTTCCTATTCCTACCCTGAAGCCCCTTCCGCGGCGGTACAAAACGCCTCGTTCTCCCTCGATTCCGGCGAATATCTCGCGGTTCTGGGATCTAACGGTTCGGGCAAAAGCACCCTTGCCAGATGCATCGCGGGTTTGCTGAAGCCTTCGGTCGGCTCCGCGGTTTTCGACGCTCCCGCAGGAAAGGTTCCCTGCGCTCTCGTGTTTCAGTCGCCCGCCGACCAGCTTGTCGGAGAAACCGCCGAGCTCGACGCGGCGTTCGGCCTGGAGAACCTCGGAACGGATCAGTCCGAGATGGTTCGCCGGGTTCGGGGAGCGCTTTCGCTATTCGCTCTCGATACAGTCGCCGATCTTCCAGTGGGGGAGCTGTCCTGCGGCCTCAAGCAGCATGCGGCCCTTGCCGGCGCCATGGTTCTCGATCCGGCCCTCCTCCTTCTCGACGAACCGACTTCCATGCTGAGCCCCGCCGCCCGCGCCTCACTGCTATCCTTTCTCGACCGCTTCCACGGCGAAGGCGGTTCGATCATGCACATCACCCACGATCTTGAAGAAGCCGCCCGGGCGGAACGGATATTGATTTTGGATGACGGGCGGACAGTTTTCGACGGACCGTCAAGCGCTTTCGCGGCTATCCCCCGATCCTCGCTCGAAGCCTGGGGCCTTGCCTCTCCCGCCGTCCCTCAGGCGGCCGTCCCGGAGGTTCCTGCTCCCGCCTCTCCTGCTCTCTCCCCTGCGCTTTCTGCCGCGCCGGAAACCGCCGCCGCTCCGTCACCGCTTCTTTCCTGCGCGCATCTGTCTCTCGGTCCCCTGTCCGGCATCTCGCTCGACCTCTATCCCGGGACGGTCACCGCCGTTACCGGCGAATCGGGGTCAGGCAAATCCCTGCTCCTGTCCGTGCTTGCCGGCCTTGCCGAACCCGCGGAGGGCTCGAGAACACTCGCTCCCGGATGCCGGGCGGCGCTGGCGGTTCAGGAAAGCGAGGCGAGCCTCTTCGCAGAATTCGCCGCGGACGACGTCGCCTTCGGTCCGCGCAACTCGGGCGTCTCGGGGAAGGAACTCGTTTCCCGGGTGCGCCGCGCGATGGACCTCTGCGGCCTCCCCTTCGACCGCTTCGCCGAGCGCCACACCTTTTCGCTCTCCGGGGGAGAGCGAAGAAAGGCGGCGCTTGCCGGCATCGTCGCGATGGACAGCGATATCGTGCTTCTGGACGAGCCGTCCTCGGCCCTGGACGTGCGGAGCCGCGCCCAGCTTTTTTCCCTGATCGGGTCGCTACGCGCCGAGGGAAAGGCGGTCGCGTTCACCACGAACAGGAGAGAGGAATGCGCCTGGGCGGACCAGACGATCGCACTTCCCGATCCTCCGCCTCGCACCGCGGACCCGGCCGGCTCCAAGAGCGCGCTTTGCCGGACAAGCCCCCTGACCCGCTACCTGCTTACCCTGTCCCAGGTGTTCGCGGCCGTATTCATCCAGGGACCGCTTTTTTTAGCCGCTCTGCTTTTTCTTGAGTTTATCCCGCTGAGAGCCTCCCGATATCCGCTGAAAAAGCTGATTCTCGGCATCGCGCGGATTCTTCCCTGGCTCGCCCTGATCGTCGCCCTGCAGTTTTTGCTTCAGCCGAATGTCTATCATTCGGCGATGTTTTTGCTCCGCTTCATCACCCTGTACATTCCATTGAGCGTGTTCATGCATCTATGCTCGCATACGGAGATCATGTACGGCATGGAGGACCTTCTGAAGCCGCTTTCCTTTCTGGGAGTTCCGGCGAGAAGCGCATCCCTGCTCGTAGCCGTCGTGTTCCGCTTTGTCGTCATCCTGAAGGACGAGTCCGACAGAATCGTTCTGGCGCGGAAAATGCGGGGCGGAGACCGAAAAAAAAGCGGAATTTCCGGTAAAATCGCCTCGGTCGCATCGCTCTTCGTCCCCCTTGTTCTCCGAACCCTCGTCCGGGCTGACCGGCTCGCCCAAGCAATCGAGGCGCGCGGATTCGGGACCGGAAAAAATTCGCGGTACCTTCTCTGGAAAAGAGACGTCCGCGCTCTTATACTCAATGTAATGGCTCCTGTACTTGCGATTATCCTGGTATGGCTGTCTACTTTCGTCAGGATGTAGAGATACGATGAAACCTGCTTCTTTGAAATTTTGTCCCCGATGCGGATCGATAGGCTATCAATATAGGGATAATAAATACTGGTATTGTCCGGTGTGTCTTTTTACCTATTATCACAACGTAGCCGCGTCCGCCAGCGTTATTCTGCCCTTCGGCGACTCCGTGCTCATGCTGGTGAGAAACCGCGAGCCGGGGATCGGCCTGTTGGCCCTGCCCGGCGGCTTCGTCGATTCGCGCGAACGGGCGGAAGATGCCGCCGTGCGGGAATGTTTGGAAGAAACCGGCCTCTCCGTCTCGATTTCGTCCTTCGTCGGTTCATGGCCGAACGAATATATATACCGGAACGTGCTCTACCATACCTGCGATCTCTATTTTTCCGCTTCCACCGCAGTTTCGGCCGAGGGGCTTTCATTGGACGAGTCCGAGGTTTCAGGCTATCGTTTGGTGCCCGTCGGCGCTATAGAAGACGCGCCCATAGCCTTCGAGTCCCATCGGCAGGCTCTGCTCGCGTGGCGTTCCCGCAGATGAAAAGCGTCGATCTCGTCGTAATCGGAGCCGGGCCCGCCGGATTGATGTGCGCCTGGAAGGCCGCCTCGCTTTCGCGTTCCCGGGTGCTGGTCCTCGAGAAAAACAGCAAGCCGGGGAAAAAACTGCTGGTAGCCGGCTCGGGCCGTTGCAATCTGACTAATTCCGCTCCTCTTGAAACCTTTTTCCGCTCCTACGGCGACAGCGGCCGCTTCGTACGCCCGTGCTTGCAGAATTTTCCGCCGTCCGATCTCCGCGAATTCTTCGAATCCCGCGGTCTGCCTCTCGAGAAGCTCAACGGCGGCAAAATGTTCCCCCGGTCCGGCAAATCGTCCGACGTTCTGCGGGTTCTTCTTTCCGCCTGTTCAGCGGAGAACGCGGAAATCGCCCTCTCGGAGCGGGTCGTTTCGATAGTCCGGGCGCCCGGGGGCTTCATCGTCTCGACAGACAAGGCCGAGTACGGCGCCTCCTGCGTGGCGATCACGACCGGAGGCTCCTCCTGGCCGGTCACCGGTTCGACCGGCGACGGCTTCGCCCTCGCCGCCGCGCTGGGCCATTCCATCGTCCCTCCCCGGCCGGCGCTCGCCCCGGTTTTCCCCGCTCGCTACGACTGCGCCTCCTGCGCCGGCTACGCCCTGGAAGGCGTTCACGCGAGCCTGTGGAAAAACGGGCGGAAGGCGGGAGAGCGCAGGGGCGACGCGCTTTTTACCCATGACGGCCTTTCAGGCCCGTTGATACTGGATTTTTCCCGCGATTTCGCCCCCGGCGACGAAATCCGCCTCGATCTGGGGAGCCTTTCCGCGCATGATCGTCCGCAGGGAGAATCGGGACCTCGCTGCATGGACTCGCTTCTCGCCGATCTGTGCGCGCGCTTCCCCAAACGCACCTTCGCCAACGCCGTTTCCTCCGGACTTGCCCTCAGCGAAGCCCTCGTCAAGGTCGTCTTTTCCCGCGCCGGCGCAGATCCGTCCCGTACCGGGGCGGTTCTCTCCAAAGCCGAACGGAAGGCGATCGCTTCGGTTCTTGCGGAATTCTCGTTTACAATAGAAAGAATCGGCGATTTTTCCGTCGCGATGGCGACTGCCGGCGGGGTGGATGTTTCGGAGGCGAATCCGAAAACAATGGAGTCCCGAATCGTTCCGGGACTCCATTTCGCGGGAGAGGTTTTGGATGTGGACGGCGATACGGGAGGCTTCAACCTCCAGTTCGCCTTTTCTTCGGGGGTTCTTGCCGCGGAGAGCGCGGCTCGAATCCTTGCATCCGCTACATCATAAAACAGGCGACGCCTTCGTCGGGATATTTTTCCCGTACGGAAACGACCGCTTTTTCAATTTCGGCCGCCGCCGCGTCTGATTCGCACCAGATTATCATCATGGTGTTTTCTCCCGGCCATACGGCGTCTCCCATTTTAGGGACAGAGTAGCCCTTGCCGCGGACCCCCGGTATGATCGAGAAGCGCGCGGCTTCCGGTATATGCGCCAGCGAGGCGAAGACGTCTTCCTCGAGCGATTGGCTGAAAATAATTTCGATTCTCTTCATTAAAGCCCTCCTTTTTCAGCGGCGAGAGCCAGCTTCCGTTCCAGCCGTGCGGCCTTTTTCAGCTCCCTTTTTTCGCGTATCCGGTTGAATCCGTAATAGAGCACCGGCATGAGGAAGAGCGTCATCAGGGTTCCGAAGGAGAGCCCTCCGAGGACGGTTTGTCCGATCGGCTGTACCATCTCGGAACCTTCGCCGGGGAAGAACGCCATCGGAACGAGTCCGAGCACGGTGGTGAGAGTCGTCATCAAAATCGGCCTGAGCCGGCTTCGAGCCGCCTGGGCGCAGGCGTCCGCGAGGGCGAGGCCGCGCTTTCTCAGCAGATTGGTGTAGTCCACGAGCACGATGCCGTTATTTACGATGATTCCTACGAGGATCAGCACGCCGACCGCCGTCATGACGTTCAGGGGCAGGCCGGTGATCGCGTAAATCGCGACGATTCCGACGACGACGAGCGGCATGGTGAACAGCACGATGAACGGATCCAGCAGCGACTCGAACTGGCTCGCCATAACTGCGAAAACAAGCACGATGGCCATGATGATGATGACGACGAACTGCTTTATCGCCTTCATGAGGTCTTCAAAGTCCCCGCCGTATTCGATTCTGACTGCCGGGTCCTGGGGGATTTTTTCCTGAACGAGCGATTCCACGCGCTTCTGGATGTCGGTGATGGATTTTCCGGGCACGCTTCCCGCGTTCACGGTGATGAGGCGGCTCTGGTTTTCGCGGGTGATGCTGATCGGCGACACCCCTTCCTGATACCGCGCGAAGCTCGATACGGGAATCCGCTGGCCCGAGGCGTTGGTGACGAAAATCTGCTCGAGGTCGCTCAGGCGAGTTTTATCCTCTTCCGCGAGCATGAGCACGATGTCGATCTCTTCGCCGTCCTGCCTGAAGCGGCTGGCGGTGGTTCCGGCGATGTTCGCCTTTATTTCCTGGCCGACCGTGTACACGTTCAAGCCGAGCCCGTACATGCGTTCGCGGTCGATTACGATATTAACCTGGGGCAGGCCGTCCTTCATGGAGATGTTGGGATCGGTGACCATGTCGGCCGCTTCCGTTTCAAGCAGCGTCTTGATCGCGTTCGCCGTATCGCGGGCCTTGTCGAGGTCTTCGGACTTTACGCTGATCGCAACTGCCGACGATCCTCCTCCCAGCTGCATTCCGCCGCCGCCGCCGACCGTAAAGGTGGCTCCCGGGTAGTCGCCGAAGTGAGAGCGAAGCTTCGCCTTGATCTCGTCTTCCGAATCGATGCGCTCCGAAAGGGGCGGAAGGGTTACGGTGAGCGAACCCGAGTAGGACGAGGTGTTTCCGAATCCCATCATTCCCGAGGAGCCCGCGAGCAGCGTCACATGCTTGTAGCCTTTGACTTCGCGATACACCGTCTGTTCCAGCTGGCGCAGAACGGCTTCAGTCGTTTCGAGCTTGGTGCCGACGGGAAGCGTTACGTCGATTTTCACCGAATCGGCTACCGAGGTCGGCATGAATACGAAGCCCAGCCTCGGAATCATGACTATGCTGAGTATCAACAGTCCTGCGATGGTGCAGAGCGTGATGAGCTTGTGTTTGAGAACCCAGCGGATCGAGTTGTAATAGCCCTGGTCGAGAGCGTCGAACGCGATGCCGAGCCGGCGGTCGGCCGCGCCGAATACGCCGGGAAGATTCCGCTCCTTCTTGCTTCCGATCTTGAAGTACTTGCTCGAGAGAACCGGCACCAGAACGACAGCCACTACAAGCGAGCAGAGGAGCGAAATGACGACGGTAAAGGAGAGACCCTTGAACACTTCGCCGATGATGCCGAGTTCCTTCTGATACATGATGAGGGGGAGGAATACGCAGATCGTGGTGAGGGTCGAGGCCGCGATCGCCATCATCATTTCCTGAGACCCCAGGACCGCCGCCGCGAAGGCTTTTGCCCCTTTGTCCCGATAAGTGTAGATGTTTTCCAGAATAACGATCGAGTTGTCTACCAGCATTCCGACTCCGAGGGCGAGTCCCGCGAGCGTCATGATGTTCAGCGTCATGCCGGTGAAAAACATGATTCCGAGCGTGATGATCAGAGATATCGGAATGGTAAGGCCGATGATGACGGTGCTTCGCACGCTCCGGAGGAATATGAACAGAACGATGATCGCGAAAAGCGCTCCCTGTATCGCGCTCGATGCAACCTGATCGACCGACCGCTGGATTATTTCGGTCGTGTCGTTGGTCAGCGTAATGGTGATGTCCGAAGGAGCGGTTTTCCTGATCTCTTCCATTTTCTCGCGCACGACGCGGGCTGTCTGGACGGAGTTTTTACCGCTCTGCTTCTGGATGCTCAGCTGGGTTGCCGGCACTCCGTTCATATAGAAAGAAGACGTCTGCGGCTTGTAGCCTTCGTATACGTTCGCGATGTCCCGCAACCGCACCGTGGTCATCGTTCCGGGATTCGTCACGCCCATCGCACCGTAGGTCGTTCCCGCCATCTTGTAGGAAATGACGGTATTTTTTACGTCTTCGATGGAGCGGTATTCTCCGACGGTGCTGATGGTGTAGTTGTAGTCTTCTTCTGTGATTGTTCCGCCGGCCACCTGGATGTTCTGCGCTCCGATGAGCTGCGATATCTGGGTGACGGTCAGGTTGTAGGCCTGGAGCCTGTCGCGGGGAATTTCCACGAGGATGGCCCGCTCCCTTCCGCCGAACACGTTGGCAGTCGCGACGCCTTCGATCTGTTCGAGCTTCGGCGTCAGGTCCTCCGCGTATTCGCGCAGCTCCTCGGGCGAGCGGTTGCCGCTGATCGCGTAGTTCATGATCGGGATCATGTTCGGATCCATCTTGAAGATCATCGGGGTCGACGCGTCGTCCGGAAGAAGGTTTTTCACGTAATCGAGGCTCGCCCGGATATCGTTCATGGCTTCGTCCATGTTGGTTCCGAATACGAACTGGATGTAAATCAAACTCGATCCGCTGGACGACTGCGATCCGAGGTATTCGATGCCTGAAACGCTCGATATGACGCTTTCAAGAGGCCGCGTAACGCGCTTTTCTACTTCCTCCGGGCCGGCGCCTGTGTAGGTCGTGCTTATCGCGACGTAGGGGAGCTCCATATCGGGCAGAAGGTCCAGCGGCAGATCCATTGTGGCATAGATGCCGAGGGCCGCGAGGACCGTAAAGATGATCATGACCGTAGTCGGCCGCGATACTACTGTTTTCGAAAGGCTCATTCTGCGCTCTCCATCGCGGGAAGGGCTTCAAGACGGGCGACGACGTTTACCTTGGAACCGTCTTCGAGGAGGGTTTGTCCGCGGACAACCACTTCGTCTTGAGCCGTCAGGCCGCTTAAAATTTCGATTTTATCGTCGACCCGGATTCCGGCCTTTACCGGCTGCTTGCGCACGGTGAAAACCTCTTTTTCCGTTTCCGCGCTTTCGCCGGGAACCGCCACGAACACGAAGGTTTCGCCGAACCGGGTGATCACCGCGGAGTCGGGAATTTTCACGATGTTCGTGCGGGTGTCCGTGATGAGTTTAACCCGCGCGAACATTCCCGCCTTGATCCGGGGGTCGGGATCGGTCAGCGCGAGCTTCACCGCCATGGTCCGCGAAGTTTGATCGAGCACCGGGCTGATCTCCTCGATGCGCGCGGGGAATACCTCTCCCGGATACGCGTCGAAGCGCAGCCACGCTTTTTGTTCGGCGCGGATCTTCGAGACGAAGCGCTCGGGCACGTTCATGGTGACCTGGAGTGTCTCGGTCTTGCTGACCTTTGCTACCGACATCTGTTGGGAGACCATGTTTCCGGGGACCACGTTCACCGCCGTTATCGTTCCCGAGATAGGAGACTTGACCGGGCCGGGCTCGTAGGTCATTCCGGGGCGGGACGCGTCCACGAGGGCTACGATCGAGTTTTTCTCGACGCGGTCGCCGACCTTCACTTTGACTTCTACTATTTTTCCCGCCGCGTCCGGCAATATGTCCAGGCTGGTTTTCGCGGTTACATCGCCTGAAAACTGCAGATACTCATGGAGCTCTCCCTTTGTCGCGGGTATGGTGGTAACGGCGAACACGGCTTCATCGGCCGTTGTTTCCGTTTTTGAGTCTGTCTCGGCTTCTTCCTTTTTCGGACCGCAGGAGACGAAGAGTCCTCCCGCGAGCAGGACAGCCGCGCCCGCGGCCGTCAGTACAGTTTGTTTTCGCATGTATGTTTTTCTCCCTGACCTATGGTCAATGTATTCAGTTCAGCGTTAGTTCAGTTCGGTGTTCAGCGCGGTCTCCAGATCCAGAAGATTCGAGAGGTAGGTGAACTTTTCGCTCAATACGCCCATTCTCGCCTGGATAAGGGTGTTTTCCGCGTCCTTGAGGTCGAGGTACTCGATGGTTCCCGCCTTGTAGCCCTGCTCGGTGAGCCGCCATGCCTTTTCCGCGATGGCTACGTTCATTTCCATCGCCGCGATTGATGTCCTCGATTTTTCTAGCTTTTTCACCAGATTCCGCACTTCGAGCTCGGCGTTATACACTGCCTGCTGCATGGTGAGTTCGAGCTTGTTCTTCGCGTCCTTCGTTTCCCTTAGCTTTTGCTGGGTGGACGAGAAGGGGAGGAGGTTGGTGATGTTGAACGCCAGGGTTGCGCTGAAGGCGCCGGAGGAATCGCTCCAGTTCTCCGTATCGAGCCATTCGGCGTCGATAGCGCTGAGACGCGGACCGTAACTCTGGCTGAGGGCGAGGCTCGGCGTATAGATCTGGAGCTTGGTCGCCCGGATCTGCGTTTCCATCAGATCGATGTTTTGTCTCAGGATGGCAAGATCGTATCGTTCGGCCAGATGGTCCCGCACGAGAGCGTCCGCGTCGAAGGACTGCACTTGCGGGTCTATCTTTCCGTCCAGTTCGAGTTTGGTTCCCAAGGGCAGTCCAAGAATGAAGGCGAAGAGGTTCGTCTGCTGTTCCAGCGCGAGCTCTGCCTCCATGATGGACGGCTTTTGCGTCTCAACCGCGAGCTGGGTTTGCAGATAGCTCAGTTCGGGGACGAGTCCGTTGCGGAAATTTGTGAGCGTCTGCCTCATCCGCTCTTCGCTGATCGCGAGCTTGTCGCGCGCGAGGCCGAGGCTGCCCTGCTGGAGCAGGAGTCCGTAGAAGGCCTTCCGCACATTCTGTTCGGTTTGCGCTCGCGCCTGTTCCCAGGTGAGCATCCCCGCGTCGTACGACTGGCGCGTGGCCTTGAGCCCTTCGAAGAGAGCTAAATTGAGGTTCAAACTGATCGAAAGGTTTCCCATCGCGGTCCAGTGGTCCTTCTCTTCGGGTTCACTCTCCGTATATCCGGGGATGATCATGGCGAGTAGGCTGGCATAGGGATTTGCCGCGCTGTTCGAGCGGGCAAGGGTTCCCGTTCCCTGGACGGTCGGAATGAAGACGTTCCACGCGAGATCCGTCGCGCGCTTTTTCATCCGCACGTCGATCGCCGTCGAGGCCAGCTGGATATTGTTCTCCATCGCCAGGTTCACCGCTTCATCTATCGATAGCCGTTTTATTTCTGTTTGTTCTGCGATTGCGGAAAAGCCGACGGCGATCATGGCCGCCAGCGCCGCTGCCAGTGTGCGTGCATTCATATAGACTCCTTCTCACTCTCTATCTTGTCTCCGGCCAGCATGCTGTGAAACATGAGCCGATTCATTTGCCGTATGCTCACGGAATCCGATCGGGATCCCTTCCTGTTGTGCTGTATCACGATCGAGGTCGAAAGGATCGATGCCCATTTCAGGGTTGCCATGGCCCTGGCTTCTCCCCTTTTGTCCTTCCCGAAGAAATCCTGCCAGAGAAAACCTTCCAGCGCCTTTTCTGTCTCGGGGTTGGGATGGTCGATCGGCGTCCGGATGATCTCATACCGAATCCAGTTGAATACCGGCAGGATGTCCGGGCGGAGCAGCAGGTATTGCGATTGGACCATCATCAATATGTACAGCTGTTCGAGAAAATTGCGTCCGTGCGCGCTGTATCGATCGCAGAGCGCCTTCATCGCCTCTGTCTCCGATAGCACAAGTTCTTTCAGCATTTCCTGCTTGTTATTATAGTAGAAATAGAGGCTGCTTTTCGCAGTTCCCATCCGTTCCGCTATTTTCTGTATCGTCGTTCCATGTATGCCGTTCTCCCGTATGCTTGCTGCGATCGCCTCGAAAAAACGGTTCGCTTCGCCGAGATCGGACGGCTGCAGAACGCACAGCCCGTCCAGTTCGTCGAGCCGCTTGTTGTCCGGTATGTTCTGCGGATTCGCGGCGATTCCCGGGAAATCATCGGCCTTGAGTCCGTTTTCCAGCAGGGCGAGAAGATCTTTCTGCAACACTTCCATTTTGGGCTCGTTTACCGAAATAATCATGACGGAAATGATGTTTTTGATCAGGCTGATTTCTTCAATTGCTCTCCTGTCCGCGTCCATCTTTGCCGCCCGCGCGTTCCACTCGGCAAGACGGGGCGATCGTTTGAGCAGCGTTTCGAACAGCGCGAGCTCGTATTCCGGCGATGAGAAAAATTTTCCGAAAAACAGATGCAGGAAACCGTTGTTGCCCTTGAAAAAATCGATGGCTCGCGTCCTCAGACTGTTCGGCGTGCTTCCTCCCTGTTCGACGGCTTCCGTTAAACCCGAAACGAACAGTTCGTCCATTTCCGCTTCGATTTCCGCCTTGTTGCTGAAATGCCGGTAGATCGCCGTCTTTGAGATGCCGAGCTTCGCTGAAATTTCTGACAGGGACCATTTTTCTCCGTTCTGCATCAGTTCGAACGCAGAGCGGAGAATCTGGTCTTTCCGGGAATTGGTTTTGTCCGCATTTTCGTTCATCTTTATTCCTTTATGAAACACGCAGTTCCCCATTCTCTGTCACCTGTATGATAAAAAAAGTTACCGAACGTTCGGTAACAAGAAAATAAGAAAAAAACCGTATCCAGTCAACTAAGAATGATCGTTGTGATACACTCTTTTTACTTCAGGGAGGAATCATGAAGAATAAACAATATCGGGAGCTTGCGGTCTGCGGTTTTGAAGCCGTCCGCGCCCTGGCAGAGAAACATCCCGAAAAAATACAGCGTCTGTTTTTCAACAAGGATAAGGCTCGCTATTTCGGCGACGTTTGCAAGACTTTGGCTGCGAGAAAGAAGCCCTATAAAATGGTCGAGTCCGACGAAGAGCTCGAAAAGCTTACCCAGAGCGTGCATCACCAGGGCGTCGCCGCGATGATCGAGGAGCCGGTCGTGCCTCGCCTCGAAATGGGCACCCTTGAAATGTGGCAGCGTGAAAAGGCCCGCGTCCTGGTACTCGACCGCGTAGGCAACGCGAACAATTTCGGCGCTATCGTCCGGAGCGCGGCCTTTTTCGGGATAACCCGCATCGTCATCGGCGAGGACGACGATCAAGCTCAGATCACGACGAGCGCCTACCGCATCGCCCAGGGAGGAATGGAGCTCGTCCAGGTCTACCGCGCGAGTTCCGCGGCCGCGTTGGTTCAGGCGTCCGCGGGGAAGATGCTCCGCATCGGAGCCGACCACCGGGCGAAGCGCACCCTTTCGGACCTGCGGGGCATGGTCGGCGGCTCTCAGGGGGTTCTGGTAGTCATGGGCAACGAGGAAAGCGGATTATCCGGCGAGGTGCGCTCATCCTGCGACGATCTCGTGAAAATTCCGGGCACCGGAGAGATCGAAAGCCTCAACGTCGCGCAGGCGGCGACCCTCTTTCTCTACGAACTTTCGCTTTTATAGCTTTTTTGTGACAAAGTTACTGCGGAAGCCTCCTTGTTTGGTTATATTTAACTCATACAAACGAAGCAAGGAGGCACTCAATGGCAGTGTTGCATACTAACGGATCGAGTTTCGACAAGGTAATCAATCAGGATATTCCTGTATTAGTAGATTTCTGGGCTCCCTGGTGCGGACCGTGCAAGATGCTCGGCCCCGTCCTCGAAGAAGTCGAGAAGGAAGTCGGCGGTTCAGCCGTTGTGGCGAAAGTCAATGTGGACGACGAGCAGGATCTTGCGATCAAGTTCGGCGTTTCCAGCATTCCTACGATGATCATCTACAAGAACGGACAGGCAGTAGACCGCGCCGTAGGCTTTATGAGCAAAGAAAAAATCGTGTCGATGATAAAGTCGCACGCATAATCAATCCCGCGAGCTTGCCCCGCAAGCCGTTTCGGAATCCATGGATTGCTGTTCCTTCCCCCGGATCGGCAATCCATGCGTTTATGTACTGTTTAGTAGATAAACGTGCGGTTCCCTATCTTCCTTCCTCTTGAATAAACGCCTCCTCCTGTATAAAATGATTCATGGAATTATTGAAAGAGCGAATTCGCGCAGAGGGAAGCGTTCTTCCCGGCAATATCCTGAAAGTCGGCAGTTTCCTGAATCAACAGATGGATATCGCCCTCTATAATGAAATGGGCAAGGAATTCGCCCGTCGTTTTTCCGGCACCAAGATTTCCCGCATTGTTACCATCGAAGCGTCCGGCATCGGACTCGCCTGCATTACCGCCCAGTACTTCAATGTTCCCGTCGTTTTCGCGAAAAAACACCGGAGCGCGAACGTCTCGGGCGACCTCCTCTCGGCTACTATAACTTCTTACACGCATCAAACCGAATACACCGTCATTCTTCCCAAAGCCTATGTGCGTCCGGGAGACTCCGTTCTCGTCATCGACGACTTTCTCGCCAACGGCTGCGCCCTCGAGGGCCTGGTCTCCATGATAGTCTCGGGCGGAGCCACCGTCGCGGGAGCGGGAATCGCCATAGAAAAGGGCTTTCAGGGCGGCGGCGACCGTCTGCGCGCCCGGGGCGTACGGGTCGAGTCCCTTGCAATCGTGGAAGCGCTCGAAGGTCCCGAGGGCATCGTTTTCAGAAAGTAAATAGCCGCGCGCTGCTGCCGGTCAAGGCCGAATGACGAATCTGACTGCCGAGGCCGATTGCCGCGAACGGATAAAAAGCGAACGTTTTTTAGAGGAGAAACACATGAAAAAGGTACTGGCCCTCGTCATGATCGCAGGTCTTGCCCTGCTCGCAACTTCCTGCGCGAAGAAACAGGAAACCGCGGCGGCGAAGACGCTCACCAAGGAAACCGTGAAGGTCGGTTTCGTCTATATCGGGACCATCAACGACGAAGGGTACACCCAGGCTCACGATCAGGGACGGCTCGCCCTGAACGAAATGGGAATTAACACCGCATATATCGAGCACGTGCCCGAGAACGCCGATTGCGAAAAGGCGATCCGCGATCTGATCGATCAGGGCTGCAACGTGATCTACACCAACAGCTTCGGCTACATGGACTGGACCATCAAGGTCGCGGCCGATCATCCCGAGGTCTACTTCGGCCATTGCTCAGGCTACAAGCGCGCCGACAACGTAAGCACCTACTTCGGCAAGGTGTTCCAGGCCCGCTACCTTTCCGGAATCGCCGCCGGTCTCAAAACCAAGGCGAACAAGATCGGCTACGTCGCCGCGATGCCCATTCCCGAAGTAATCCGCGGAATTAACGCCTTCACCCTCGGCGTCCAGTCGGTCAATCCCGCCGCTTCCGTGGAAGTGATCTGGACCAACACCTGGTTCGATCCCGCCGTCGAGAAGCAGGCCGCTCTCGAGCTCCTCAACAAGGGTTGCGACGTCATGTCCCAGCATCAGGACACCACCGCTCCCCAGATCGCCGCCCAGGAAAAAGGCGCCTTCGCGATCGGCTACAACTCTCCCACCTACAGCGCCGCTCCCGCGGCTTATCTGACCGCCCCCCTCTTCAAATGGGCGACCTTCTATGTCGACGACGTGAACCAGATTCTCGCCGGAACCTGGACCAGCCGCGCATACTGGGAAGGCTTCGACAAGGATATGGTCGCTCTCGACGAGCTTTCCGTTAATTGCGCTCCCGGCACCGCCGAGAAGATCGCCGCCGCGAAGGCCGGAATCGTCGACGGTTCCCTCAAGATTTTCAGCGGTCCCCTCGCCGATCAGTCCGGCGCGGAGAAGGTTTCCGCAGGTTCCGTCATGACGGACGACGAAATCTGGAACATGAGCTGGTTTGTGAAGGGAGTCGTCGGCTCCATTCCCAACTAATCAGTCCGCCCTGCCCGAGGTTTCGCGCCCGGGCAGGGCGACCTTTTATACCCGAATTTAATTCATGACAGAACACCCCTACGTAGAACTGAGGAACATCTCGAAGACTTTCGGCTCCGTCGCCGCTAACCGCTCCGTGTCGCTCGACGTCAGGCAGGGCGAAATTCTCGCCCTTCTGGGAGAGAACGGTTCCGGCAAGAGCACCCTGGTCAACATGCTTTCCGGCATTTACGCCCCCGATTCCGGCTCTATCCTGCTGGACGGCAAGAGCGTCCGCTTTTCGGGCCCGATGGACGCCATACGCGCCGGAATAGGCATGGTCCACCAGCATTTTAAGCTGGTCGAAGTGATGACCGCCCGCGAGAACATCGCCCTGGGCGAAAAGAGCCGGCTTTTTTTCGATGCGAAATCCGTGGACGAGCGGATTTATCGGATAGAAAAAAAGTACGGGCTGGTCACCAATCCGGAGAAGAAAGTCTGCGAGATGTCGGTCGGAGAAAAACAGACCGTCGAAATCCTCAAAGTGCTGTACCGCGGAGCGCGCGTCCTCATCCTCGACGAGCCGACCGCCGTGCTCACGCCCCAGGAAACCGCCCAGTTGTTTTCCATTTTACGGAAGATGAAGGACGACGGATGTTCGATCATCATCATCACCCATAAACTGAACGAGGTCATGGACATATCCGACAGGGTCGCGGTTCTCCGCCGCGGCGAAAGCGTCGGTACGGTGAACACCGCCGGGACGAATCCGAGAGAGCTGACGGAACTGATGGTCGGCGCGTCCGTCTCTCTGGAGATCCGGCGCGAACAGGCGGACGTCTCCAGTGATCCGCTTTTGCAGGTCGACAACCTTTCGCTCAAGGATTCCGAGGGGATTCCTCTTCTGGATTCCGTTTCCTTCGCCCTCCGCGGCGGAGAAATCCTCGGAGTCGCAGGAATCGCGGGCTCGGGCCAGAAGGAACTGTGCGAGTGCGTCGCAGGACTCCTGAAAGCGGACTCCGGCTCCATCCGGTTTCTCGGCGAGGAAATCGGCGGGATGTCTCCCCGCGCGATCATCCGCAAGGGAGTGAGCATGAGCTTCATTCCCGAAGACCGGCTCGGCATGGGGCTGGTGGCGGGAATGGACATAACCGACAACGTGCTGCTCAAATCCTACGCCCGTTCGGGAAGCGCCTTCGTCGATCGCAAATGGGGCCGGGAGCATGCGGAGCGCATCGTGCGCGATTACGGAATAAGCACGCCTTCGATACATCATACGGTCAAAAAACTATCAGGCGGCAATATTCAGAAAGTGCTTCTCGGCCGCGAGATAGAAATGGCTCCCCGTCTACTGGTCACCGCCTACCCGGTTCGGGGCCTCGACATCGGCGCCTCCACCACCATCTACGATATGCTCAACGCCCAGAAGCGCAAGGGCGTCGCTGTTCTGTTCATCGGAGAGGATCTCGACGTTCTGCGCGAACTGTCCGACCGCATCATGGTCGTCCATGACGGAAAGGTTATGGGCATCGTCGATCCTGAAAAAACCGGAAAGGAAGACATCGGCCTGATGATGATGGGCCATCTTCCCGAATCAGCGGAGAATAAGCAATGATCCGAATCGTATCCCGCACCGAGCCGACCAGGTTCGGCGAAAATCTTCTGCGCGGCGGTGCCGTTTTCGCCGCCCTCGCGGCTTCCTCCCTCGTGATGCTGTTTCTCGGCTACAATCCGCTGGAGGTGTACGGCCGCATGATCTCGGGATCGCTCGGCACCGCCTACCGTTTCCGCGAAACGATCAATAAAACCATCCCGCTCGTCGTGCTGTCTCTCGGCATCGCCGTAGCGTTTCGGATGAAATTCTGGAACATCGGAGCCGAGGGGCAGTTCTATCTCGGAGCCTTCGGCGCGACCCTTGCCGCCGTCTCGTTTCCCTCCCTTCCGGCGGTTATTCTTCTGCCTCTCATGTTCATCTTCGCGTTTTTCTTCGGTGGCATGTGGGCTCTGCTTCCCGCCGTCCTGCGAGCCCGCTTCGCCGCGAGCGAAACGCTTACGACCCTTATGCTCAACTATGTCGCCGTTAAATGGATCTCCTATCTGCAGTACGGACCGTGGAAGGACCCGTCGGCCCAGGGCTTTCCGAAAATCGCGAACTTCCCGCAGAACGCGATTCTGCCCAAAGTGCTGGGCATTCACGCCGGTTGGATCATCGCCCTCGTTCTGGTTGTTCTTCTCTACATACTGCTGTCGAAAAGCACTCTCGGCTACGAAATCGATGTTCTGGGAGAAAGCGAAGCGACCGCGCGGTATGCCGGCATGAACGTGTTCAGAATCACCATCGCCGCGGTGATGCTCTCCGGCGGCCTGGCCGGCGTGGCCGGAATGATGCAGGCTTCGGCGATCGAGCACACTCTGTCCGACCAGCTTTCAGGCGGACTCGGGTTCACCGCGGTCATCACGACATGGCTCGCGCGGCTCAGTCCCCCGCTCATCGTCGCGGTTTCCTTCCTGTTCGCCCTGCTGTTACAGGGCGCGTCCTTCCTGCAAAGCTCGATGAAAATACCCGCCTCGGTCGCGGACATTCTGCAGGGAATAATCATCTTTTTCGTGCTGGGAAGCGAGTTTTCCGTGCGATACCGTTTCGCGTTTGATCGGGAGGGAAAAAAATGAACCTGTTTATAGAAGCTCTGTCCCTCTTTCTCCAGACCTCCGTTCAAATGGGCACCCACATACTGTTTGCGACCCTCGGGGGGATTCTCTGCGAGAAAGCCGGCAACATGAACCTCGGCATAGAGGGGATGATGCTGATGGGCGCATCGGTCGGCTTCGCTGCCGCGCTTTCCACAGGGGATCCTTTTCTCGCTGTTCTCGCGGCCGGAACCGCGGGCGCCGCCGGAGCCCTGATTTACGCGATAATTACCGTGACGCTCCGGGGCAATCAGGTAGTCACCGGATTGGTTCTGGCGATTTTCGGCGCCGGCGTTTCAGGCTTTCTCGGCAAGAATCTGTCCGGCAAGTCTCTCCCCTCGCGCGTAACAGACGCCTTCGCCCCCGTTTCGATCCCCGTCCTCCGCGATATTCCCGTGCTGGGCAAGATGTTTTTCGAGCAGAGCATCTATGTGCATCTGGCGATCGCCGCCGCCGTAGTTCTCTCTGTGTATTTCAACCGAACGCGGATCGGCCTCAATGTCCGCGCGGTGGGAGAAAATCCGGCGGCCGCGGACGCGTCCGGCATCGCGGTGAGCCGCTACAAATATATTCATGTGCTGGCGGGGGGATTCCTCTGCGGCCTGGGCGGCGCGTATCTTTCGCTGGTCTTCGTTCCGCGCTGGCAGGAAAACATCACCGCCGGCGCCGGCTGGATAGCCGTAGCGCTTATTATTTTCAGCCGTTGGGATCCGCTCAAGGCTATCGCAGCCGCTTACGCCTTCGGCGCCTTAAAAGGGATCGGCTTTAAATTCCAGAACATCGACCTCGTAGTGTTCGGAAACAGAATCGTTTTCTCGCCCCAATTGCTTGATATGATTCCCTACGTCGCGACGATAGCCGTGCTGGTTCTCACATCGCGCGGGTTGGTATCGAAAACGCGGCACCGCCGGGGATTCGGCCCCGCGGCGCTCGGTTCCGCGTATTTCAGGGAAGAGCGCTAGGCTCTTCCGCTGTATTATTTCACCGTCATCCTGAACACGCCGTCCCAGTCGTCCGCGGGCGGCTGGATCTGGAAGTGAGCGATCCGGTCGAGATAGACCTTCGACGGCTCGTCGCCGTATTCCTTGGCGAGCTTGCCGAATATTTTCTCTGCCTTCTTCCAGGAACGCTTGCGATAGGCTTCGATTCCTTCCTCGAACTGCGCGCAGATGTTCTTCAGCTTCTCGGGAGCCTTTGCGGATTCCTGCAGAATCTCGTAGATCCGTACCGGTTCGTTCTTTCCTTTTACGGCGATTACGTCCATTTCGCGGCACAGAAAATCTTCGCGGACCTGTTTCCACACCGTTTCGGTTATCAGCGTCTTCGATCCGTATGCCTTGTTCGCGCCTTCGAGCCGCGC
This sequence comes from Teretinema zuelzerae, assembly GCF_021021555.1. NCBI lineage: Bacteria > Pseudomonadati > Spirochaetota > Spirochaetia > Treponematales > Treponemataceae > Teretinema > Teretinema zuelzerae. The sequence goes on along the minus strand of NZ_JAINWA010000001.1, from coordinate 1,322,461 downwards.
GGCGAGGTTCACCGTGTCGCCGATCGAGGTGAAGTCCATTCTCTCCCGCGCGCCGACGGAACCGAAAACAACGGGGCCGGAATTGATGCCGATGCCGATCGCTACTACCGGCAGTCCTTCCTTCTCCCGCTTTTCCTTTTCTTCCATCATCGCATGACGGATCTGCATTGCTGCCCGGCACGCGTTCAAATCCTTGTTCGGTCCGTCGAAAAAGGCCATCATTTCGTCCCCGACGAATTTGTCCACATCGCCCTGATTGTTGAGGATTATCTCCGTTTCAAGATCCAGGTAGCGGTTAAGAACGTCCACAACCTGTTCCGGCTTCATGCCTTCGCAGAGGGTGGTGAATCCGCGTATGTCCGTGAACAGGAAGGCCAGATCCTTTTCGGTGCTGACCGTAGACCCGCTTTCAGCGTGTTTGAGAGTGGAAGCCGAAATATACGGCACGATCCCGCGGATCACCGTAACCATATCGTTGATCTCGGTGGAGAGGGATTTGATTTCGTCACGGCTCGTAACGCAGTCCCGATACACGATGGCGTTGGCTGAAACTCGCGTCTCTCCCCGGATCATGTCGGTGAGAACTTCCGAAATTTTCCGTACGTTCATGCGCAGGAAGAGCAGCGGATTGACGATGTAGTTTCCGACTACATAGGTGAGTATGATGGCGAGATACAGGAAGAACGCGGTGGAGGCGACGACCGAGATGCGCGTCTTGAAATACGGCCGCATGATGACCGCGTCGTCGAAGCTGATTCGGGCTGCTCCCAGAAAGCGCTCTCTTCTGATTTTTTCGTCTCCCTTGCGCACCGTATCGATTTTAATGATCGGCGTTTCGAACACATGCCTTGCTTCGACCGGATCGAAGTAGGCCGAAACCTTCCTGCCTTGCGCCCTGTCCGAGGCGATTCTTTTCGCCTCCGAACCGGAAAGCGCGGCGGTTTCGGGAAACCGTTCGCCGGGAACAAGGGTTCCGTATTCGGCGCGGTATTCCGGGAATTCGGCGGGAATGTCGTCCAGGTAGATTTCCTGCTTTAAGTTTGTATACAGGGTTAAATCGTGGAATTTAAATTCGGCTTTTTTGTTGAGGTCGTTCTGCCGGTTGATGAACTCGTGAAGCGCTATTTCGTCTCCCAGGTTTATCCGGTAGGAAGAAGCCGCCTGTTCGGCGAAGCTTCGCGCGGTGTCGCCTACCGCGTCGAGGATGGTTTCCTTGTAGTTCCCCAGCAAGAGGGTGGTAAGGCTGACGAGTATCAGCGAAAAGATGCCGATGAAGGCCAGGAAGAGTTTGCTTCTGATCCGGAAGAATATTTCTACGGCGGATTTTTTTCCGGCGGCTTCGGCTGCTTCGTCCTGAGCGGGAACGGCCGCTCTCGTCCGCACGCTCAGCTCCTTCGACTTTCTGCCTGCTTCCTGAGCTTTCTGCTGCTTCCTGAATTCCCGATATTCGCGGTAGACGGGATTCTGCCAGTTTATATATGAAAGAAAATAGGCTGTCGACGCGATGTGAGCCGCCGCGGCGAGCACGGGACCCGTCCATCTGAAAGCCGAAACGCCTGAAAACCAGGCTGGAGTATCTGCCTGGACGAGAATCGGGAGTATCGAAGCCCATGCTATGATCGCGGTAGCCAGAATCCGCATGATGTGCTGAGGAAGTCCTGTCGTATCGCCGAAGGCTCGAAGCTTCTGGGGTATGGCCGCGGCTGCGAGCAAAAAAAGCATCCACAGCGCAATCAGCCAAATCGCGAACAGCGGGGCGCGAGAGAGCGCAGGGGCGCCGCTTCCCAGAAACGACAGCGGCATCAGCACCGGCTGTATAAGCTGGGGGCTGAAAGTCGACCATGGAGAGATAAGCCAAAATCCCGCCAGAAATACGGATGCCGCGTCCAACGCGAGATGAAGAGGCGGCTTATTGAATGTTTTCATCATATCCTCACTGAGCGCCCGAAAGGGCTTTGGTCTTTGCCTGCGCCTTGCTCAGATAGGATTGAGCCTGTTCGTAATCCTTGCTGAACGCGACGACAATCTGGAATTTTCTGATGGATCCCGCATAGTCTTCGTCTGTATAGAGGTCTACGCCCTCTTTATAGATTTTCGCGGCCAGATTCTGCGCCTCCGCCAGTTTGTCATTCAGCGAATTCTTGCTGGATTGGCGCTGCATTCGGGGCAAATTCGCCTGGATCGCGGTCGCCGCTCCGGCCGGATCATCCTGTTTGAGCATCGAATCGATCGAGGCCAGAATGTCGCCTATTTCAGCGTCGTAATCCCGCTGCGCCGCGGCTTTGTTGATCTTGTTTTTAAGCGAAACAGCCTCGCTCGTCTTTCTGATTGCTATGGCCTGATTCGTTCTCTGTCCCGCCGACTGCCATTTTTTGGTTTCGTAATACTGAACCGCCCAGTTGTAATAAATCGCGTACTTCAGATCCGCGACTCTCGCGCTCGGCTCGTTGGTGAACGATTTCAAGCTTTTTTCCGCCTGCAGGATGGCTGTTTCGGCCTCTGAATAGCGTTTCGCGGCGAGTTTAGTCTCGGCAATGGCGATATCCTGGGCGACGAAGTCGTTCATTTTCATATCGAGGTCGTCTTCTATTACCCGTACTTCCCTGACTCCCGGTTTAAGCGTTTCGATCTGCGCGATTGAGGCTTTCGCGGTGCGCAAATTCTTCAGGAGAACCTGCTGATTCTTTTCTTCCATGATGGATGCGTGCAAATCGCCGAGGCGTTCGATTCTGAGCGCGATATCCGCATCTCTCATCTCGGCTGTGTCCTTCATCAGCCGAGAGGCATCCTTGTCCCCGGGCTCGATCGTCTTTAACCGCTGGATCGCGAGCAGGTATTCATAGGTCTGCGAGTCGGATTTTTTCTCCAATGGATCGAGTTTCGCGATCACCGCCTTGTATTCCTTGATTTTGGTTTCTTTCAAGTGATCCAATTCCGCAATATATTTATCCGCTTCGACAAAGGTAGGGTTCAACGCGAGAACGTCTGTGAATGCCGTTCTCACCGGTTTTATTTTTGCATAATCCTGTTTTTTCTGAATCTGCTCCGCATATTCTTCAACGGTTTTATCGAAGAGCAGGGCCGCTTTTTCCTCCGGCGATAAATCTTTTATCAGGAAGGCGTTGGTTCTGACGGTAGTACAGGATGAAAGCGCTGCAACCAGTAACGGAAGACCAATGAAAATGATATGAACTTTACTTTTTCTTTGCATGCTGAACCTCTTGTAGAGAGTGTAGCGTAAAGCATGCCGTCCTTCAAACCCGTCAATGAAATGGGTTGGTTTCTTGCTTCTTTTTTACAAAACTTGCGCGCCGCCGATTGATGCACGTATACTGGCTGTATGCAGAAGAGAGATAATTCGCTTTTCCAATCGATCGACGGCGCTTTCGAAACGGAAAGTCTTGAACACTTCCTTCAGGGACGGCGCGTCGAGAACCGCATCAGGTTCTCGTATGTGCCTTTATTAGCTATTCCCTTGTGCAGTCTTTTTTCCGCATACTATTTTTTCGCTGTGCAGAACCCCTCAAGCACCCTGTATGAATTGCGCGCTTTATTTATTTTCTCCTGTATCGCCTCTTTTTCCCTTGTTTTCTTGGTGTTATTACGGCTTTTTAAGCGTTTAAAGGCGTTTAAGGCCGCCGATGTTTTAATCTTCTTGTATATTCTGTTCCTGATGCTTTCCTTCGTCACGCTTTCTGTACTGGATTCATATCCCGACGACGACACCACTGCGGTCGCTATTTTCTTTCTCAGTCTGGCCTTTTTTTATCGTACGAGCTTTTTCAGGATTGTCGTTCTCTGCGTTGCCGGTTTTATATCAGATATTGCGATTTTTTCGCTCGTCAACGGCAGCCAGGATATTATTCATCTTCTCAGTCTTTTTGCAGTTCTCGCCTTCGCCATCGTAATTTCCAGAACGCAGGAACGCATGCATGCACACCTGTTCGATGTCACTAGAAAGCTGGAGGTGACGAACCATAAGCTTCAGGAAGATTCGTTCCGGGATCCGTTGACAAACCTGTATAACCGCAGGTATCTCGAAGAGTTTCTTCTTCAACAGTTAGCCGGATATCACCGGTCCGGCCAGCCGTTTTCCGTAATCATGGCGGATATCGATCATTTTAAGGATGTGAACGACAAATACGGCCACCCGGCGGGCGACGCCGTTTTAAAGGATATTGCCGCTCTTATGCTCCTTCATTCCCGGGATACGGATCTGCAGGCCCGGTACGGCGGAGAGGAATTTCTCGTAGTCCTGCCCCAGACCTCCATTGCCCAGGCTCTTCTGGTCGCGGAGCGCATGCGCATGGCGATCGCATCTCATCCGTTTCCCGAAATTCCCGCTTCGATAACCTCGAGCTTCGGGGTCGCCGAGGTTCAGCGGGGCGATTCGATCGAGTCTCTCGTCAAGCGGGTCGACAGCTTCCTCTATTGCGCGAAGCTCGCCGGGCGGAATCAATGCGTTTCATCGATATAAAGTTATAAGATATAGCGCTCAAAAACCGCTGATAATAAAAAGGCCGTCCCCTGCTGTTATTACGCAGGGGGCGGCCTTTATTCAGTCATACTAAGGCAATCAGTAAGTTAATAGACCCGATACGGACCAGCCGTTGAAAGTCGGTCCCGTGAAGGAGTCGTCGTCGGTTGTTACGTCGGGATCGTCGGTATCGATAACCGAAGGCGCCGTCATGATTTTGCATTTTCCGTTTACGAACGGAGTGAATCTTGCGGGCAGGTTGATTCGATAGGTTGAAGGGGAAGTTTTTGAAAGAGTGAATCCTTCAACCTCTGAAGGTATTCCGTCGGCGTTGATGTTGAATACTCGCACGGCGGATACGGTCAGGGTCGCGGCGGAAATGTTTTCGGCAGAGGTTTCCACATCGAGGAACCACGAGCCTTTCACTCCTCCGAGGGTCGCATCGTCAACGGTTTCAAATGTTTTGTCCGCAGAGGATATCGCCCGGTACGTCCACGATGTATCGGTGAACCCGTTTGTCTGGTCGTAGCTCGCTCTGTGGATGTAACCGTTCACGGCGACGGATTCGGCGTAGTTGTAGGGATTTTGCCTGTACCGGTAGACTTCTCCCGCTGCGGTGATGAAGTCCGCCGAGAGGACTCCGGATGTCTCATTGTAGTCATAACCCGGAGCAACGGTTGCCCATGCGCCGGTCGCGGTGTTCAGCTTCTCGATCTGGATTCCCGACTGAAGGCTTGCTTCATTGAGAGATGTCAGCGGACCGGACGATGTAAAGGTAACGCGTACTGCGTTTGTTCCAGTCGTATTTTCAAAAGAGCTAAAATTAGCGGACCAACCAAGCGTATACGCGGTGCAGGGAGCCCTGAAGTTGCCTCTAGACAGCGCGGGAATTGTGGTTTCGGTAGTGCCTCCCGAACTCACATCCACTAAATCTATGTAGAGATCCTCTTCCGCTTCTCCGCTTACCCTGTCTCCGTCCGTGTCGAGCCGGGCAGTGCCGCCGTTGAACGTTGCCGTCGCCGGGTTTATTTCGACTTCCAGGTAGTCGCTTGCGATGGACGCATCCGTAAACGGCATAAGAATTTCGACTCCGTTCTCGCTGATCCTTCTTGCCTGATAGGAGATCGCTGTTCCTCTGACGAAGAGGGCGTCGGCGTCGACAGCGTCGCCCAGGGGATAGATCGCGAAGCCGGTAATGCTGCCGTCTACGTTGATGTCGATGTAGCTGTCGTCATCGACTCCGTCCGTGACGGTCAGCGTGATTCTCTGATATTCGAGGGTCGCGGCTTCCTGTTTAACCAGGCCGCTCCAGGGTGCGGTAATATTCGTTTGTATCGATACGGCAGCTGAATAATTCGCGCGTACCGAGGTGTCGCTGGTGACATCCGGCGTAAAGGCTTCAGGCGCGCATCCGGTGAGCGCGGCGCCGAGCAGGGCTGCTCCGGCGATTTTTATCAGTGTATTAGTCGTCATACTATCTCCTTAATGTATCCGCTTAGTAGCGGATGTTGAGCTGCAGGGTCCAATTGCTCGGGGTCCAGATGTCGGCTCCGTTCGTGAGCGACAGATCCAGATCGACCATCTCGTCTACGAACCAGGTCAAACCGGTCGTGTAAACAGCCGAGAATCCGCCGTTGCTCGTCCATTCCTGTCCCTGATTGTCGATCGATACGCTGTTTACCGTCGTTTCTGGCGTTCTGGCGTCTCCGTCGAGGAATTCTCCTTTTGTAGTAGTAACGGAGAGTCCTTTTTTGGTGGTTTTCAGAGTCGTCCAGGTGCCGACCGTATTGATCATCCGACCGCCGAGGTTGAGGCGGAGCTTTTGCGGAATGATATGAATCTGGCTGCCGAAATCGATGGTATTCTTAAACGACATGCTGTCTCTTGCGACCGTCTCGACCGGATTGGTAATCGTTGTCGTTTCATCGTAGGAACCGCTGTCTGTACCGTTCCTGTAGGATACCTTGGCTGTGGTTTCCGCGGTTGTGACAGTTTCGCGGTTCGATATCGAGACGGTAGGAGTGTATCTTGCCGCGAATACGACCCGTTCCGAGATCTTTGCTGAAATCTTGACGGCGGGAGAGACGGTGTGGGTCATTGAAGAGATTTCCGAGATCGAACTCGAGCTGGTCGTGGTCGTCCTGGTGATGTCCGAGCCGTTCGCGGAATTGATTCCTTCGTACGCGTACGCTACGGTCTTTGAGGAGCTCGCGGTTCCCGAGACTGTGGAGAGGTTTCCGTTTCCGTCGAAATAGTCGTTGGAGTAGAGAGGCAGGCTCAGGTTGTAGGCGAGAGTCGGGTTAAGCGTGACCTTGTCGTTGAGGTCGATCAGGATCGATCCGAAAACGCCGGGCTCGATAGAGAGAAACGAAGCGCCGTAGGTGTTCGTATTCTTGCTTGCGCTCAGAATTCCCGCCTTGCCGTCCCAGGAGGGGGCTGAGGAGGCGCTGTCCTGTTCGTAGGATGCCACTGTTTGATTGTCGTAGCTTCCGCCGGCTGAATGACCGACTTTAGCCCATGCCTTGACCGCGATTCTTTTTGGAAGGTTCATTCCGAACTCGAGCGAATCGGACCATGACGAGTAGTTTGTCGCGTATTTTTCAGTGACTCTGGAGCTCGTCTGCGCTGTTCCCGTTCCGAGCAGTTCTGTCACGCTTGATCCGTCGGTTGTGAAGCCGTTGCTGTCGTCTTCGACCGTGTTCGGGTTGAATATAAAGGTGTTCTTGACGCCCCAGGTTTTATTTCCGAACAAAGCGGCGAACTTGTAGTACTGGCTGTTCGTATTGTACCAGGTGTCGGTTGTAGTTTTTCCGGCCAGGAGCGTGTTGGTCGCGCTTGTGTCGTAGGTTTGATCGATATCGGTCGATTCGCTTTTATCGATGTCTGCTTTTTGCGCAAGAGCCAGGCCCAGCCAGAAATCTCCGAGGAAAAGTCCGGTTCCCGCGTCGAACGACGCGGCGGATTCTCCCGGCGCCTTGATCTGGCCGAAGATCACGTTATTCTTCAGCGTCCAGATTCCCGTCGTGCTCAGGTAATTGTCCCTGTCCGAGAAAAAGAGACCGTTCGTTACGGTGTTCGTAAGGGATTTTCCATCCGATGCTTCCTGCGCCGCCAATGGAACGACAGCCGTGAAAATCGCTGCCGTTACCGCGAGGGCTGTTCCTCTGCGTGTTTTAGTCATGAGAACTTCCTTAGCATAATAGTTTCGAGTCAGACTCGTACGAAGAGTATAGTGTTTACAATGTTAAAAAACAGTTTTTTTTAAAAAAACCGGAGTCATCCTCTGCCTTGATAAACCTCTCCGTTCCCGGTAAAATGGGCGATATTCGAGAGGTAATCCACATGAAAATGTCCAGTCTGTTCATGCCTACGCTGCGGGAAGTACCCGCGGAGGCCGTTGTCGTCAGCCATCGTCTGCTTTTGCGGGCCGGCATGATCCGCAAACTTTCAAACGGACTGTTTACCTATCTCCCGTTGGGGCTGAAAAGCTTCCGCAAGGTGGAAAACATCGTCCGCGACGAGATGAACGCTGTCGGCGCGCTCGAGTTCAAGCCTTCAGTCGTGGTTCCCGGAGACATCTGGCGGGAATCCGGCCGCTGGGAAACCATGGGCCCGGGCATGCTCAGAATCAAAAACCGCGTCGATCAGGAGCTGGTAGTCAGCCCCACCGCCGAGGAAGCCTTCGTCGCCCTGCTCAGGAGCGAGATTTCTTCCTATAAACAGCTTCCTCTCTCCGTGTATCAGATCAACACCAAGTACCGCGACGAAATCCGCCCGCGCTACGGCCTCATGCGCGCCCGCGAGTTCACCATGAAGGACGCGTACTCCTTCCATACCGACGACAAGAGTCTGGACGATACCTATCAGGACATGGGCAAGGCGTATCGCCGCATTTTCCGCCGGGTCGGCCTTTCCGTCATTCCGGTGCGCGCTGATTCAGGCGCCATGGGCGGAACGGGCAGCGAAGAGTTCATGGTGGAAAGCGAAGTAGGCGACAACAACCTGATTCTCTGCCCCAAGTGCGGATACGCCGCGAACGACGAAAAAGCCGCGTGCGCTCCCGATCCGACGACCGAAGGACCCGGCTCCGCGAAAACCGATTCTCCCTACGCCGCCATCGAAACCCCGAAGGTCAGAACCATCGACGAGCTCTGCGCCTTCCTCCATACGAGCCCCCGCGCCTTCATTAAAACCCTTATTTATAAGGCGGTGAACGTAGAGCTCGATCTTGCCGGGCTTCCCGGCTGCGCGTCGCTTGAACGGAAGAAACCCGAGAATTCGCCGGCCTATTATCCGGTCGCGTTTTTCGCGGTGTGCATCCGCGGCGACCTCGACGTAAACGAGGTAAAGCTCGCGGCGAACCTCAAGGCCAGCGAGGTCGAGCTTGCGAGCGACGCCGACGTAGAGCGTCTTACCGGCGCTCCGGTCGGCTTTGCCGGTCCCGTGGGCTTCGCTTCCGCTCCCGTCCTGGCTGACGACTCGGTCATGGCGATGCACGACTCGGTGACCGGCGCCCTGAAGGCCGATTTGCACTTCGAACACGTCGAGCCCGGCCGCGATTTCTCCCCCTGGATGACCGCGGACGTGCGCACCGTCGTCGCGGGAGACCGCTGCGCGAATTGCGGCGCCGAATACTACAGCAAAAAGGGCAACGAGCTCGGCCATATTTTCAAGCTCGGCTACAAATACACCAAGAGCATGGGAATGTTCTACCTCGATGAAAACGGCAAACAGCAGATGCCGACGATGGGCTGCTACGGAATCGGCGTGGATCGCACGCTCGCTTCGATCATCGAAGAACACAACGACGAAGACGGCATCGTGTGGCCGATGTCCGTCGCTCCCTTCCACGCGGTCGTCGTGCCCATCAAATACGAAGGCGCCATGAAGGACGCGGCCGACAAGCTCTACTCGGAGCTCGCCGCGGCCGGAATAGAGGTGTTGCTCGACGACCGCGCCGAGCGGCCCGGCGTTAAATTCAAGGATATGGATCTTATCGGCATTCCCGTCCGCATCGTGGTGGGCGACAAGAATCTTCCGAACGTGGAAGTGAAGCTCCGCAAGGCCGGCGACGCGGTGCTTGTGCCCCTCTCCGAAGCCGCCGCCTCAGTCGCGAAGACTGTCCGCGAAGAACTCTCAGCCCTGTCGGGAGAAAATTGATGCAGAACCGCGGACGGCCCGCTCAGTCTTTAACAACGCGCTTCCGCCGTCCGGCCTTTTTCGCCGCAGCGCTGATGTCTCTGTCGCTTCACGCGGCCCTGTCCGCCGCCGAAAGCGCCGCCGTGTTTTCCCGGTATCCCGAGCCCCGCTCAGGCGAGTACGTCGTGTACCGGGATTACTCGTGGAAAAATCCGACCTGGACCGGTTTTCTCTGCTACGACGATTCGACCTGGGGAGCTTTCACCTATACGCCCGCCCTTAAATCCCGCGTTTCCGTGCTGTTCCGCACCGAGGAAGCCGACGGCCGCCTCGTATTGACCGGCCAGCAAATTATTTCGGAGATAACCGGGCAGGACGTTCCGATGGTCAACTATCTGATGGCCCTCCTTCCCGACGCGTACGGCTGGCGGAACGATCTATCGTCGTCTCCCGCTGTCCGCGTGATGTCCTCGTCCGGCCGCTCCCTGCTCCCTCCTCCGCTGTCGTTCCCGAAATCGCTTGAGTCCTTCGGCGGATCGGTTTCCCTGATCTTCGCTCCCGAGATTCCCCTCTTCAATCTCCGCTCTCTCGATTCGGCAGACGGCGGAAAAGTGCTGGAACTGTACAAGGCCGGCAGATTGGGACAGGCCGGCGACGCCGAGTTTTTCTCCCTTGTTCCGGCAGAAGGCGATTCCGACGCATCCGGCAACTCCCGGAATGCCGGAAACCGGACCGCTTCGGATTCGTCCTTGCTGAAAATCGCAAAATCCGCCGCCGAAGCGCGCACCGTAGACGGAGTGACTCTCCGTCTGGACGGGAACTGGACGATGATGGCGGACAACGCTTTTTTTCTGGGGAACTCCGCCGTCCTTCTGATCGACACCTTCGATATCGCCGAAGCGGGTTTTCCCGCAGACGAGCTTCCTCTGTCCCTGGTACGCTTTTTCGGCCTGTCCGGGGCCTCGACGCGGGTGCTCCCCGGCTCGATGCGCGTATCCGGCTCCTCGAAGCGCTTCAGGATCGAGCATGAGGTCGACGATCTTGAAACCGGCTCACGCAACAGGGATGTCAAGGAATGCATCGTGTCCGCTGACGGAAAAAAGTGCACGGTCGTGAGTCTGTCCGCCCCGAAAGCGGTGTGGAACGCGAACGAAGCGTATTTCAAGTCTCTTTTTTAACCGGAATTTGTGCCTGAAATCCTCTTTTTTGATATGATGCGTATATGAGCGCAAAGAAAAAGACCGGAACCGTATCTTTTCAATGTTCTTCCTGCGGATACTCACAGCCGCGCTGGCTCGGGCGCTGTCCCGACTGCGGAGAATGGAACACCTTTGTCGAGGTGATTCTTCAGGACGCGTCGATCGGCCCCGGTTCGATCATGAACGGCGCCGTGCGCTCATCCGCGGCGGGCGCAGGAACTTCCGGGACCTCTTTCATGTCCCGGCCGATTCCCCTTTCAGCGGTTGAAACCCGGGAAACAGCGAGATTGTGCTCCGGCATCGGCGAGCTCGACCGCGTGCTTGGGGGCGGGGCCATGAAGCGTTCCGCGATACTCGTCGGCGGAGAGCCGGGAATCGGAAAATCAACCCTTCTGTTGCAGGCCGCCGCTTCGGCCCAAACTGCCGGACGTATTTTATACGTTTCCGGCGAAGAATCCGCCGGGCAAATTCGGTCGAGAGCCGACCGCCTTGGACTTCCCTTGGACCGCATCGAAATCTTGTGCACCGGAAGGCTCGAGGACATCGCGCGTGCTCTTGAAGAAGTCTCTCCCGTCTTCGTCATCGTCGACTCCATACAAACCGTCTGGTCCCCGGAAGCGGGTTCGATTCCCGGCACCGTCAATCAGCTGAAGCTCTGCGCGCACGAGCTGGTATGCTGGGTCAAGGAGCGCGACGCGGTTCTCTTTCTGGTCGCCCACGTTACCAAGGACGGCACGATAGCCGGTCCCAAGGCCCTGGAACATCTGGTCGATACGGTGATTTCCTTCGAACGCAACGACGAGGACGTGCGATTCCTTCGCGCTCATAAAAACCGGTTCGGCTCGGTGGACGAGCTGGGAATTTTCCAGATGACGGGGCAGGGCCTTGCCGCCGTCGAAGATCCCTCGAGCCTGTTCATCGTGCGGAGAACCGGGGAGCTTCCGCCGGGAGTGGCAGTCGTGCCGGTTTTCGAGGGGAGCCGGGCCTTTCTCGTGGAAATTCAGGCGCTTACCGTTCCGTCGAAAAGCTCGATGACTCGCGTCTATTCCGACAGGATCGACGCGGCGAGGGTCAGCCGGATCGCGGCCGTTCTGGAAAAGAGGGTAGGGCTTCGATTCTCCGACCAGGATATTTACGTCAACGTGGCCGGCGGCGTCCGCCTTACCGAGAGCGCCATCGATCTCGCCCTTGCGCTCGCCCTCTATTCTGCCCGCACCGATATGAGCCCTCCGCAAAACGTCGCCAGCATCGGAGAACTCAGCCTCGCGGGCGAAGTCCGCCCCGTCGGAAGGCTCAAAGCCCGCATCCGCGCCGCAACCGGCCTCGGCTTCTCCACCGTTCTCGCCCCCGAAAAAATCGACGGCTCTGTCGCCGTCCGCACCATCAAGGAAGCCCTTTCGGCGATATTCAAGAAGTAAGAGGGTCGGCAGGCTGGCACTGTGTGCGCTCGCCTGTGACCGTGTGCGCTGGCTGTGACCGTGTGCGCTGGCTGTGACCGTGTGCGCTGCTGTGACCGTGAGCGCAGGCTGTGACCGTGTGCGCGCTGGCTGTGACCGTGTGCGCTCTCCTGTGACCGTGTGCGCTCGCCTGATACCGTGTGCGCTGGCCTGTGACCGTGAGCGCTGCTGTGACCGTGAGCGCTGGCCTGAGACCGTGAGCGCGCCGGCGGATACCGTGAGCGCTGGCCTGTGACCGTGAGCGCTGGCCTGTGACCGTGAGCGCTGCTGTGACCGTGTACGCGCTGGCTGATACCGTGTGCGCTCGCCTGATACCGTGTGCGCTGCTGTGACCGTGTGCGCTGCTGTGACCGTGTGCGCTGCTGTGACCGTGTGCGCTGCTGTGACCGTGTGCGCTCGCCTGTGACCGTGAAGGCTGGCGGATACTGTGAGTGCTGGCGGATACTGTGAGTGCTGGCAGATACCGTGTGCGCTGGCTGTGACCGTGAGCGCTCGCCTGTGACCGTGAGCGCTCCATAAAATGGTGAAATTGAGAAAATAATGTTTGCGGAAACATTCCATCGGGTGTATACTGCCGATATGTTTGCGGAAACATTTATTTCGTATCGCAAAGACGAGTCCTCTGACCGAATCCCCGGAGGTGCCGGATACGCCGCTGTTCGCCGGGCGGCAATGTGCTGCATCGGTTGCATGGTGCTCGCCGGCTGTTCCGGTTTGTTCGGGGGAAAGATGAAAACAGCCGAAGCCTGGGTCACCTCGGCAGACGGATCGTCCCTTCTCCGTTCGACAGGAAAGTTGCAGAAAGTCGACGGATCTCTCCGAAAAAGCGGCTCGCTCCCCGCCGTCAACGCGTCGTTGAATCCCCGCGAGAAATTCCAAACGATCGACGGGTTCGGCGCCTCGATGACCGAATCGTCGGCCTGGTGCATTGCGTCCTTGCCGCAGGAAGAACGAGACGTGCTGATGAGGCGTCTTTTTGATCCTGTCGAGGGCCTCGGCCTTTCCTTTCTTCGGCAGCCGATGGGATCGCCCGATTTCGCGCTTTCAACCTATTCATACGACGATATCCCTCCCGGCCAGACAGATTTCGCTCTGGAACGCTTTACGATAGACCGCGACAGAGTGTGGATTCTTCCCCTTTTAAAACAGGCGAAGGAAATCAACCCTGCTCTGAAAATCATGGCGTCTCCCTGGAGTCCTCCTGCATGGATGAAAACCGGCGGCACGATGCTCGGCGCTTCCGGCGGACGACTTCGCGAAGACTGCTATCAAGCGTACGCCGACTACTTCACGGCGTTCATTCGGGCCTACGAGGCGGAAGGCCTTCCTGTTTACGCGGTGACGAGCCAGAACGAGGTGAATTACGCTCCGCCCCTCTATGCGGGAATGCTGATGTCGCCGCGGGAAGAAGCCGTATTCGTCGGCCGGTATCTGGGCCCGACTCTGGAGAAAGCAGGGCTCGATGCGAAGATTTTCTGCTACGACCACAACTGGGACCATCCCGAGATGGCGGCAGCGGTCCTCTCAGATCCTGAAGCCTCCAAGTGGCTCGCGGGTTCGGCCTGGCACCACTACGCCGGCGAGCCGGGGATCATGTCGCGCATCAAGGAACAATTTCCTTCCAAGGACGTCTGGTTTACGGAAGGCGGGTCCGGCAGATGGATAGGGAAGGGCACGTTTTCGGGAAACTTCCGGGAAGGCATGTCCATGGCCGTATCGATCATGCAGAACCAGGCGCGATCCCTGGTTCTCTGGAATATCGCCCTGGACGGAAACAACGGGCCTATCGTGTTTCCCAACACGGCGAATTACGGATTGGTCCGCATCGACGTCGATCCCGCGACCGGCAAAGGCTCTCTTTCTCAAACCGAACGTGCCTCGCTATACGTGCTTTCGCATTTTTCCAAATTTATTTCTCCGGGCTCCAGGCGGATCGGCATGACGATCGACGGCTCGGACCTTCCCGGCGTCGCCTTCCGCAATCCGGACGGATCCTCCGCTGCTGTTTTCTGGAATCCGTACTTTTCCGATTTGTCTATCCGCGCGGGCATCGGAGCCGATCAGTGGATCGTTCCGATTCCGTCTCATTCTGCCGTCACGGTCGTATTCGATCGATAGTCCGGCGCTATTGCGCTGTTCTTGGGTCCTGCGCAGCGTCGCCATGAGCGATGCATGCGCGAACAATATAGAAGGAACTGAATCTTGAAGGAGGATTGTATGAAAAAAAGAACAGGAATTGTTCTGGCGGCTGCGGCGACTATGATCGCGGCACTCATGTCTTTTTCCTGCGCGAAGTCCGCTCCCGCGGCGAAGAAAACGCAGGTTCGCTGGTTCGTGGGTCTTGGAGCCGGTTCGGACGAACCGACGTTCGCGCCGCAAAAAGCGGTGGTGGATAAATTCAACGCGTCTCAAAACGAGATCGAGCTGGTGCTGGAAATCGTAGACAACAGCCAGGCGTACAACACCCTGGCCACCCAGATTTCCGGCGGAAACGCTCCGGACATCGTCGGACCGGTCGGCATCCGCGGCCGCGACAGCTTCAAGGGAACCTGGCTCGACCTTGCTCCTCTTGTAGAAAAAACAAAGTACGATCTGACCCAGTTCGACAACTCCATGGTCGAATTCTACCGCGACAAGAACGAGGGCCTCGTCGGGCTTCCCTTCGCGATCTACCCCTCGTTCATGTACGTGAACAAGGAGCTTTTCGCGGAAGCGGGAATTCCCCTGCCTCCGAAGAAATACGGCGAGCAGTACGTGGACGAAAACGGCAAGAAATGGCCGTGGAACTACGACACCGTCAAAATGCTCGCCCGCAAGCTTTCCGTCGACTCCAAGGGCCGCGACTCCACGGAAGCGGATTTCGACAGCGCGAGCATGGTTCAGTGGGGCTTCGGCCAGCAGTGGGGCGACGCCCGCTCCTGGGGAACCCTCTTCGGACCCGGCAGCTTCACAGACGCCTCCGGCAAGGCCCAGATCCCCGCGAACTGGCTTGCAGCGTGGAACTGGATCTACGACGGCATGTGGAAGGATAACTTCATCCCGAACGGACCCTATGGTTCCAGCGACATCCTAGGCGGCGGAGACTGGTTCGCTTCCGGCAAGATCGCGATGGACCACAGCCATCTCTGGTACGCCGGCTTTGCCCAGATCAAATTCGACTGGGACATTTATCCCATGCCTGAATGGAACGGAAAAACCACCGCGAAAATGCACGCCGACACCTTCGTGATCACCAAGCAGTCGAAGAATCCCGACGCCGCGTTCAAGGTTCTCTCCTGGCTTCTGGGCGAAGGCTCGTCCGACCTCCTCAAGATTTACGGAGGAATGCCCGCGCGCAAGAACCTGCAGGAAGGCTTCCTTTCCGAGTTTTTCGCGACGAAGTTCCCTTCCGCTTCTATCGACGCTTCCATCGTCGTGGACAGCATCGCCTACGCCGACAATCCCAACCATGAAGGCTGGATGCCCAGCTTCCAGGAAACGACGACCCGCTATTCCGATTTCTGGAACGTCCTGACCAACGAACCATCCATTTCCGTAAACGCGGAAGCGGACAAGCTCAAGGCCGATCTTGAAAAGATTTTCGCAGCGGCAAAATAAGGTTTTTTAGTCCCGGGCCGGCCGTCCGATCTCTCCTCCGGCGGCCGGCCTTTTTATTCCACTCTGCCGAAGGATTTTGTATGAGACGTATTTTGGGTCTTCCGTTGAAAAGGGAACAATTGTGGGGCTTGATGTTCATCGCCCCCTGGCTTGCCGGATTTTTGATTTTTTATCTTGTGCCGATGGCCGCTTCCTTTCTGTTTTCGTTCATGGATTTCAATCTGATTCAGCCGGAGAACAACCGTTTCGTCGGCTTGAAGAACTGGGTTCGAGCCCTGTCGGAAGATCCGCAGGTTCTCGCGTCGATCGGGAGGATCCTGCAGTATACCCTGATATCCCTCCCCATCAGCTTCGGCTTTTCCCTGGTGGTCGCGATTCTTCTGAATAACCGGCTTCTGCTGGGAACCAAATTATTCCGGGTTTTGTTTTACCTTCCCACCATGGTGCCGCTCGTATCCACCGTACTCATCTGGAACGGCGTTCTCAACGAACATGTCGGCTGGATAAATCTGTCGATCAAGCATTTGACCGGCCTCGAGGTTACCGGAGTCGACGGCATCCGCTGGCTCGCGAACACGCGCCTTATTTATATCTCCTATACGATGATAGGCCTCTGGGGCTGCGGAAACACGATATTGATTTTCCTCGCCGGCCTTCAGGGCATTCCGACCGAACTATACGAGGCGGCCCTCATCGACGGCGCAAACGGCCCCCGCCGCCTCTTCGCCATTACGATACCGATGATGACCCCCGTGCTGTTCTACAACCTCATCACCGGCATCGTCGGCCTTATGCAGTATTTTCTCATTCCCTTCGTCATCAACCAGGGAAGCGGTTTTCCTAACGGCATGACCAACTTCCCCATGGTGTATTTCTACCGCCAATCCTTTTCCTATTTCAACATGGGCTACGGAGCCGTCATCGCCTGGCTCATCTTCGCCCTGGGCCTCTTCTTTACACTGGTGCTCTTCGGAACATCGAACCGATGGGTGTATTACGCCGGGGGGAAAGACTGATCATGAAAAACCAAACAACGCAGCGAACCTTCATCACCATTTTAAGCGTCTGCATTCTCGCGGTGTTTTTGATGCCCCTGGCCTACGGGGTTTCAATGTCTCTAAAAACGAAGGAGCAGATCGCGTCGCTGAGCCAGTCTCCGATACCTCGTTCCCCGAAGACGTTCTCATGGAAGGGCCGCGATTGCGACATTCTCCAGGTTCCGGCGGCTGACGGCACGCTCCGTGAGCTCGCTATCGTGGGCAAAGGCCGCGCTTCATCCGTCTTTATCGATCCAGAAAGCGTTGAATCGGGCGAAATAGAGTGGGAGGGCCAATGGCGCACCCTTGAGCCGGTATGGAAGCTCGACCCGCAATGGAAGAACTACCGGCGCGCCTGGGAAGCCGTGAAGTTCGTACGGCTGTTGAAAAACACGGCCCTTTACGCGATCGTCACCACGTTCGGAACCGTCCTGTCGTCCCTCCTGGTCGCCTACGGATTCGCGCGCTTCGCCTTTCCCGGAAAGAAGATCTTGTTCGTCGTACTGATTTCCACGATCATTCTGCCTTCGGCGGTGACCCTCATTCCGACGTACTCGATGTTTTTCCGTCTCGGCTGGGTAGGAACCTGGCTCCCGCTCATGGTTCCGCCTTTTTTCGCCAACGCCTACAACGTGTTCCTGCTCAGGCAGTTCATCATGGGCATCCCCCGCGAGATGGACGAAGCCGCCCGCATCGACGGTGCCGGACCGTTGAGAACCCTGTTTTCAGTGATCCTTCCGCAGGCCGTTCCCGCGGTGATATCCGTTTCCCTCTTCCACTTTTTCTTTGCGTGGAACGACTTCTTCGGACCGCTGATCTACCTTGCCGGAAAGCCCGATCTTCAGCCGATAACCGTCGGGCTGTCCACCTTCAACAATATGTACACAACGGAAGGCCATCTCGTGCAGGCGGCGAGCCTCATCGCCTGCGTCGTGCCGTTCACGATCTTTTTCTTCGCGCAGAAGTTCTTCATGCAGGGAGTGGTCGTTACCGGAGTCGATAAATAGCGTGCAAGGCTTCGTCCGTTCAGCGCGGACGGGCGAGGCTTTCTCCGGGGATGAAGGGCACGGGGAATATTTCCTCGCGGCGGATGATTGTTCCGGTGATGATTTCGTCGATGAGAATCTCCGCCGCGCGCCGCCCCATCTCTACAAGAGGCTGGGCGTTCGTCGCCACGGAGGGATGCACGATGTGATTCTGTATGAATCCGTCGAAGCCTGCCACCGAGACGTCGCGGGGAACGGAAAGCCCGAGCGTTTCCAGTTCCCGCAAGACGGCAAGGGCCCGGATGTCGGTGGAGCAGAAAATCGCCGTCGGCCGGTCTTCCTCGGTCCGGAAGGCCCGGTTCGCGCTTGCCCTGATTTCTTCAATATCGTAGCTTGCGCGGAGCACCAGCTTTTCGTCCGCGTCCTTTCCGGACAGCTCTTTGATTGCCCTGCGGTAGCCGCGCTCGCGGTCCGCGATGTTTTCGTTGCGGTGCTCCTTCGACAGTCCGTGAAACGCTATCCGCCTGTGGCCGAGCTCCCATATTCTGCGGGTCGTCTCGTAGGCGGCCGTTTCGTTGTCCGTGTCGATCCAGGAAAGGAATGATTCGGCCGGGCGGTCTCCGATCACCACGCAGGGAATTTTTCTGTCCCGGATTTCATCGCTCAGTTCCGGGGTGAGAGACCGCAGCCCGACGTAGATCATCCCGTCGGCCTTTTTCTGCCGGTACGGCCTGAGGTAGTCGAATCCGGGATCGTTCTCGGAAAGCGGCGACAAGAGAATGTCGTAGCCCTTGTCCCTGCAGGTGTCCTGTATTCCCCGCAGCACGCTCATCAGATAGGTGTTTTCCATGCCGTCCCCGAAGCGGGCCGGGGTCATGACGCCGATGGTGCTGCTTTTTCCCGAATTCAGGGCCTTTCCCGCGAAGCTCGGCTCGTAGCCGAGCGTTCGTATCGCCTCTTCCACCCGCCGGCGGGTTTCTTCCTTCACGTTCCCTTCGTTGTTTACGACGCGCGATACGGTGATAAAAGAAACTCCTGCAAGTTCCGCGACTTCCTTTTGGGTTGCCATCGGTAATCCTCCTGGGCGGGTTTTCGGCTTTGTAGCATCAGCCTATCAATAGAGTCTGGATGCCCCTCGGCGGGCAGCGGAAAGCCTTGTCTTCGCTCAGTTGCGGGCACTCCAGGGTATAAATCATATCAGCCTCGGTACGGTTGCACAATACGAGTGCGATCGTGCCGTCGGGGTTGCGGAAGGCGCAGGATTCCATCGTGTTTCCCATCCGGCCGTCCACGGTTGCCGGCGTCATCCACGAATCCATCGCGCAATCTATGCGGACCGCGCCGGGCTTGATGAATCTGCTGAAGTGCCCCAGATAATACCAGCTGCTCTGATAGAGAACCGTTTTGTTTTCCGTGTCTACGAGTACGGGCGCATCGCAGAAATTGCCCACGTGATTGGGTCCGCCTTCCATGTCGAGCGCGATGTTCCAGTCTATCCATCCGGTGCAGCCTGAGTTGAGATCGTTGATGATGTTGTGCGCATAGCGCTCTCCCGGGAACCAGGCGCCCGGACGGGCTCCGCCTTCGACGCAGCCTTCGGTGAACAGCAGCTTTTTTCCCGGCCAGGTTAGCGAAGTTTTCCGCACCGTATCGTACTGGTCTCCCGAATACCAGTGGAAGGCTGCCCCGCCGATGTACTCATCCGCCCCCGGAACGCTCATTGTTTCCTTCATCCGGTCGAACAGGCGGTCCCGGTTATGATCCCAAACCAGGATCGGAAGGTCCTGGTATCCCGCCTTTTCCAGCGCCGGACCGAGATTGTTCACGGCGAACTCCGCCTCCTCCGTTCCCGTCCACCGGCATGAGTCCCAGGTTTGAGTCGCTTCCGGCTCGTTTTGCACGCTCATGCACCATACCGGAACGTTCCGCGCCTTCAGTTCGTCGATGAAACGGACGATGTACGCTGCCCACAGCGGATAGTATTTTTTCAGGAGGGCTCCGCCGTGGTTCATGTCGTTGTTGTCCTTCATCCACGCGGGCGGACTCCAGGGCGTGAGCATGAGTTTGAGGCTTCCTCCTGCATGGGCGATAGCCCGTTTGATCAGGGGAAGCTGCCGCTGTTCGACCTTTTCCATCGAAAACGACTCCAGTGTTTCGTCTGTTTGTTCGACGCAGGCCCAGTTCTCGAGCGAGAAATCGCAGCTGTTGATGTGCGTCCGCGCGAGCGTCCATCCGTGCCCCGCAACGGGATCGAAGAACGAGGCTATCACTTCCTCCCGTTTTTCTTCCGGAAGGGCGGAGAGCACATAGGCCGAGGCCTCCGTCAGCGCGCCTCCGAATCCCTCGACCGTCTGGTAGGTTCTGTTCGGGTCTATTTTAACGACGCAGGAAAGATGCTTCGGCGAAGACGCCTCCCGTTCTGCCGGATTGAGCTGTGACAGCCGTGATGCTGAATCTTTCGCGGTTTCATGAATATTCACTAGTTTCACTTGATTCTCCTGTTAAAAACTAAAATGTTTACGCAAACAATTATAGCAGGCAGGATGAAAAGGCACAAGCGAATGATGAAAAAAGGCTGAAAACGAAGGGAGTTTCCTTTGAAGCAGGAGCCTCCCTTCTCGGAGGGCTTTATTTAACGAGGGTGCCGATGAGGGCCGGAACCGCGATGAAGTTTCCGATCGCTCCGCCGAGGCTTGAAAGGAAAAACACGAGAAGCACATGCGAGATTCTGTTCCGGTAAAAGCCTTTCACGCTTCCCGCGTCGGTTGCGAGGGTTTCCATGTCGACCACCCGCGGTTTCCGCGCCCAGGCTTGAGCGAGGCCGGAGAACAGGCCGACTCCCACGAAGGGGTTTATCGTCGCTACGGGCGCGGCGACGAAGGCGGTGATTACCGCGGCAGGGTGTCCGAACGCCAAAATCGTGCCGACCGCAGCGAGCGATCCGTTCCACAGCAGCCATCGCACGAGCATGTCCAGGCTCGCCGCGGTTCCTCCGGTGAAGAATCCCGCTCCCAAAAGGGCGATTATGAGCGCGGGAATCGCGAGCCCTCCGAGCTTCGATGCGAGGGTTTTCGGCGGGAGCGACGAAATATCGGACGCGTCGGACGAGATTTTCCCGGATGCTATGTCCCGGAGAGCCTGTTCCGTTCCCGGAAGGTGTCCCGCGCCCAGAATGGAGACCGAGCAAGTTCCGGGAGCTTCCCAGATATGAGAGGCGAGGTAGCGGTCGCGTTCGTCGATCAGGACTTCCTTTACCGTCGGAAGGTAGGCGGCCAGTTCGCTCATCATCGCGTCCATCGCGCCCTGTTCCTTCAGTCCTTCAATATCTTCCTCGGAAATGTTTTCGTCGGAAAACGCGCTGGAAACAAGGGTCGCCAGCAGCTTCGATTTTCCGATGAATCCGTTCTTGGCCCAGGCGCGCTGGAGGGTTATCTGGATCGGCCGGTCTACGAGAGAGGTCGGAATGGACAGCTCTCCGGCGACCTTCAGCGATTCCTTCATTTCGTCTCCCGGCTTCACGCCGATTTCCGAGCCCATTTTTTTCTGGAAAGACGATAGGACGAGGTTCGCGAGCAGAAGGAAGCCCTTGCCGTCGCGAAGCACCTTCGAAATGTCCAGCTCCTGCCACCCCTTTTCGTTCTGCAGGGCCTGCAGCCGGCCTTCGTCGAGTTCGACGCATACGCGGTCCGGATGTTCTCCGCGGATGACCGCCGCGGCTTCCTCCATGCTTTCCCGGGAAACGTGGGCGGTGCCCACCAAGATGAATTTTCGTCCGTTAAGTTCAATTTCCCTGACTGTCTGTTTCATTTTCGCTCCTGTACTCCGCCGCAGCATTCGTTATGTCCAAAAGGAGCCGCTCCGCTCCGGGATATTTATTCGGTTTGATGAATCCGCCCGCCATGTGGGGGTGTCCTCCGCCGGTGCCTTTTCCGGAAAGCACCCGCCTGATTATTTCGCCCGCGTCGATGTCGTGGCTCCTGCTTCTGGCGGAAAGCCGGTATTCTCCGCCCGATACTTCTATAACAGTGACGAACTGGATTTCCTTGAGGCGCAGCAGAAAATCCGCCAGCACGGACAGAAGCTCGCTCGAGTAGTCGCCGTGGACCTCCGTGAGCAGGAACACGCCGTTTACGCGGAATTCCATGAGCGCCCGCCCGATTTCAGGCAGCTGTTCCAGGCTGAGCGCGGTGCGGACGACTTCTCGCGCAAGCTTGCTGTTTCCCTTGAAGAAAAGATCATAGTGCGCGTTAAGGTCCTCGGCGCTCACCCGGCGCGAAAGAAAATCGGTGTCGAGCTGGATGCCGGCCAGGAGGGCCGTTGCCGTCGTCTTGTCGGGCTCTTCCCCCGCCTCTTTCCAGTACGACCAGATTATCGCGCTGCACGAACCCGTCTGCGTGCGCACGTCGACGAAGGGGCACTTCATCGGTTTCCTCGAAGGGTGGTGGTCTATGACGCCTACGAGCCTTCCCGCCGTAGCCTTGATCGTTCCGGCGGCCGGCGAGCCGTCGACTACGATGGTCTGGCGTTCAGGACCGCTCACCGCATCCTCGAAAGCAAGCAGGGGGATGTCCAGCTGATCGATCATCGAGGCGAGGGAAATGCTCTGTATCATTCCCCCGTAGGTTATGGAGCACTCGTAGCCGAGCCGGAGCAGCAGTTCGCACAGGGCGTACGCGGCTCCCATCGCGTCGTGATCGGGAAAATCATGGGTTTGAACCAAAACGGGAATCTTGGAATCAAGGGCCGCGCGCAGCTGTTCGAGAGGCCTTTCCATCTCCGTAGCCTCAGCCTTGAACGGACAGGGAACTGTTCGTATCAGCTGCGCTTTCGAGCCTCTTGAGCTCCCACTGGCTCAGGCGGAATTCGAAGAAGTTGGGAGCCGGGAGGGAAACGATTTCTATGAAATATTTCTGCGCTATCGATTTGTTTTGGAAGAGGTCGTAATACATGGCCGAATAGAACAGCATCCGGTTTCTCGTGTTGAGGTTCTTTTCCTTCATGATTCTGTTCAGCACTTCCGAGTCTCCGGCCCGGTCGACGAAGAGCCTGCACAGAAAATATTCGGTGCTGTTTCTGTCGAGGGTGGTGATGTATTTGCCCATGAAATTTTTCGCTTCGTCTTCTTTTTCCTGGCGATAGGAGCAGAGCGTGGCCATGAGCGCGTAGGAAACGTTTTTCGGATTTCCCTCGAGCGCGAGGAGGAAGGCCGCACGGGCCCCCGCGTAGTCTCCGCGTCCCCACAGGAGAATGCCCAGGCTTTCGGCCGCATAAAAGTACTGCGGATAGAGCTCCGTCACCTTCCGGTAGTCGGAGAGGGCTTCGTCTTCGTTGCCGAGATCGTCGTTCAGTCCCGCCCGGTATATATAGGGAAGATATTCGGCCGGCTTCAGTTCTATAGCGCGGGAGAAGGCGGTCCGCGCTTCCGCTTTTTTGGAGCCGGAAATGAGATAGGTTCCGTAATCGATCCAGTGTCCGTAGATGTCGGAGTCTATGTCGATCGCTTTTTCGATGTCGTCGATCGCTCCGGGGAGATCCATGGTTTCGGATTTCACCCGCGCCAGCTCGGCCCAGAGGATGCTGTCTTCGGGCGCTTTTTTCAGTGCCAGGTTCAGGGTGTCCCCTGCTTTCTCAAGGTCGGCCTGGATGTAGTAGACGCGGGCAAGGCCCAGCAGCGCGTCGGAATTCTGCGGATCCGAGGCGATTGCCTTCACCAGAAGATCCTTGGCCTTTTTATAGCTCTTCTTCCCCAACAGATCGAGGGCGAGGCCGGTCATCGCCTGGCTGTGATTCGGGTCGGCCTTGAGGACAGCCTCGAGATGGGCTGTTCTGCCCTTCATGTCTCCGGCGGCGGTCGCGATGACGGCGCGCGCGTACATCACGTCGGTATTCGAGGGCTGTTCGGTCGCGAGGGCTCCGGCAAGCTCTTCGGCTTCGGCAAGCTTTTCCGCGGAAATCATGATGGAGAGCTTCATCATTCTGAATTCGAAGGACGAAGCGTCCGCTTCGGGTACGTTCCGGAAGGAGGCGAGAGCTTCTTCGAACCGCTTCTCTTCGAGAAGCCTCTTCAGGTTTTCAGCGAACCCCGCGCGGGTGTACGCTTCAGCCGCTTGTTCCTGTTTCTCGCTTGCGGCCGGGCCGTCCCCGCGCGGGGCTTCCGGAGCTGTTTTACAGGAGACCGCGGCCAGGACTGCCGCCGCGGCGAATGCGAGAACGCATGTATGTGTGATCGTCCGGTTCGTCTTTTTCATGTATCCCTCGTTCAGCATTGATTTATCCGTGCGCTTTAAGCTACACTCAGGCAAATGATGAAGCATGTTCCCCGCAGGATTTTCGGTCTCACGGCGCTCTACCTTTGCATTATTCTCGGCATATTCGCGCTGCAGTTTACCTCGGGCGGTTCTTTTTCTTACACCCTCGGAAAGCTCCGCGTCTCCGGCACCGGCGTTCAGGGCGGCGACGGAAGCATTGTACCCGTTTTGCCCCTTCATGTATCCGCCAACGGCGTCGATTTTTTCCTCGACGATCAGAATCCCCTCGTGGTGTGGACTCCGGCAGGCAAGCAGCATTCGCTGGAAGCGACCGCGATAAAAAGAGACGACGACTCGTTTACGGTATTCTTCGCCGATTCAGTTTCTCTTTCGTTTGCGTCCGAAACCCGGGGCGATGTCGATATAATCAGCGTGTCCGCTTCCCTCACCCAAAAATACCAGAAAGCCGCCCTGCCGTACAAGATAATCAGAAGCGCGAAGCTTGAAAAAAACGATTCCCAGATTCTGGTAGCGAGCGGCCAGCATCGGTATTATTTCCCGGGCTTTCCGATCGACGCGATCGATCGCGCGGAAATCCGCCGGCTTAATCTCACCCGGGCTTCTCCGGTTGCCCTCTATAAGACCTGGATTCCCGTGAGGGGCCTCGTCATCGAGGAATTGGCCGGCATTCCGGCCGCGTCCGAGGCAGCCTATCGCAAGGCCCTCGAGCGGTTCGCCGCCGGTTCCCTCTCCTCGTTCCGGGACTCGATAACGGCCGGAAAGCTGACCGAGCCCCTCGTCGCTTCGTATATTGCCGAAATGGGCCGGACCGGCATGTACGCCGCCGGGCTCGAATCCGTTCCGGAATCCTACCGAAGCGGGCGGGCGAGGACATGGCAGACGAACACCTTCTTCAACAATCTGGAAAAAACGACCGCCGGCATGATTATTAAAGAGCGCGAAGACCGTTCGCTGTTATCCCGCAAGATTTCCGAAGGCGATCTCGGCTGTTTCGAGTTCCCTTCTCTGGTGCCCTATCTCGTTGACCGCGGAAGTTCCGTTCTGTTAACCGACCTGTCCAGGCTGGCCGTCGCGCTCGACGTATCCCGCCTGACTCCCCGCCAGGCCGCGGGACTTCTTGAAGTGTCGATGGATTACTCGGCGATTGCTTCAGCCGCCGAGAATCCGTTCAGCCCCCTCGTCGACGCGTGCGAACGCATCCTCAAGGACGCTCTGGTTCGCGTAGACGATCAGCTGTATGTAAGCCGGGACGGAACGGAGATCGATACGCTCCTGAGCATTCAGACCGCCAACATCCTGATCCGCTACGGCGCCTCGCTTTCATCGCGCTCCGCCTGGGCTTCGGCCGGGCGTCTGCTGGCGACCTCTCTTCTCGCCTTCGGCGGGGACAGAGCGGTATTGCCGGCAAAATTCGCCCTCGTAGCGGGAGAGGGAAACGGAGAGAAGTCCGGCATCGTCGCGAAGGCTGAGCAGCTTTTAGACCCGGCAGAAGTGTATCCGGCGGTTATGAGCGGCAACTCATGGTATCCGCACGCGCTGTCCCTGTCATCGTCGCTCGGCCCGGGAGTCTGGGCGTGGACGAGCGCCCAGTCGGTCAAGGCTGAAACCCGAACCGACGGATCTATCTCGTTCACGGTTCGCTTTCCTCAGGGCGATACGCATTACATGGTCGTCCGCGGCGTGAAGCCCTTCAACCGCATCCAGATTTACGGAATGGACTTCCGCACGGATCCCCGCTTCGAAAGCTATAATTCCTCGGGCTACCGCTATAACGAAGAGACGAGCACCCTGTATCTGAAAATGCGGCATAAGGCCGAGATTGAAGAAGTCGTGATATGGCCGGGCGCCGTTCTCAAGGAAGCTCCCGTTGAAAGCGCTTCCCCTGAAAACCCGTCGCCGGTGCCGATTCCCGAGGTTGAAGCCCTTCCTGCCGCTCCCGCCCAGTAGCCTGCGCGGCGCGTGCGGACAAGCGCTTTCGCCTTTTCCGGCTGAAAGCGCTACTCCGAGCGAAAGGGTTGTTCCGGCTGAATGCGCTATCCCGAGCGAAAACGCTATTCTGCGGCGGCAGAGCCTTCCGGCTCAGTTCTGGCCGGCGGCTTCCATCAGCTCGTCGATTTCCTCGAGCGAGTCGCATACGAGGCTCGCCGCGAAATAGAGCGCCATCGCGGTTTCAGTGGTGAGCGAACCCATCGGAATCGCGCCCTCCCGCCACATCCGCCTCGATGTTGAATACCCCGAAAAATCGACGACCCCTTCCTGCTGCGAGGTGCAGTAGAATCTGCATCCCCGCCGTCTTCCCTGGATCAGAAGCTGCTTCAGGGAATAGTCGCTGTCCTTCATGTTGCCCGTTCCCTTTTCGTACAATTCCAGGAAAAAGTGCGTCACTCCGGTTTCGGTGAGCGCGAGCAGCCTGTCCGCGCGCAAACCCGGGTATATTCTGGTTAGATGAAGCCTGTCGGCCGCTTCCGCAAGAAGCCTTCCCATGACGTACGGATCTGTTTCGCCCAGGCCGTTGAGGAATCCGGCGCCCCGGTGCTGGTCCTGCGAATTCCAGTTCGTAAAGCCGTAGAGGGCCGGCCGAAGGAATTTCAGATTGATGGGAGAGAGCACCCTGTCGCCGAAAACGACGTAGATTCCGCGCTCTTTTTCTCGTGCGAGCCGTATCGCCTTGTTCAGATTCAGCCTGGCCTCGTCGGGGGTCGCTCCCGGTTCGAGAACGGCCGGAGGCGTATTCGACGTGGTAAAGACGATGGGAACGGGAGAATCGGCGAAAAGCCAGTATATAAGGGGCGCGGTGTAGGCGAGGGTGTCGGTTCCGTGGGTGACCACTATGCCGTTCGCCGTTCCGGAGGCGATTTTCTGGGATATCGCGTGGACGAGCCTGGCCCAATCCATCGGTTGTATTTCTTCGCTGAGAAGGCGGTCCGGGGCGACCGGTTCGATGCTGATGTGTCCTGCCGTGAGTTCCGGCTCGATCATCGTCCGGAGTATTTTCGCGTCTCCTCCGATGATCTCTCCGTTATCGACGCTTCCGGTGATCGTTCCCCCCATCGCTAGAATGTACACCAGGCTGATTCGGAGTTCTTCCTTGAGAAGCGTCTTGACGATGCCCGGCTCCGCCAGACCTCGGGTTTTTTTCATGATCAGTCCGGTAAGGAACTCGAGCGGAGCCATGTCGCCGTCCCGGAGCCTGTTCGCTTCCAGCGGGTTGTCCGAAATGGTTTTCTGCACGATGAGCCTTAGCTGCGTCGTGTCGGAGATTTGAGTCCAGTCGTGCTCCTGCATGAGAATCGCGGGGTCCTTATCGGTTTCAAGGACGGCAAGGAGGATCTGTTTCGCCATTCTGCTGTTGATGGTGCGTTCGCGGTAGAGCGCGAGGATCGACGCGAATCTGCGCGGCGAAAGCGGCGAGTCCTGTATTTTTTTGCCAGTCTTGCGCAGCAGTCCCGTGATGTCGGACATCAGCCAGTGCGCCGCGTCCATCGGATCGGCTCCGGCCTTGATCGATTCCTCGTAGAAATCGGCCCGGGACTTTTCGTCGCAGATGAACTCTGCTCGCGTTCTCGCGATTCCCCATGCTTCGATCAAGCGATTCTGCCGTTCAGAGGGATGTTCGATGGCCGACGCGCGAAGCTCGGCGAGAAGGGCGGGCGGGCAAGCGAAGGACGGCTTTCCCTGGAGCGGCACTGTAGAGACGGCGGAAACGGATTCGCGGCTCTGATGGAATTCGGTCCTGTCCTGCCTCTCGTTCCAGATGCGGCTTTCGGACTCGACCGTTCCGCCGGAGATCAGGATCTCTTCCTGGCGGTGCAGCTCGGCGTTTATTGCCTTCCGGGCGAAGTTGAAGGAGTTGAGATTCCTGAGTTTAACGGTATAGTCGGGATTATTCGGATATCTGGCGAGGGAAACGTAGGCGTTGCATCTGATGACGCTTTCAGGCGGAACGCCTTTCAGGATTCCCATGTATTGAATCCGTCTGCGAAGTTCGGTGAGGAATATTTCGGTCTCTTCTCCCAGTTCGAACTCCGTTCCGGTGCGTATGCGGATGCTCGGAGCTCCGGCCTGGGAATAATCCATGCGGGTTTCCCCGTTCTGGTGCGTGAGCCTGCCGGCGTCCTCTTCGATTCTTACCTCCCGGATGCTGATGCGCTTTTTTCTCCGGTGAAACTCGATGTCCATCGCGCCGTCCGAGCCGATTTTCAGAGACGCGCCGGAGAGGCTGTATTCCGGCGGGAGCGACGGGCTCCCCTTGGGGCGCTCGTAGTCCGCTTTGTCGGCAAGTACGCAATCAAGGGCGTGGGCAAGGAGATACGCTCGCCGCGCAGTCTGGGAATTCACCGCCGGCAGCGCGCCTTCTTCCCGTCGGCAAACAGGGCAGCTCCCGGCGGAATTGCCGATATGGCATGAGCAGAAAGCCTTTTCCGTGGTGGAAAGCAGTATCCTGACTTCCAGAAAAACTTTTGACTGGTACATCGTTCGTCTCCCCATATTGAGGTTTTTTTCGCCTTGCAAGTATATAATTTTGCACTAAAATATGATACACTTGTAAATTGACGCAGCTATTAAAAAAGCGGAAGGAGCAAGCGTGAACAAGCGAGATTTCCCCAAAGTCCACTTCTACGATCAGGACTTTGTAGATATTTATGACCGGAGCTGGGCCTGGGTGCAGGACTATTGGGTAACACCCGATGTTAATGGCTTATCTCCCGAGGGTTATTTTATCTACCCGGAAGGGGAAGAATCAATACTCAACCAGTTCGAGACCATTTTCTCATCATTTTTCTTCGTGTATTCGAACCGAAACTATCACGCCAACCAAAGCCTTGATTTTTTCTACGAGCATCAGGAAGAGAACGGAGCCATCCGCTGGAAATATAACCTGCTGACCGGCGATCCCGTTCTTTCAAAGGATAATCCCGAGGGCATCGGCATGCCGCTGTTCGCCTGGGCCGAATTCAATCTGTTCCACAAGTCCGCGAACAAGAAGCGCATCAAGGACATCATGCCGGTGCTTCAGAAGTATATGTCCTGGATCGACGCGACCTTCAAGAAGGAATGCGGCTTGTACCAGGTGCCGCTCGCGGCTACCACCATGATCAATTCCCCCCGGAAGAAGGCCGACTTTCTCGTCGATTTCAACACCGCACTCGCGATCAACGCGCTGTATATGTCCGCCCTGGGAGATATTCTCAACGACAAGGAACTGAGCTTTCAGTACAAGAGAATGTATTTCTCGCTGAAGACCCGAATCAACTCCCACATGTGGGATCCTGAAACCGGCTTCTACCACGATGTCGATTCGGACCTCGTCCGCCAGCCCCAGAAAACGATCGCGGGCTTTTGGCCGCTTCTTGCCGAAATTCCGAACGAGGACAAGGCAGACAAGCTCATTTCCCATTTGCTCAACCCCCATACCTTCGGGGTGGATCATCCGTTTCCGTCGCTTTCGGCCGACGATCCGGAATACGATGAACGCGGCATGGGCTATCGCGGAAGCGTTTTCGCGCCTTTCACCTTCATGGTCGTAAAGGGTTTGGAAAAATATCAGCGGTGGGATCTCGCACGCGAATGCGCTATCCGCCATCTCTATTATGTTCTGGACGCGCTGTCTCCCAACGGAGAGCACAATAAGGGTTTTCTCTGGGAGGCGTACATGCCCCAGAAGGAAGGCCCTGCCCAGTGGCCGGGAAAAGAGGGCTTTCCACGCAAGCAGTATCTGCCCTACGCGGGACTGTCGACTATCGCCCTCATGATAGAAAACATCATCGGCTTGTCTATTTCCCTGCCCAGAAAAACCGTCGACTGGATCATTCCCAATCTTGAAGTGATGGGGATAGAGAATCTCAGCCTCAAGCGCAACCTGATCACGATTCTGTCGAACAAAAGCCAGCGCGGGTGGGAGATTCACATGGAGAGCGAAAAGCTTTACTATTTCACCATCAACATACTCGGACAGAAAAAGAAAACCCTGCCGATACCGTCCGGAAAATGTTCGATGCTGATCGACAAGCTCTGACGATTTTCTCATGAAGAACTCATACGGGCAGGGGATACTCTCTTTGAAAGGAACCTCCCAATATGCGTACGAAAGACGCCTCTGACATACAAAAGCCCGTCCGTTCCTGCTGCGATCCGCTTGCGGGCGCGGCCGCCGGGCCCCGCCTCGAGGCGGTAATCGAGATCGGCGCGACGGGTTTGCGGCTGCTTATAGCCGAAATTTCCGCCGACGGTTCCTGGGCCGTGATCGACCGCGCCGAGCGCGCTCTTGCTCTCGGCCGGGACGTGTTCACCATCGGGAGCATTTCCCGCGACTCCCTTCTGCAGTGTTTGGCTATTCTTAACCGATACCGCGAAATCTTGCGCAGTTGGGCGGTCGAGGACGCTCACGTCACCGTCGTCGCGACCAGCGCCATCCGCGAAGCGAAAAACCGGGATTCAATTCTGGACCGGCTCTCCGTTAAAACGGGCTTTCGCGTCCGGGTTATAGACGGAATCGAAGAAAACCGCCTCATGTATCTGGTCGTCAATAGGGCCCTCAGGGGAGCTCCGGGAGCGCTCGGAAAAATAAATTCGATCATCATGGACGTAGGCGGCGGCTCTACCGAAATCATGCTGATGCAGAAGGGCAAGATGGTCGCGGCCCACAGTTTCCGCATGGGCACCGTCATCATCGAGCAGCAGGTCAAGGCGATGATGGGCTCCGCGAAGGACATGCGCCGCTTTCTCGCCGAGTACATCAGGACCACCGGAGAAACGCTGAACAAGGAACTCCGCCTCGACCGCGTCCATCAGTTGATAGCCATCAGCAGCGACGCCCGCCTCGCGGCGCGCAGCATCGGAACTCCGGTAACCGATCTTCTTTCCGTCATCCCCCGGCATGAATTCATTTCCTTCGTTCAGCGGGTAACCTCGTACACCCCGGAAGAATGCGTGCGGAACTTCCGCATCAGCTACGGAGAAGCGGAATCCCTCACTCCCGGCCTTCTTGCCTACCAGTATTTTCTGGAAATGACCGAGGCTGAAACCGTTCTGGTGCCGTTTTTAACCCTGCGCGAGGGCGTCATTATTTCCTGCGTGTCGGGACCGGATCCATTGGTCAACGAGGAATTTTATACGCAGGTCGTCGCTTCCGCGGCAAATCTCGGCAAACGCTACCATGTGGACGAGGACCATTCTCGCTACGTCACCCGCATCGCCCTCGGTTTATATAATTGCCTGGAGGCCGAACTGGGCCTTGACCGCCATGCCCGGCTCATTCTCGAGGTCGCGGCGATCCTTCACGACGTCGGCAGCTTCATCCGTCCGGCCGACCATCATCTGCACAGCCAGTACATCATCGCCCACTCGGATATTTTCGGGCTTAACAAGGACGACATGAACATTCTGTCCAATGTCGTGCGCTATCATCGGGCCGAAAAGCCGAATCCGGGGCATCATGCCTACGCGACTCTCGCCCGCCAGGACCGCACCATGGTGTTGAAGCTGTCCGCTCTGCTGCGCATCGCGGACGCGCTCGATCGCGGGCATTCGCAGCATATCGAAGATTTCGACATCGAGCTCTCAAAGGATACGCTGTATCTGCGCGCCCGGGGGACTCACGACGTTACCCTGGAACGGATGGCGCTTGAGGAAAAGGCCGATCTTTTCGAAGAGATCTTCGGCTATCGTCTTGTATTAAATTGAAGGAACCGACATGAATACCGAATCGAACCGCTATTTCAGCAGAGAATTGTCCTGGATAGAGTTCAACGCGCGAGTGTTGACCGAAGCGCGTTCTCCCGATGTTCCCCTGCTGGAGAGGCTGCGCTTCCTGACGATCGTATCGTCCAACTTCGACGAGTTCTTCATGGTCCGCGTGGCAAGCCTCAAGGCTCAGCATCAATCGAATCCCGATTGGAGGGATGCCGCCGGCCTTACCGCTTCGCAGCAGCTCGCGGCCATTTCATCCCGGGTGCATGAGCTGGTTCAGTCGCAGTATCAGTGCTTGATGAACGAGCTTCTTCCCGGTCTCGCCTCGGAAGGCTTGAAGTACGTTCCTTCGGCGGAATACACCCCGAATCAAAACCGTTTTCTGGACGCTTTTTTCATGAACGAGGTGTTTCCCCTGCTTACGCCGTTGAAGACGGACGCGGAAGGGCTCGCCCGCAGCCTGGGCAATCTGCGCCTTCACGCGGCTTTTTGCTTGAAAAACAATCTTGCGCTTCCCGACGGGCCTCTTACGGCCTTTCTGGAGAAAAGCGGCATTCTTTCGGAAAACGAGGGCGACACGAGTCAAAAACCGTCAAAGCCCATTATTGCCGTCGTGCAAATACCCGCGAGCATCCCTCGCGTCGTCTGGCTGCCGGAGGAGCGGGGCGTTAAGCAGTTCGCGCTGTTGGACGATGTCGTGCAAACCTTCGGTCAGCGGTTGTTTCCCGGTTTTTCCGTCGAAGAAAGCCTTTTGTTCAAGATTACCCGGGACGCCGATTTCGCGGTGGACGAAGACCGGGACGCCGATTTCATCGCCGCGATCGAAGAAGTGCTTGTATCGCGCATGTCCTCCATTCCGGTACGCATGATCTGCACCGGCACGAGCCCTATCATCTCCGATTATCTGAAATCCGGAATGAAGCTGCAGGATATCGAGATTTACGCGGTAAACGGGCCGATCGATCTGCCGACTCTCGCCGCGCTGGCGAACGCGGAAGGCTTCGATCATTTGCGGAATCCCGCCTGGAAGCATTTGTGGCCGGTCGATCTGCCCCGCGACGAACCCCTGTGGGACGAGATGAAGCGGCGCGACATCCTTCTCCATGTGCCCTATCAATCCTGGGATCCGGTTATGCGCATGATAAACGATGCGGCCGACGATCCCGCTGTTCTCGCGATCAAGATGACTCTGTACAGGACGAGCGGCAATTCTCCCGTAGTGCGGGCTCTGGAGCGCGCCGCCCGAGCGGGCAAGCATGTGACGGTCTTCGTGGAGATCAAGGCGCGGTTCGACGAAGAACGCAACATCTCCTGGGCCGGCCGCCTTGAAAAAGCCGGCGTCATCGTCGTCTACGGCATCGCCCGGCTAAAGGTTCACGCGAAAATATTGCTGGTGATACGCCGCGAGATCGAAGGCATCAAGCGGTACGTCCATCTTTCCACCGGAAACTACAACGACAGGACCGCCCGTCTGTACGTCGACATGTCGATTTTCACGACCAACGACGAAATCGCCAACGACGCGACCCTCTTTTTCAACATGATTTCAGGCTGTTCAGCCATTCTGTCCACCAAGCGCCTGGTCATGGCTCCGATCGATATGAAGAGCCGGCTTATTTCCCTGATCGACCGCGAAATCGGCAGGTCCGCTCCGGAGCGGCCGGGCTTGATCATCGCGAAGATGAACAGCCTCGCCGATCCCGAAATCATCGACGCGCTGTACCGGGCGAGCCGGGCGGGCGTCCGCATTCAGCTCAATATTCGCGGAGTGTGCATGCTCGTTCCGGGAGTTCCAAAGCAAAGCGAAAACATCACGGTGGTGAGCGTCATCGACCGTTTTCTGGAGCATTCGAGAATTTTCTGGTTTGCGAACGGAGGAGCCGACGAATTATATCTGTCGAGCGCGGACTGGATGCCCCGCAATCTGGACCGCCGGGTCGAATTGCTCTTCCCCATTCTTGCGGAAGGGGTCAAGGCGACGATCAAGGACGTTCTCCAGCTGTACTTCGCGGACAACGTGAAATCGCACTTTCTTATGCCCAACGGATCCTGGCTTCGCCGAAGTCCCGAAGCGGGAGAGCAGCGCATCCGGGTGCAGGAGCTTCTGTACGAGGCTGAAAAAAGACGGACCGAGCTGTACGAGCAGGAGCCTCAGCGGGAATTCATCGTCCGCAGGGCAGAGCCGTAATACGATCCGCGTCGGGAGGCTTCTGCCTCCTCCGAATCACTTGCCGAGTATTTCGTAGATGCGGTCGAGGTCG
Source organism: Teretinema zuelzerae (assembly GCF_021021555.1). Classification (NCBI taxonomy): domain Bacteria; kingdom Pseudomonadati; phylum Spirochaetota; class Spirochaetia; order Treponematales; family Treponemataceae; genus Teretinema; species Teretinema zuelzerae. The sequence goes on along the minus strand of NZ_JAINWA010000001.1, from coordinate 1,288,350 downwards.
TCCCGCGAATAGTAGGATATTTCAATCGTTCCCCGATCCAGATTTCCTTTCAGCAACACCTTGGTTCCAAGAATATCGATGAATTTCTGTTCGAGGCTCCGTACTTCTATGTTTTTGGCGGGGTCGTCTGCCTGTCCGCGCGCCTTGGCGTCCTTTTTCGGGGATGCCGCATTCGCCCTGCTTCCGCCGTTCAATTCCGCCGCCATGCGTTCTGTCTCTCTGACCGAAAGACCGTTGCCCAGAATGCGCCCGAAGAGGATTCTCTGGTCGGACGGATTCAGCACCGAGAGGATGGCTCTCGCGTGTCCGGGGGTGATCTGCCCCGACGCGAGCGAGGACGTCATGTCTTCCGGGAGTTTGAGCAGGCGCAGGGAGTTCGCTACGGTCGAGCGGTTTTTGCCGACGCGGGCCGCCGCTTCCTCCTGGCTCAAATTTCCCAGGGTCATAAGCTTGTGGTAGGCCTGGGCTTCTTCTACCGGATTGAGGTTTTCGCGCTGTATGTTTTCGATGAGGGCGACTTCGAGCTTTCGTTCTTCCGAAAATTTCTTTACCACGACCGGCACTCTGGCGAGTCCCGCGAGCCTCGCGGCGCGCGTTCTCCGTTCTCCGGCTATGATGAAATAGGTTCCGTCTCCGGCGTCCTCGACGATGATCGGCTGGATTATTCCGTGTTCGCGGATCGAGTCCGCCAGTTCCTGGAGGGCTTGTTCGTCGAATTCGCGCCTGGGCTGATGGGGATTCGGTTTGAGAAACGCGGGATTAATAAAAAGTTCCGAGCCTGCTCCGGAGGCGTTCTCGCCTGAATAAGCGGTTCTTGCGCCGCTTTCCGCGTCAGAATCGTCAAGAAGGGCTCCGAGCCCGCGTCCAAGTCCGCCTGTTTTAGCCACGTTCCAATACCTCTTTCGCCAGCTTTTCGTAACTTCTCGCACCGACGCACAGGGCGTCGTACTTGCAAATCGGCAGACCGTGCGAGGGAGCCTCTGAAAGACGGACATTGCGCGGAATTATTGTTCGGAAAACCCGGTCTTTAAAATAGGATGTTACCTGATGCACGACGTCCTGGGCCAATCTCGTGCGCGAGTCGTACATGGTAAAGAAAATGCCGCCGATTTCCAGCTCGGGATTCAGCGTTTTCTGGACGCGCTTTACCGTCTGCAGGAGGAGGGTGAGCCCTTCAAGCGCGAAGTATTCGCATTGCAGGGGGATAAGCACGGCGTCCGCTGCGACGAGTCCGTTCAGTGTGAGTATTCCAAGCGAGGGCGGGCAGTCTATCAGTATGTAGTCGTAGGTGCTTTGAAGGGGGGCAAGGGCTTTTTTCAGGAAGTATTCGCGTTCTTCCTGGTCGACGAGTTCGATCGCCGCTCCGGAAAGGTCTATCGAGGCGGGAATGACGGAAAGTCCGGGTATCGCCGATTCGCGTATAACCTCGGCCGCAGGGGAAGTTCCGGCCATCAGGTCGTATACAGTCGGTTTTTCCCTGTCCACTCCCACGCCGGAAGTCATGTTTCCCTGCGAGTCGAAATCGACCAGCAGGGTTTTTTTGCCTTCCAGCGCAAGATACGCGCCTATATTGATGGCTGAGGTGGTTTTGCCCACCCCGCCTTTCTGGTTCACAAAAACAAAGGTTTTCCCCATATCCGGGTATTATACCGGATTTTCATCCTTTGTGAAAGTCTCTTCTTTGCAGACAGCGGCTCTCGCGAAGGGTTTTGGCGGGCTTTATTTTACGGGAAGCGGATTATAGGATACCTGATAGTCGTAGACGTCGATTCCTTCAGATTTTTTCACGAACCCGACTGCGATATAGGTCGCGGGGGTGAATACGACTTCTATTACCGTTTTGAACAGGTAATTCGAAAGAGCCATCACGACGAGAACAGAAAGCGGGTAGATGCCGGTAAAGGCGATGAAGACGAAAAGCGTCGAATCCAGAAGCTGTCCGACCAGCGTCGAGCCGATGGTGCGCGTCCACAGCCGTTTTCCCTTCGTCGCTACTTTCAAGCGGGAAAGAACCGCCGAGTTCGACCATTCGCCGGCGAAGTACGCGACTATGCTTGCAATGACGATGCGCGGCATCAGCATGAGGATGTTGTTGAAATCATCCTGAAATACCCAGCTGGGTTCCGCGGGCAGGTAGCCGATGAGCCATACGTTTACCGCCATGAGGACCAGCATTATCAGCCCCGTCCAAATGACTTTTCTGGATTCCCTGTAGCCGTACACCTCGGTGAGTATGTCGCCGAATATGTAGGACAGGGGAAAGAGGAGAGTCCCGCCGTCGAAGACGAAGGGCCCGATCTGGACCATTTTGGATGCCAGAATGTTGGAAATAACCAGGATGCCGACAAAGAGTCCGGTGATAACCGGCAAGAAAGATGTTTTCTTCGTGTTGTTGTTCATGGCGGGTGAGTGTATAGAAAAAAAGAAGGGCTTTCAAGCTCGTTCGCAAATTGATTCAAAGAGATCCGTGAGATGAGGTTTACTCAGCGGGCTGCGAACACCCGGCGGCATGCGCCGGGCAACACGTATTAAAAAAAAAGCCGGCCCGGGGAGGAGGCCGGACCGGCTTAACGAACGGTTATTCGTGGTTTATGCGGAGCGGATTTGAATCTGCCTGGGCTGCGACTCGGGCTTGCGGGGAATATTTACGGTGAGTACTCCGTTCTTGAAGTCCGCTTCGACTTTCTCGGCGTCGATGTCTTCCGGAAGGGAGAATCGGCGGGAGAAGCAGGTTGATCGTCTTTCCCGAATCAGGTACTCGACTCCGTCCTCTTTTTTCTTCTCTTCCTTGTTCGCTTCTTCCAGCGAAGAAATGGAAAGCACCCTGTCTTTCAGGTTGATTTCCACATCTTTTTCCGTCATGCCGGGAAGATCCATTTCCATAACGTAGGCGGTTTTCGTTTCCTTCACGTCTACTCGCGGCGCTGTGGTTGTCGCGGGAAGCGGGGCAACGAATCCGAAATCTCTGTCAAAGGCGTCCAACACGTTTGATGCGAAAGAGGGTGAAAAAAGGCTTAATGCGTTCATGGTAGTACCTCCATGGTATTGTGTTATGTGCGTCCGTACCGGACATTAATATATCAGCAAAATGCGTGCCAACTTGATGACAATAGGTGTTTAGTTTTATTTCTATGTAATGTAAGGATTTGTTTCGTTTTATCTTGGAATGGTTTTGCTTTTTGTGGATAATTTCTGTTTCATTTTTCACTTGTTGTGTCACATTTTCTTGATCGATTGTGTCACAATGATACATTTTTGGGCTCTTCCGGGTTGTCGGCGGGTATCTTCGGGCACTGGTACAGCGAGGGTGTAATGGTATAGTATTTAGTGTAATGAAAGACCGTCTTGATGATATTCTCATGGATTTTTTGGAGTCCACTCTCGAGCCTTTCCCCTTATCCGCCTTATTACGATTCATGGGCGAAGCTGCAACCGCGGAAAATTATGAAGACCTTTCCGATTATCTTTCATACAATCAGCTTGCCTATCTTAATCCCTCCTGGAACGGAGAAGAGCCGCTCTGGATCAGCCGCGCCGGCCTCTTTACCGGGAGGACCGCATTGATTCGTCCGGGCAAGAAAGAATTGGCGGCCGGCGTTTTCCTTCCCGGCTCCCGTCTGGTTCCCTATCAAGATCCCTCGTATCTTCCTCATGAACTTACCTTTATTCATAACGGACGAATACTCCCGCGCGTGCCGTATGAAACCGATCCCGACGAAGCCTATCCTCTGTATTCCTTCTTCGGCGAGGAATATGTTCCTCAGTATCTATCGCTCGATAATTCGGCGAACGATCTTCTTTTCTCGGATTCGGACGGCGCGGATCCGTCGTGTTTCAGTTTGATGGCGGTAGACGTTCGAGACGTGTACTGGTCCGGCGTTTTCCGCGCGGGCGATTTTCTCGCCGCAAAAGTTGTCGATTGGGCCGGCGGAATTTTCGAACTCTCCGTTGTGCCCGCTCCCGAGGAGTCCGATCGGGACGAATGGCTCGGCGTGCTGGAAGAGTCTCTTGTTCAGGAGTTCGATTCGATCGGCCCTTCGGCGAGCATGGATGAACAGCTGGCCTTTTCCTTCTTTCTGGGCCAGGAACTGCTTTTCAACGAAAACGCGGTTCCGGTCGGCGATCTGCTCGGCTGGTCCGAACGTGTGGACATGGAGCCGTACGGCGTCGAAACGAGGCTTTGGCATAAGGGTTCCGTTATACCCGCCCAATCCTCCTGGGCGATGACTCTGATAGCATCTCCTTCCTCCTTGCTGGAGGAATCCTTCGTTCTTCTGGGCCTGCCCGTAAATCTCATCGTCATGGATTCGTACGTAAAGGACAGCCTGTACTTGAGGGAAGCGGCCTCTGACGCGTTGTTGAAGCGGCTTCTGCCCTTCGGGACTATTCAGTCGCATTTTTGCGTTCCCATCATCGAACGAGCTCTCGAATCGAGAAAAAACGAGCTCGGCAAAACCTATAACCGTTTCGCGGATAATGAAGTCGGCGTGCTGCGCAATCGCTACATAGCCCTTCATTCCGCATTGTCCCGAACCATATTCGAACTGCAGCATAGCGGCATACGGCCGGACGACATCCCCGAACAGGGCGCGGTAGTGCTCGGGCAGTTGATGACGCATACCGTTTCGGCTATCGAAAATCTCGAGGGCTATGCGGAGGAAACGTCCGGAGACGTCGAAGCTCTGTGGTCGTCGATCGAAGGAATGGAAGACAGCTTTTTCGACACCAGGACGGCGATTATGGAAGCGCTGCCTTCGTTGAAGAAGAAACGTTTCTCGGTGATCAAGAAGGAGAAGCCTGATGTCTGAATCTGATTCGATCGTGAGAATGATCGAAACCGGCGGAGTGTATTACAATATTTCCGGAGCGACTCCCGCGGATGTTTTCGCTTCCGTCATTCCCGAGCTTGTTCTTCCCGCATGCGTTTCCCGCGAATCCCTTCTTGCGGGCTTGATAGAGCGCGAAGGCTTGATGACTACGTCGATCGGAAACGGCATCGCGCTCCCGCATCCCAGAACTCCTCTCGTCCATGCTGAAGAGGACGAACGCATTTTCATCTGTTTTCTCGACAAGCCGGTCAATTTCGACGCTATGGACGGGAAACCGGTCTATGTGCTATTTATGATTCTGTCTTCCGGATCGGGCTCCCATCTGCGGGCGCTGTCCCGTCTTTCCTTTTTGTTTCAAAAAGATTCGTTCAGAGCCCTTCTGAAGCAAAAGCCCGATACATCGGAGCTTATCCACGCAATCAAAGAATTATTATAAGGAGTCTACGCAATGAGCAAAGAACTAGACGCTGTCGCCCTTTCGGTCCGCAGCCTCTCAATGGATGCCATCCAAAAGGCGAATTCCGGCCATCCCGGCCTCCCTCTTGGAACAGCCGAGCTGGCGGCCGTCCTCTACGGCAAGATACTCAATCACAATCCCGCCGACCCGGAATGGAAGAATCGGGACCGATTCGTGCTGTCGGCCGGCCATGGATCGATGTTTCTCTACTCAATTCTGCATCTATCAGGATATAAGGTGTCGATGGACGACATCAAGAACTTCAGACAAATCGGCTCTAAGTGTCCCGGACATCCCGAGTACGGCTATACCGAAGGCGTCGAATCGACGAGCGGCCCTCTGGGCCAGGGCGTAGCAACCGCTGTCGGAATGGCGATCGCCGAGTCCATGCTGGCGGCTCGTTTCAACACTGCCGCGCACACGGTAGTCGACCACTACACCTATTCTCTCGTCGGCGAAGGCTGCCTGATGGAGGGAATCTCCTCGGAAGCTTCGAGCCTCGCAGGGCACTTGAAGCTTGGAAAACTCATCGTTTTTTATGATGAAAACAAGATCTCCATCGATGGCTCGACCGATCTTTCCTTCTCCGAAGACGTCGCGGCGCGCTACGCTTCGTACGGCTGGCAGGTTCTCCGCGGAGACATGTACGACTATGCCGGCATCGAGAGTCTGGTGAAACAGGCGAAGGCAGACGGCCGACCCTCTCTGATCATGCTGAAGTCCGTCATCGGAAAGGGCGCCGCATCCGTCGCCGGCACCGCGAAAGCTCATGGTGCGCCGATCGGCGCGGAAGGAATCGCCGCGGCGAAGACTGCGCTCGGCCTTGATCCCGCAAAGGATTTCCAGGTTGTTCCCGCCGCCTACGACTATTTCGCCGCGCGCAAAGCCGATTTCGCGGCCGCCGAAGCCTCGTGGAAGTCCGTATTCGACGCCTGGTCGAAGGCGAACCCCGCGCTCCGCGCCGAATGGGATGCTTTTTTTGCCGAAGGCGGTATCGATAACGCACGCCTGAACGCCGCTGTTCTTCCTCCCGTCAAGACCGGAGACAGCCTGGCTACCCGCACCGCTTCGAACAACGCGCTTAACGCTTTCGCCGCGGTTCTTCCGAATCTTGTCGGCGGTTCCGCCGACCTGCAGGGTCCGAACGCGGTAGGCATAAAAAACACGGCCGCCTTCTCCGCAGAACACCGCGACGGAAGATATCTTCACTTCGGCATCCGCGAGTTCGCCATGGCCGCCATCACCAACGGCATTCAGCTCCACGGAGGCTTGCGCCCGTTCTGCGCGACCTTCCTGATCTTCGCCGATTACCTGCGCCCGGCTCTCAGGCTCTCCGCCCTCATGAAGCTGCCGGCGATCTACGTGCTTACACACGACTCCATCTATGTAGGCGAAGACGGCCCGACCCATCAGCCCGTTGAAACCATTTCCTCACTCCGGGGCATTCCCAACGTCTGGGTGCTTCGCCCCGCAGACGCCGAGGAAACCTCCTACGCATGGAAGATGGCTCTCGCCCGAAAAGACGGACCGGTATGCCTCGCTCTCACCCGGCAGAACATTACGGTGTTCCCGAAAGACGATCCGGACTGGAAGCACACGATCGAGTGCGGAGCCTACATTGTTCGCAAGGGTTCCGATTCTCCGGATGTAACTGTTCTCGCGACCGGTTCCGAGGTGTCCCTCGCCCTTGCCGCCGCCGATCTCGTTCCCTGCAAGAAGATCCGGGTCGTTTCAGTGGTTTCCAAAGAGCTGTTCGAATCCCAGAGCGAAGTAATCCGCAACGCCATCGTAGGCGGTTCGAAGAACTCCGTGCGAATCGTCACGGCGGAAGCCGGCATCCGCATGGGATGGGAAGGCTGGACGCGCGACGCTTCCGACAACTTCTCCATCGAACGCTTCGGCGAGTCCGGCCCCGCGAACAAGGTCGCCGAGCATCTCGGCTTCACCGCGGAAGCGTTGGCAGCGGTACTGAGGAAATAAGGTTGGATGCGTTTCCGGCTCGGGAAGCCTGAGGTTCCCGGCCGGCGGTTCCCGGCTTTATAGGTTCTCGACCCGGATTCTCAGTTCGTTAATCGCATTCTGGACCTCGCGCTTCGCGAGGTCTTTTTTTTCGGACCAATCGTCCTGGCTGAATTCCAGCAGGCGGTACAATCCCGATCTCACCTCGTCTAGATAATCATTAAATTCGCTCATGAGGTGCGTTCTGTTGTTATCCATGGTCTTTTCTTTCTCCGGCTGTTTGCAGAAAACGAACGACAAGAAACGCCGTGCCCGCCGCGATCATCACGAGGCAGAGAATCTGGCCCGTTGATAGATTCAGAAGGGACTCGTTCAGATATGTCGGCGAGGGCTGGCCGTTTGCCGTAATCCTGTAGCCGATATCCGCGTCCGGTTCCCTGAAATATTCGATGACGAAGCGGACTGCTCCGTAGCCGATCGTATAGACGGCGGTTATGAATCCGTTGAAGGGTCTTTTTCTCCGGAAAACGAGCCAGATGAGAGCCCACAGGAAGATTCCTTCGAAGAAGGCTTCGTAGAGCTGGCTCGGATGGCGCGGCAGGTTCACGAGCTGCGCTCCTTCGGGTATGACCATCCCGAGGGCGTCGGCTGTTTTCTTTACCCAGTCCTGCGAAAGGGGGAATCGCTGAGCTCCGGGAAATATCATTCCGAGCGGGCTGGTTGTTACCCTTCCGTAGAGCTCGCCGTTAAGGAAATTTCCGAGGCGCCCGAAGGTGTAGGCGAGCGGTATTGATGCTCCCATGGTGTCGCACCAGGCGAGAAAGCTTCTTTTGTAGCGGTGCGCCCACAGGATCATGCCGATCATGCCGCCTATGAACCCTCCATGATAGGACATTCCCTGCAATCCGGTCCAGGAACCGTCTTTTCCGAAGGGCCAGAAAATCAGCCAGGGCCGCATCCAGTAGTCGCCTGAGGGATCGTAGACGAGGGTCGCGAAAATCCGCGCGCCGATCAATAGTCCGGTGATGCCCCAGGTGAAAAAACTCAATACTTCGTCGTCTGTGACCGGTTGCGAACGATTTTCAGCTTTTTGAAGGTCTCCCGCCTTAACCTGGAAGCGGAACAATGCCCAAGCTGTCGTGAACGCGACAAGATACATGAGCCCGTACCATCGAAGCAGCGGAATTCCGGGTATTATCTCCGGCGTTATCCATGAAGGATAGGTGATGTACAATAACATGGCGGCCTCACTCGTTTTCTATGGGTTTGCAGATGATCTGTCCGGTGGCAAGATCAAAATAAAAAATGACATGGTTCTTTTGTTCGCGTACTTCATGGTATCTGCCGTGGCTTTCAAGGATCACGCCCGGGTATACAGTGTTTTCGACCCGTATTGAAGAAATGATGTGCGTTTCAAACTGTTCTTTCAGCGTAAAAATTCGAACCGTCAGCTTGTCGTTGCGCTTCATGAGCTCGAGCTTGGTTCGCCTCAGTTCGTGAATTCTCGGGTTTGTATTGGCGGTGCGCTTCATTTCTGCGTCGATTTTGTCGATTGTTTCCTTGATTTTAACGACTTCCCGCTCGCACACTTCTATCTGGTCGCTGACCAGGTAATTCTGGCCGAAGGAGATGCTTGTACGTATGGTTTTCGAGGATCCCAGTTCGAAGACCTCGAGCCCCTGGGACGCTCTGATGTTTCCGCCGAGAAGAACTGCCGGATTGCCCTGCATGATGATTTTTCCGTTAGTTTTAACGGTGCATTGGAAGCAATAGTTGTCGATGCTGATGTTGCCTCCGGCGAGGATGCGCGAATTCTCCGCGTACTGGAGATATATTTCTTTTTTCGCCCAGACGGTGCCCCGTCCTTTTCCTTTGATTCCGCCCTGCATTCGAACGGATTCGTCCGCGGATATTAACGCGACTTCGGCGTTCCCGAAAACCTGCAAGTCGCCCCCGGCCCTGACGGATCGGCCGTTTCCGACGTTGCCCGCTATTTCGATATCTCCAGGGAAGGCAATGTCTCCATTCTCTTCCGCAACGTCTCCGTCGATCCGCCACTGTTTCGAAACCTTGAGCTTGCCTTCATGTTGAACGAGCAGGCCGCCTGTCGCTGCGGCATAGCGGAATCCCTGTCCGTGCGGCTCCTTCAAGATGCTTTCGTCGTGGTCCGGTTCGCGCGTTTCCTGCGCCTGATTCGCCGGCGTTACCGTTCCGAATACATCGACGCCGTCGGATCCCGCAGGCAGCGTTTCTGTAATCACAATTTCGTCTCCGGCGTTGATCAGCGCCGGTTTATCGGCGCTACCGGGGTGTTTTTTCCATGCCAGGCGGACTCCGTTAGGCTTGACGGCCGGCAAACCGGATAAAAGTATGATATCAAGGGATTTGCGAAGATTCCGCGCGGTTTGGATGTCCTTTTCCAGCGCTTCGAAATTGAGCGAGCCTTTTATGGATTCCTTTGAAATCGCCTGTTTGACCAGTTCTATATCGAGCGGAGTTCCCGCCCCGATCTCGGGGGTTATTTTCAGGAAAGCCGTCATTTTGTCTTCAGATACGGAGATCTCTGCTTCCGCGTGCTTGCAGCTGACTACCTCAGCTCGAAGCTCGTGTCCCGTGCCGGAAGTAATCAGAAGACCTTCCCTCTCGGTTTTTACGCCCGAGGGTCCGAGGCTCAAGCCTCCATGGAGATGGATGAATGGATCATTTCCCGGCAATCCCGGGATTTCCTTTCCATAGACGTCGATCCCGGGCGTTCCCGGTTCTATGGGCGAAAACGAAAAAACGACGACGCCCTTTTCAACCGGGGCTAGCACTGTCTCCGAATTCAAGGCGACTTGCGGTTTGTTCGACGCAGAGGCGCGTGTATTCCGCGCGTCTATCAAACGTTTTAGCAGAACGTTTTTCTGCTCGTCGGGCAAAGGTTCAAAAAGAGGCACAAACTCCCTTTCGTTTCCCCTGCCAGGCGGTGTTCCCTGCGCCAACACGAGATTTGCAAGCTCCATATTGTCCGAGTCTTTGAATTCCGCGATCGCTGCCTGAATTTTTTCCGGGTTCATCCCGACGAGCCGGCTATTGTTCAATACGGTGGAGATGAGTTTCAGGTCGATCGGGTTTTTCGGATCGTCTGATTTTCGGATATACAAGGTCGCGCTTGTTTTCTCGGGTGCTACGGAAATGCGAACGTCGAAGGTCGGTTCCAGAACAACGGGGAACGATATCGCTTCGCCGGGCATGTTCCGCGCTTTTTCCAGGCTTCGCTCGAGAACATCGTCGGACAGGAGGGTGCGCGGATGAATCTTATGCTCGGCCGTCCTGGTTTTGAGCTCTTCAAGGGTCGGCAGCTGCTCCGGTTTAATGTTCTCGGGAGCGGTCAGATGCCAGCGACGGCTTTTTTGATTGAATGAGAGATCCCAGAGATTTCGCGCCATCTGTCCGGTCTCCTCCGCTAGAGAATAAAGCCCTGCTGCAAGGCTTTGGAGATTTTATTTTTAAGCAGGAGGTTTTCCTTTCTTAACACGGAAATTTCGTACTGTTGCGATTTGATGGTTTCAGCGAGATCTCCCATCGAGAGCGCTCCGCTTCCGACAAGCTCTTCTACGTAGTTCATGCGCGACTCGTGGTCTATCGCCGCCTCCATTTCCGCGGCCTGGAAGCTGTCGTCCGAAAAGGCGGCGATGTCTTCCATCGGCTCCGTTTCAGCCTGCAGAATTTTGTCGGCGATGCGGTACACCGCCTGGGAGAGCATGCACTGAGGTTTGTAAATGATGACCGGCAGCCTGGAAGCAAGCGCGGTATCCTGAATCGAATCTCTATATATCACGCCGAGGTGTTCCAGATCGATATTCAGATATTCCTTGCAGGATCGGCGGATTTTCAGCGCCTTGTCGGCGTCTTTCGGATCGTCGATCATGTTCATGACGAGTCGAGGCCGGAACGATGCCGCCTTTTTTTTGAATTTCGCGGCGCTTTCGGGATCTACCTTTTCGATTTCTTCCATGATGCGGGGAATGTACATGCGCTGCAGGGCCGCGCTGTCATGGCGCAGGTCTTCCAGTTTTTTCCATGCGGCAGAATCTTTTTTGAACGACCCGTACATCAGCCTGAAAACGGTGTTTTTGAGAAAAAGGTAGGCATTCAGCGTCGCCGTGACAGAGGGCGCGGTAACGACGATGCCCTGTCCGGATAACAGGAAGAAATCAAGGATGCCGAGGTGCGTTCCCGCTCCCAGATCCAGGATAAGATAGTCAGCGTTAGAAGAAAGAAAATTTTTCGTTAAGCTGTTTTTTTGCGGAGCCCGGAGGGCGGTAAGCCCCGGTATTTCAGAATCTCCCGGGATGAAGGAAACGTTCGGATAGTTAGTCGGCAGCACGATGTCCGAAAAAGACGATGAACCGGTGAGAAACGTTCCCAGTCCTGCTTTCGGCGCCTGTACTCCAAGGACGAGATGCAGATTCGATGCTCCCAGATCAAGGTCCGCGAGAAGCACTTTTTTACCGGCTTGACCCAGTGCGATCGCCAGGTTTGCCGAGAGGAGGCTTTTGCCTACGCCGCCTTTACCGCTCGCGACAGGAATTATTTGCATACTCTACGGTGTCTCCCCAAGCAAAAGATGAATACGAACGCGTCGCCGGCAATGCATAAAACCGCAGCCAGCAGGGTTCCCGCGAGAGCAATGTCTCCGGCCGAGACAAGCATGACCGCTTCCGGAGCGGTGCGATAGAGGAAGACCGCGAATGACGGAACCGCCGCGGCCTTGATGAGGCAGAGCAGCGGAAGCCAGCCGATAAAGCGTTCTTCGTCGGCTATTATAAGGAAGATAATTACCGGCGCCAGAACAAGCGTCCCCGCGGCGGCGTACCACGAAATCGGCAGGCTGCCGGCGAAGGAAGCAGCTCCCTGTTTGAGTATTATTCCTAGACGCGCAATTTCATAAAAAAGCATGATGGGAAAGGAAACCGATCTGAACCGCATTGTATTTAAGTCTACGCAACATGTGGTCTCCGGTCAAGTGGCAGTAGCATGGGCGTGCTTGACAAAGGTCTTTCTTCCTCTGACAATGAAAACATGAATCCAAAAAAACTCTGGTTCGGAGCGGCTCTTTTTTCTTCGGCTCTCCTTTTTTTCGTACTCGCGTCTCCTTCGGCCTTTGCCGAACAGGACTCAGGCTCAGACCGTTCCTCCGACCGGTATCTTCAGCTTTTTCAATATGTTTTTTCCTTTATACAGTCGAATTACGTCGATGAAGTCGATCCGAAAGTGCTGTATGAAGGCGCAATGAAGGGGATGCTGGATTCTCTTGAGGATCCCTATACATCATATATCGATTCGGAAAGCCTGATGGGGATGAATCTTAAGGACACCACCACCGGCGCTTTCGGCGGGGTTGGGTTGTCCATCACCAAGCCCCTTGTGTCCACGCCTGAAAAGCCGGCGTGGGTAGAGGTCGCTTCTCCGATAGAGGATACCCCTGGATGGAAAGCCGGGGTTCAGCCGGGCGATCTTATTCTTTCGATAGAAGGCGTCGATACCCCCGATATTACGATGGAAAGGGTCCTCTCTCTTCTGCGCGGTCCCGTAGGAACTACCGTGACAATTACGCTTCGCCGGGGAAAGGCGCTCGAATTTCCCGTTACCTTGAAGAGGGCTCTTATCGAGGTGCCTACGGTTAAATACTCGGTGATGGAGAACGGAATCGGCTATCTCAGGATCATCGAATTTACTCCGTTAACCGCCGAGAGGGTTAAAGAAGCGCTCTCCCTCTTTCAAAAAGAATCGTGCACGGGGCTGCTGATAGACCTCAGAAACAATCCGGGCGGCCTCATAACAAGCGTAGTGGACGTCGCGAATCTGTTTATAGACGAAGGGGTTATAGTCTCTACCCGGTCCCGGATCAACAATGAAAACCGCGAATTCCGCGCGTCTAAGGCGAAAACCGTCTTTTCTCATGATATTCCGATAGTCGTTCTTTCGAACCGGGGCTCGGCGAGCGCTTCAGAGATTCTCGCCGGCGCGTTGAAGGATTACAAGATGGCCTATCTCGTAGGAGAAACCACCTACGGGAAGGGGTCCGTTCAGCAGGTGATCGATCTTCTCAATTCGGACGCGATGAAGATTACAATGGCGCGGTACTACACCCCCAGCGACGCGAACATCGACAAGCTGGGCATTCCCCCGGATCTTGAAATCCTTCCTCCCGAGTTGACGGAAGAAGAAGAAAAAGCCCTCACCGAGCTGCTTCAAACGTCTGCGCTCGCAGATCTTGTGGCGGGAAAGACGGCCCTTTCGTCCAAGGACGCGGACGATCTTGCCCTGCGGCTGCAAAAACAGTACCCGGTAAATCTCCGGACGCTTAAGCAGCTGGTCAAGCAGGAATATTGGAGAACCCATATAGCCCCGCTCTACGATCTGGAGTACGACATCCAGCTTTCTCGGGGCATCGAACTGCTGTTGTCGGGATCTGTTCCCTCGCTGCTTCCCGGCACGAAGACGGTAAGAGAACTTCAGGAAGAAAAGAACGCCGCCTCTCTGGAAGAGAAAGCTGATACAACCGATCAGGAAATCTGATGAGACAGCTGGTGCTTGAGCGTCTTCCGGCGGCCGACGGAACGATTTCCCTTGATGGACCGGCATACCGGTATCTGGTGAACGTGTTGCGGGTTGCCCCCGGCGACCATCTCGATGTGAGGCTTCCCGGCGGAGGGCTTTCGGTAGCTACAGTTCTGCTGGTAGACCGGAAAGCCCGTTCCATACAGCTTTCCTGTCTCGACATCGAAGGGAATCCCTGCTACGTAGATCCGGTAATCGGACGCTCGATGCCTCCCCTTGCCGCTCCCGCCGAAGGGTTTCCCAAGATCGTTTTGCTTCAGTGGGTGCTAAAGGGTCCGAAAATGGATCAAGTCGTGAGGCAGGCAACTGAAGCCGGCGTCTGCGCGATAATTCCTGTCGTGGGAGAGCGTTCGCTGGTGAAGGATTCACGGGATATCGGGGGAGAGAAAGCGTCCCGGTGGGAGCGCATCGCGAAGGAAGCCCGCCAGCAAAGCGGTTCGCCGGTAGGCACCTATTTGGCCGATCCGGTTGAATCGGTTTCAATGCCGAAATTCTGGGATTCTTTTCTTTCCGCTCAATCCGTCGACCGATCGAAATGCCTGTCCCTGGTTTTAACCGAGGCCCCCCTTGCGCGAAAAACTCTCCATGAGTATTGTGATGGGGGACCCTCGTTGACGGCAATAGCTATCGGCCCGGAAGGCGGAATGACTTCCCGGGAATTGGAGCTTCTTGCCGTCGCCGGGTTTAATCGACTGCATTTCAATACAAACGTGCTGCGGGCCGAAACGGCCGCCTTGTATGGAATAGCGGCGGTTCAGGTATTGCTGACGGAGTCTGAAAAGTGGCAGTTGAAAGAATAGATTTTATGCGGGTTCCTCTGGATATAGTGCCTCCCGAGGATCTCGAACAGACGATATTGGAACTCCTTTCGCGCGAAGGTCCCCAACAGATAATGCTGGTTTCCCTCTGGGACGTGCTTCGCGCGCGCCGTCGCGGCGAATTCCGGTCGATGGTGACCTCCGCCGCCCTGGTGCTTCCTGTCTCGAAGAGCCTGATCCGCGGCGCCGCCTTCCTCAAGAAGAAAAAACCGGTTCGCTATTATCCTTTTTCGCTCTTGATTTCAGTGCTCGGCACCCTTGAAAAATACTATAAAACTCTCTATCTTCTCGGCGGTCAGCACCGGAGCCTGATGCAGGCGGAAAGAAACGTGCGGAGTACGTTCCCTCATCTGGGCATCGTCGGCCGGTTTGCCGGCGGATATCACCGAACTATGGAAAAAAACATTCTCACCGCGATAGCCAAAGCCCAGCCGTCTCTTGTTCTCATCGGAGACCGGATGCCCGGAGGACAGCGGTGGGTGCATCGCAACAGAAAGAATTTTCGCACTGGAATATTCCTCTGGAGCCGCGATGTGATCGACGTTTTTTCCGACCGGAAGCGGCGGGTATCCGAGAAGACCTTTGAGCGCGGATTGGAATATTTTCCCCTGCTTCTTAAAAATCCCTTAAGATTCTTTAGAATATTCCAATATTTGTGGTATAACATCCTGCTTTTAGCATATCGGATTTTCAGAACCGCCCGTTCCTGATCCCGGCTGTTCACGGTCTTCCGGTAGCGATGGAGGACCATGAAACAGGTATTTGTTCTGTCTTCGTCCAAAGCGCATCTTCTCGCTCTTGTCGCTGTCGCCCGAAGAATATGGGAAGTGTATTCTGTTGAACACCCTCGCGACTCATACAAGCTGCTTTCAGAAAAACATTGGGACGCCGCAATCGTAGATTTGGATGTTTCGGGAATCGATTTATATGATTTGTGCAGTTTCATAACCCGCCTCGATAAGGCTCCCCATTTATTTCTGGTTTGCCGCGGCGGATTTCCCCAAGCTCATGAACGTGCGGCAACCAGCAGCCTGGTTACCATGATATCCCTGTCGGGCGATGTACGCAGTTTTATTCATGCCGTATCTGCCGTTCTCGATTCCCGCCGGAACGAAACTTCTGTTCTCAATTCATGCGAAAAAGCCGATAAGGAAGCGCTGTGCTCCCGAATTCTGCTGGGAATAAGCCCTGCTATTCGCGATGTCCGCTCCCGATTGAAACGGTATGCGTCCTTGCCCCATCCCGTACTTATTACCGGCGAGACGGGGAGCGGAAAAGACCTTGCGGCCAGGCTATTGCATGATATTTCGATCAGGGCTAACGGTCCCTACGAGGCGGTGAACGTCAGCTGCATTCCTGAGTCCCTTGCTGAAACCTTTTTATTCGGTTCGCTCCGCGGCGGGTATACCGGCTCCAAGGACCTTCCCGGATGCTTCGAACGTGCAGATACGGGAACTCTTTTTCTTGATGAAATCGGAACTATGCCGGTCGCCATTCAACCCAGATTTCTGCGCGCGGTCGAAGAGGGCTGCGTCACAAGAGTCGGTTCGGCGGTGAAGAAAAAAGTATCGTGCCGGCTGGTCTGCGCGACAAACGCAAAAATCGGCGATGCTGAATCGACCGAGCGGTTCCGGGAAGATTTGTTATTCAGGATCGATTGTTTGCGAGTGAAAATTCCCCCTCTTCGCGAACGGCGGGAAGATATTCCTCTGCTGGCCGGACACTGCCTCGGCGCTCTCGGGAAGAATCTCTCCGATTCGGCGCTGAGAAAAATCATGAAGCATGAATGGCCGGGAAATGTCCGGCAGTTGTTTCAATGCTTGCGCCGCGCGGCGGCGGATTCCGACTCATGCCTCATCGATCCTGATCTGATCCAGTTTTAATATAGGCGATTCTCTGAAACAGAGCTTCCAGGTGCGCCGCCTCGCCCTCCGATAGCGCGGCTCGCGAGAGAATGCCGGTCAACAACCGCTCGTTTTCTTCTTTTCCGGAATGGCGATATAACCCGATATGCGAAAGGTGTCCGCTGAGGTTCTCCGACAGCGCGTTCAGCCTGTCGAGGGAAATCGGCTGGTACCCCCTGCCTCGCGTTTCAAAGGCGCGGAACAAGGAGTATGCAACCACTTGAACCGCGTGCGAGAGATTCAAAGACGGAAAATCCGGGCTCGACGGAATGTTCAGCGCAAGGGTGCAGCATTCAAGCTCTTCGTCGGTCAGGCCTGTTCGTTCGTTTCCGAATACCGCCGCGGCGAGGCCGTTTTCATGGGAAGCCGCGAAGGACGCGAATTGTTCCGGCGTCATCCCCCAAGACTTGCGTTTCTGGCCCATCCGCCTCGTAGTTCCTGCGGCGATGCTGCAGTCTGCCAGCGCTTGCTTCAAGCCTTCCACGGAAGGAGGGAAAAACTCCGCCCCTTCCCAGATTTCCGGCGCATGAACGGCAAGCGTTTTAACCTGCGTTTCGTCGAAATCTTTCTTTTCTCCGACGATGCGGAGCTGTACGCATCCCATATTCTTCATGGCCCTGCAAACTGAACCGATGTTTCTGCTTTCTTCCGGTCTGCAGAGTACGATAACGCATGGTAGTGGTTTCACGCGCGAATTCTCCCGTAATGCCCTTGTTATGTCAATATTGATGCGTTATCTTTTGTAAATGGTTTCGAGCGTATCTGGTAAAAAAGTTCTTGTCGTCGGTGGCACCGGCGGAATAGGGTTCGGAATTGCGCAATCTTTGAAGGATCGCGGCGCAGAAGCGATTCTGGTCGGCAGGCATTCGGTCCCTGGTTTCGATTGCAGAAAGATCGATCTTTCCGACAGTGCAGAATGGCGAAAAGTCCTGAATTTAGCCGAACAAACGGATATACTCTGTGCATCCTGGGGGCCTTTTTTACAGAAGCCCCTGCATGAAACAAGTCCGGAAGAGTGGCTGAACGTCGTTTCTTCAAATCTCTCCCTTCCCGGGGCTCTTGTTTCAGCCGCTCTGCCGTATATGCTTTCCCGGGGATGGGGCCGAATTCTCCTTTTCGGAGGAACTCGGACGGACACGTCGCGAGGGGCGCGGACAAACGCCGCGTATGCCGCGGCTAAGGCAGGAATAACGTCCTTGGTGCGTTCCGTAGCCCTTTCGTACGCTGCGGAAGGAATACAATGCAACGGCATTTGTCCGGGGCTTGTGAGAACAGAGTATCTCGATGCTGAACAGATTCGCAGTCTCGGCTCTAAAAACCCGGACGGAAAGCTCGTCGAGGTCTCTGAAATTGCGGATGCAGCCCTTATGCTGATGGAGAATTCCGTGTATAATGGGGTTTTGTTGCCTGTCGATAAAGGTTGGGCTCCCGGTCTTATTTGACAATTTTTTTGTATGTGTTTATAGTAATGATATTGGAGAAAATGCCGATAATCTGGACGGTAGGAGATATATGAACAATAACGCCATCATTCCAGGATTTGATGAAGAAAAAGATGATAGTCTAAAAATCCGTCTGGAGAAAATCTCTGAAATTGAGAATTGTGTAGTTCTCTACTTGAATGGATATATCGATACCTATAATTCCAGTTTCTTTCAAAAGCGCGTTTCTAAAGTAGTGGAGTCAGGTTACACCAGACTCGTGTTCAACTGCGGCGCTCTGAATTATGTATCATCAACCGGCATCGGATCCTTCACCGCGTTCCTGAAGACGGTAAAACCCAAGGGCGGAGACGTAGTTCTTCTTGAGATTCAGCCGAAGGTTTACGAGGTTTTTCAGCTTCTCGGATTCTCTCAATTCTTCAATATTAAGGATTCCTTAGCCGACTCCATCCAGTTCTTTAAGACGAGCGGAACAGAAGTGAAATCGGAAGTGTTTCCGAAGATTTTCGCTTGTCCGATTTGCTCGAAAAAACTGAAAGCCACCAAAGCCGGCCGATTCCGGTGTTCAGAATGCAAGACGATTCTGGCTATTGATAATAACGGCCAGGTTTTTCTTGGGTAATTTTTTATGTTGCCTGTTCGCCGAAAGTCGTAAGACTTTCGGCTTTTTTTTTGTTGACAGAAGATTTCGATTGTGATGTGAATCTCTTCTCGTCGCGGGTGTGGATAACTTGTGTACAAACCTGTACTAAATTCATAAAAAAATGTAACAAAAAGAAGGATTTTTTTTATTATACCTACTTGACTTTTTGTAGTAAAAAAAAGAACTTGCTAAGTCTTTGTATAGTATAGAAATAAGCATTTGTCTTGGTTTCTGTAAAGAAAACCGTACATTTTTTATAAGTTCATGCTTAACAAAGAAATAGTAAAAATCTATGTGTTTTTTCCCGGGACAAGTTGTGGATAACTTGTGCCCTTTTGGTAAGAAATCTTTATCCTGTAAATAAAAGTCCTTGAAATCGCCTAATGCTCATGTTAGGCTTGAGCATATGAAAAACACCCTGATGCTGCCCATTGTATTTTTAGCCTATTTGGGTTTATGGATCGGAGTATTAGCTCTTTTCTCGGTTTTGGGGAATGTCCTGCAGATGCAGCTTCTTTTGGAGGGGCGTTATGCATTTTTTCTCGGAGAAATCATATATCAGGGCTTGCAGCTGTTTCCCGCAGCGTCTCTTGTTGCGACCGCAACCCTTTTCCTGTACATAATGCGTCATAGGGTGCTTGTATCTGTTTCAATCGTTCTTTTTGTTCTGTTCTCAACTGCGCTGGTTTTCTGGGCAATTCCTGCGTCGTTCACCCTTCTATCGGAATATGCTCCTGCCAGGGCTGAATTGATAGATTCGGCCCGTATTTATTCCGAGAGATTGCCGTCATCGGGAGTCATTCATCATTCTTTGGGAAATCGGTGGATTTGGTTCTCGGAAACTCCAGCCGGAGATCTGAATTCTCTTGCTGTTGTACGGAACGAGAAAACCGCCGAAGACGAGGTCTTCTCGGTGTATCAGACTGCAGCGTATGTTCCTGGAACACGTACAATCCTTCCTGACGGCGAGGCAAATCCGATGCACGCTCTTGTAGTCGATAAGTCCTCATTCGTCGGTCTGCGGCAGCCTCCGTTCATTTCCGCTCTGCTTTCTGATGTCCATTTGATGTCCCATACTTTTTACAGATTGTGGTACGAGGATGCCTATGCATATTGGCTTCAAACAGGCGTATGCTTTTTCTTCATATTGTCCTTATTCGCCTGTACGCTATGGTCGAGCTGGCGTCTTTTAAACGCGGTCTGCCTATTCGCTGTATTGCGGGCGTTTTTTACTTTATGGAGAGTGGTAGTGTATGAGCGGAAGGTGAATTTTTTCGAGGAAGCGGTCGGGAACTATCTCCCTGAAGCCTATATGTATCCGCTATTTCTCGCTGTTTTCGCTCTTGCGTTGCATGCCGTCGGCATAGTTTTCGCAGTGCGGCGCGGCGTCACGTCCGCTTCGGAGAGGCCGCTGTATGACTGAGACCGCGAAAACGCTCCCGGTATTGCTCGCTCATTTCATCATCGGGTTGTGCGCTTCTCTCCTGTGGACGTTTGTGTCCCCGGCTCCTGAGTCGCTGATCGAACCGTTTATTCTGAATCACCGGCTTTACGAGGCCTTCCTTCTATTTATACGTTTTTTTCCCGCTCTTATGATCAGCGGCATTTTGCTTGGGTATGCGCTTTCTTTCGGCAAAGCGGCGGAAGATCCTCATGTGCGCTGGTCGCCCCGCTTTTTAAAGTATTTGAAGGGAGCCTTCCTGCTTTTTCTGGGCTGCGTCGCCTTTCAGGTGATCCTCGACGAAGGAGTCGCTCCTTCTCTCGAGTCTTCACTGATTCAATACCGATCAAGATCGGACGATTACCGCGAGTTTATTCATTTGGGTATTTCGGCCGAATCTTCGGGCGATTACGACGAAGGAGAACGCGCCGCGCTCTCGGCTCTTCAAATTTGGAAGAAAAGCTCGGAAGCGGAGAAGCTTCTCGAATCCATACGGTATTCGCGGGCGGATACTGCCGGGCGCATCGCAGAAGTTGCAAGCGTTCCCGTAAAGCCGCTCGATCTGATTCCCCCGGGAGCCGATTCTTTCGGGGTTCTGGAATTGTTGAAGAAGACTGAACAGGCGCTGGAGGAACGGGATTATTTTGCGGCGCATTATTACGCCATGAAGGCGTGGTCCCTGGCCTCGGATACCGATCCGAATAAAATCGCGGCGATGGATTATGCCGCGCATGCCTGGAACGAGATCGGCGAGGGTTCCAGCCGTTTTATCGATTCGGAAGAGAAGAGCGTGTATTCCGACAAGCTCGCGGGCTATTCGGCTCTTCAATCCGGCGACGCCCTTCGAGCGTATTATATATTTTCGGAACTGCAGGAGCGGATAAAATCGATAGACGGGCGCATCGATACCGATGTTGATCGTTTCTTGGTCATATCGCTTAACGCTTTGGCAGAGACGCATTTTTTCATAGACGAGACCGAAAACGCGCGGCCTTTCGAATCATCGCGCGATGTTTTTTTCACGATGCATCATCCGGACGGGTCTGCCGACTATGTATTCGTCAGGGGAATCACGTATTTGCGGTCGTCCGGACGCGATATGGCGTATTTGCGGGGATTCGAGCTTGTTCGTCTTGAAAAGGACGGTTCGATCCGATTTCATTTCGAAACTCCGTATGCAAAAATGTTCGCGGCCAGGGGGATGGACGGCAAGGAGAGGCCGCAGGTTTTGCTTCGCGCAGTGTCCAGGGAGTCTGAAGGAGTTACTTGGAGACCCATCGTTAAAAAGGGCTCTCCTTCGGAAGCGGAATCGGCAATCCAGGTTCTTGATATGCCGTATGATGATTTCGCCCTTGTGGTTTCCGCGAACCGCGGAATCAGGACAATGCAGCTGGCAGACATAATCCGCTTTATAAACCGGAGCGAACTCTATGGCTTCCCGAAACATGAGTTGTCGATCGAATTGATAAGCCGCCTGTCGGAACCCTTTCTTCTTATGATTTTAGCTGTGTTTGCCCTGGTTCTCGCCTGGAGATACCGGCTCGGGCAGAACAGTCTTTTCAAGGCATGGTGGGTTATAGCGGTACCGCTTTTTCCCTTTGCGTGCATCTATGCGGTCGAGACGGTTCGGTATCTTGCGCGGATCGTTATATCCCACATCGTGCAGGTTTTTCCGTCCCAGCCGATTATTTTGATATTGGCTGTGCTTTTTGCCGGTTTGTTCGGAGTTTCCGCCCTCTTTTTCGCTCAGCGCACCGAGTAGTTTTCCCGGAACGCATGAGCCGCATCGTCAGCAGGACGATATTCGTTCTATCTTGGCGCCGAGGGATTTGAGGCGCGTCGTCAGATTTTCGTAGCCCCGCTCGATCTGGTATACGTTGCGGATAACGCTCTCGCCCCGAGCGCATAGCGCTGCGATGACCATAGCCATGCCCGCCCGGACGTCAGGAGATACCAGATCGGATCCGTGAAGGACGCTCGGCCCGGAGACGACGGCTCGATGGGGATCGCACAAGGTAATCCGCGCTCCCATGCCGATCAGCTTATCGACGAAGAACATCCTCGATTCGAACATTTTTTCATGAATGAGAACGGTTCCCTCGACCTGCGTGGCGACGACGGTCATGATGCTTGTGAGATCAGGCGGAAATCCGGGCCAGGGCGCGTCGTCGATTTTCGGGATCATGCCGCCGAGATCGCTGTTGATCTGAAGGTCCTGCTGCGTGGGAACCGTCAGCGTCGTTCCTTCGATGTTCCAGCGGATGCCAAGTTTTCCGAAAGCGAGCCTGATCGGCCGCATGTCAGCGGGCTCGATATCGGTGATTGTTATGCTGCCGTGGGTAACGGCGGCGAGGCCTATGAACGAGCCGATTTCCATAAAATCGGGCCCGATCTTATAGTCCGTGCCGGAAAGAGCCTGGACTCCGCTAATGGTGAGAATGTTCGAACCGATTCCGGAGATCTTCGCGCCCATGGAATTGAGCATTTTGCATACATCCTGCACATGGGGCTCGCTGGCCGCGTTGGTAATTATCGTGGTTCCCTCGGCGAGCACGGCCGCCATAACGGCGTTCTCCGTCGCGGTGACGGAAGCTTCGTCGAGAAAAATATCCTGGCCGATGAGTTTGTTCGCAGTGAAGGTGAATTGTCCGTCGATATCCACCCGGGCTCCCAGTTCCGTCAGGGCAAGAAAGTGGGTGTCGAGACGCCTTCTGCCGATGACGTCTCCGCCGGGAGGCGGGAGAACCGCTTTTCCCGAACGTGCAAGCAGCGGGCCCGCGAAGAGGATCGAGGCTCTGATTTTCTTTGAAAGGTCCAGCGGAATATCGTTGCGTTCGACTTTCTGTATGCGCAGGGCGTAGTCGTTCGCTCCGATGTTTTCGACTTCTCCTCCGAGCGCGGCGAAGATCTCGAGCATAACGTGCATGTCTTCGATGTCCGGGAGGTTTCTGAGGATTACTCTCTCCTCTGTAAGGAGGGCCGCGGCGATGCAGGGAAGGGCGGCGTTCTTGTTTCCGCTGGCTTTTATCGTCCCTTTCAGCGGAAACCCGCCTTCGATCAGGTATTGGTACATTGTTATTCTCCCCAGAGTTTTGCGAGTTCGATTAATGTGTTGACCATCGCCGTCATTTGGGACAGCGAGGCCCATTCGGTGCGCGAATGATAGTTATGCCCGCCGGTAAAGATGTTCGGCGTCGGGATGCCCATTTCAGTGAGCCTGGAACCGTCGGTTCCTCCCCGGATCGGTTTGTGGACGGGCGTCACTCCGGCTCTCTCGACCGCCGAATTGAGCAGTTCGAGAATTCTCGGATTTTGATCGAGCTTTTCTTTCATGTTTTTATATTGGCACAGCGTTTTGACCGACACCGTAGAACCGGGATAGCGCGCTTCGGCGGCCTTAGCGAACACTTCGATCCGCTTAAGCCTATTTTCCATTCCTTCCGCGGAAAAGTCTCTGAGATAGACGGTCAATTCGGCTTTTTCGGCCCCGCCGTGGAGCTCCAGCGGACAGAAATATCCGCCGTATCCGTCTGTCGTTTCCGGCGCTTCCGCCGATGGAAGATCAGAGATGAAATTCGAGGCCATGGTGAGCGCGTTAATCATTTTTCCGCGCGCTGATCCGAGGTGCGCCGCCTTTCCGGTAAAGACAATATCCGCTCTCCATGCGTTGAAGCACTCCGATTCCACCTCGCCGAGCTGGCCTCCGTCTACCGTGTAGAATGCTTTCGATTTCAGCTTGGAGAGGTCGATGCGGTCCATTCCGTGACCGGTTTCTTCGTCCGGACTGAATAGGATCTCTATGGTACCGTGTTGAATTTCCTTGTTTGATAGAAGCACTTCCGCCAGAGTCATGATCCCCGCGATGCCTGCCTTGTCGTCGGCTCCCAGAAGCGTCGTTCCATCCGAAGTGATAATCGTATCGCCGATGCAGCCTGCCAGATCGCGATCGCTCGCCGGATCAATGGAAAATCCGTTGTGTAAAAGGATCGGCGCGCCGTTCCATCCGCGGTGGACCAGCGGCTTAACGTTGTCTCCCGGGGCGTCGCTTGCCGTATCCATATGCGCGCATAGTCCGAAGGAAGGAAGATTCTCCTTCCCCGCAGAGGCCGGGATCACCGCATGTACATAATAGAAATCGTCGAGATGGACGTTTTCCGCTCCGATATTCTCCAGTTCCTCCGCGAGCGTTCGCGCGAAGGCTTTTTGATTATCAGTCGAGGGAAAAACGCCCGCTTCCGCCGAGGCGCTGCTGCTCTGTGTTCCGATCGCCGCGTATGTTACGAAACGCTCAAGGAGTCGTTCCTGAAATGATGTGCTGTGCATAGTCCGAATCAGAGTACGATATTTGAATCCGCCCGTCAACTTGCCGTTTTGATGCTAAAAGAGTACCATATACATATGACTTCTTTGCCTTCCTACCCTAATTTCGCCCCTCTTTCCCTCGAAATGGCGCGCGAATTGCTCCCTCATTTAGTAAAGCTCCCCGACGGCGTCTCGGAATACACATTTGCCGGTTTGTATCTATTTCGGCATAGGTACGGGTATAAAGCGTCGTTAAAAGACGAAGTGCTGATTATATCCGGCGAACGGGATGGTAAGCGTTTTTTTATCACTCCATGTTGTAAAACCGGCATCGAAATCGTGAACGAATTGTTTCAGGATCACGATTTGTGGAAGCTCATATCTCCGGCTTTCCTGGAAAAGAACCGCGATATGCTCGCCTCTGCCGGCCTGGTTCCCGAGCAGGATAGGGATAATTTCGATTATCTCTATCTCAGAACGGATCTGGCGACCCTTTCGGGAAAGCGGTTTCACAAGAAGCGGAATCACGTAAACGCTTTCGAGAATACGTATCCCGTGTTTTCGCTGAAACCTCTCGATTTCTCTACAAGAGACGACGCCCGCGCCGTCCTGGAGTCCTGGGTCTCGCACGAAGCCCTTCCCGAGGAGACCGATTATCAAGCGGCGGCGGAAGCGCTGGATCTTATGGAACACTTTTCGATGTCGGGTCTTGTGCTGTACGTCGATTCTGAACCGGTGGCCTGGACCATGGCTGAGCTGGTCGCAGACGGAAAAATAGCGGCCGTCCATTTCGAAAAGGCCCGGATCGAATACCGCGGTTCCTATCAATATATCAATTACGCATTCGCCCGATCGCTTCCCGAAACCGTCGAGTTCATTAATCGCGAACAGGATTTGGGCGACGAGGGAATGCGCCAGGCTAAAATGACGTATCGGCCCTGCGGCTTCGTGGAAAAATATCGGCTGGAGAAGCACGCGCAATGAACACTCTCTGGTCTCTGCTCTGGCTTCTTGTGTATCTGGGCGCGGGTTTTGCCGTCGCGAGGCTGCGCGTTCTTCAGTGGTCTTCCGCTATCTCCCGAATCTTTACTCTATTGCTCTGGCTTCTTCTTTTTTCGATGGGATTGCGCCTCGGGCAAAGCCGCGAAATACTGGATCAGCTTTCCCTGATCGGTCTTCTATCCGTTTCTTCTGCCGTTCTCGCCAGCGCCGGCACCGTCGCCGCCCACCTTTTCGCGAAGCCTCTGTACGAAAAATTCGACCCGCAGGGAGAGTCCCCGTCCGTCGATCCGGGCTCAGTCGGCGACTCTTTCGCATTTTCGCGGGCGAACCGGAGAAACAAGCTTCTGCGGCTCTTGCTCAATCTTCGGCAGCCCGGCTGGCTGCTTGCGTTAGTGCTGTGCGGCGTAGCCGCCGGCCTTGCTCTCCCCTCGATTCAAATTCTGCATGACGGAAGCATCGCTTCCTGGCTTTTATACGGACTATTATTCTGCATCGGCATTCAAATGGCCGGGGCCGGCGCGGACCTGAAAAAAAGCTTTTCAAATCCCTCTGTGCTGGTCCTGCCGATAGTGACGATTGCCGGAACTCTTGCCGGCTCGCTCGCTCTTGTGCCGTTGTTCGGCCTGTCTCCCGGCAGAGCGTTGGCTCTGGGCGGCGGTTTCGGCTGGTACAGCCTTTCGGGCGTTTTAATCGCGGATCTGGGCGATCCTCTTCTGGGAGCCGCGGCCTTTTTATCGAATCTGGCGCGCGAAACCATCGCTTTCGTCGCCATACCGCTCTTGCGGTTGACTGGAAGAAAGGAAAGCGGCATCGGCGTCGCGGGAGCTACGAGCATGGATGTCACGTTGCCGGTGATTGAAGAAATCTGGGGACCTTCCAGCGTTCCCTCCGCCGTCATCCACGGAGTCGTTTTAAGCTTTCTTGTGCCGTTTTTAGTCCCTTTCTTCATGAGTTTCTAGTATAATCGCAGTAGACTCTTTGTTTTGTAACCGAGTTCCGGGAGGTTGTGATGGAATTGGTCAGTACCCGCAATGCTGAAAAGAAAGTCAGTTTTAGAAATGCGGTTCTTGATTGTATACCCCAGGACGGCGGCTTGTTTGTTCCCGCCCGGGAAGAAGATCTTCGGCCCTGGGTCTTATATATGGATGAAAATACCAAATTCTCGTCGATCGCCGGCACCTTGACGTCTGCTTTGTTGAAGGAAGAGTTCAGCCCGGTCGTATCGGAGCGAATCGCCGCCGCCGCCTTCGATTTGTACAGTCCTGAATTACGGCAATTGGACGAAAGAACCTATTCCCTCGAGCTGTATCACGGACCGACGGGAAGCCATAAAGACTTCGGTCTGCTCTGGTTCGCCTCCGCTCTTGAGCATATTTTAACAATGGAAGATCGCACCTCCGTGGTTATGGCCGCGACATCGGGTTTGGGCGGCAGGAGCATGGCGGCCGCCTTCGCCGGAAAAAAACGGCTGAAGATGATTTTGGTGTTTCCAAAGGGTTCGCTCGTAGGACTCGATCCTTCCGTCCTTGCATGGAACGGCGGAAACATACTTCCCGTCGAAGTGGACGGAGACCTGCTCGATGCCAAGAATCTGGTGCGCGACATGTACAAAGACCGGAGCATCGTGGAAAAATACGGACTCACGCTGGCGAATACGATGAATATCGGCCGGCTGCTCCCCCAGGTGTTCTTCTACATGTTCGCCTTCACCCGGCTGAGGCGAAAGGTTCGCGGCGATATTTTTTATGCCGTTCCTTCCGGAAATTACGGAAACCTCGTCGCGGGTTTATACGCGTGGAAGTTTTCGCTGCCGGTGAACGGCTTTATCACCGACGCGACCGCGGGCCTTTCCTGCGACGCAACCGGCCGCTGTTCCTGTCTCGATTCGATGGTTCCCCTCATGCGGCGCGGACCGGCCGATCCCGCAAGCCCGTCGAATCTCGAACGGCTTGAACAGGTTTTCGAGGTTAATCCGCTCATGCTTAGGGGTTTGGTTTTTCCGGCCGAAGTAAAGCCGGATGCTATCTCCGGCCTGATGTTCGACGCGTGGAAAAAGTACGGCGTAATGCTGGACAGCGCGACTGCCGCGGCCTACGGCGCTTCTTTCGGAATGCAGGATAGAATCAACTCTGACGAGGGAACCGTGGTTCTCGTGTCGAAGGATCACCCTGCGTTCGAGTCGGACAAATTGCGGGTTGCCTGCGGCCAGTCTCCGGAACAGCCGGAATTTCTGAAGCTTGCGAGGGAACCGATACAAGGCGCGCGTCTTATTGCCAAAGACAAGTCCGTGCTGGAGTCCATCTTGAAGGACTTTGCCTGATTTTTTTCTGCGATCTGGATTTAGATTAACCTTGCGATGGATAGGTAAAAGTTTTATAATGACGCTCGAAACTAATAGGGGGATCCCATGTCTTATAAACTGGACGGAGCGAAATTCGACACCATCGAAGAATTAGTGGAGGCGCTATACCCCCTGTATTCCGACAAGATGTCTGAAGAAGAATTTAAAAAGTACGCAGAAGAAAACTCGGTTCAAACCTGATTTTTCTCGTTCCACACATTGAAGCACCCTGGCCGCTTGCAAAGCCGGCAGGGTGCTTTTTTTTTACGTTATTTCTTGGGTTTCTTCGTTTCAGCCCCGACGCTTTTCGAAGCGGGTTCCGTTTTTGATGCTTTTTTTCTATCGACGGTTGTTGCGGACTTTTTATCAGTCTTGGCGGTTTTCGGGGCGGCCTTTTTCGCGGTTTTTTCCGATTTGCCCGCCGGCTTTTTCGTCATCTCGGCTTTTATTTCCGGAAGCGGAAAGAACGACGTTTTATATCCGGATTCTGAGATCATGTCCTGCGCTGAGGCATAGTTCTTCTTGACCTCGGCAGTTTTCAGCGGTTTCGAATCCTGATCGCGAATCGTGCCGATGAGCGCAAGGCTCGCAATGAGATCGATGATCGATTCGGCGCGTTCCTTGTTAAACCACTGTATTCCGTCCCATTCATGAACTCCGGCCAAAGCGCCTGCTTCCGGATGCGCGAAGACAAGAGCCGCGTAATCCTTGCATCCCATTTTCTTGCCCGTTTTACGTTCGTTGAAAATCAGCGCGGTTTTTTTCATGATTCCGAGTACTTCTTCGGTTTTCCCGTCGCCTATTCCCGAATCCGTAAAGATATCGGCGATTTTGCGGTCGAGGCTCCACAGGTCGACTATGTCGGCCAGAGCGGTTCCGTTGCCCGGAGGAATCGTCAAATGCCTGAGCCCCGCGCAAAGGGCGGCGGCGGCAAGATCCAAAGCGCGTATGCCACCGTCGAATATGCGTTTCGGCGGGAAGGCCTCGTTTTTGTTCTCGCTGATTTCGGCGTGAATCGTCGCAAGGGCTTCAATGCTGTCGAGGAATTTTCCGGCAGTTTTCGTAATTTCAATTGAATCCGCGATCTTTTTTCCTTCGACGATCGGCGCTGTTTCCGCTCTTGTTTTAAGAAAATCCGCGGCAACCCGGTAGAAATTTTCCGCAGGCTTTTTCCATGTTTCTGCAAGAAACTCTTTCAGTTCTTTCGAGATTCCTTCGGACTTCGCGGTCGAGAAAAGGTTCTTGATCGAGTCGATATTTTCTGTGCTGAATACGCGTTGAAGAGCGTCGTAGAGATCCTTCAGGAAAATATTCTTGATTCCCATCTGAATGTCGCGTACGCCCTTTCCTCCGAGCGAGTCGTAGAGAGCCCGGTAGTGGCCCCATTCGTTGTCGTCTATCTCATGTATGTTGACGAATACCTGCGTCTGGAAGCCCTGCAGCGACGCATAAAGCCCTGCAGACGCGATTTCCTCGGTGGTTCGCAAATACCATAATCCTGAACGCTGTTCCTGCATGATGCAGAATCTATCGCGCTTTACCTGGAGTCCGAGCCCTTCCGCCAGCGTTTTCTGGACCAGGGTTTTCGATCCGTCCGGATTCTTTACCGCGGAAGGAACCGATACGCGGACCCATCCGCTTGTTTGGCCGTACACGTTGTTGAACATGATGAGGGCCCGTTCATCTCCGCGCCTGTTCGACCATGCGAAGACGTTTTCGTTGATCCTGCCGTTCTCGTAAAAATCGTAGAGGCAGAAATGCTCCACGCCCGCGAACAGATATCGTTTTTTCATGAGGGGGAATATTTCATGACGGTGTCTGTTTAGCAGATCTTCGTCCGGCGTTTCGTCCCGATACGCCTTGCGGTACTCCATTCCGTATTTTTCCTCGAAGCCTTCGACCTGTCCGTGCCCGAACATGGGGAGTCCGGGCATCGCGACCATCATGGTGCATACGCCGAAGTATTTGTCTCCCTTGCCGAACTGGGTCACCGCCGTTTCCTCGTCCGGGTTGTTCATGAAATTTACGTACCGCTTGAGAATTTCAGGATCGAATTCGATCGTATTCTTTATCGTGGCGCGGTACTTCGCGTTGTCCTCTCTTTTTAGCATGTTCATGAAGGCCGAGTTGTATACGCGGTGCATTCCGAGGGTGCGGACGAAATATCCTTCCATCATCCAGAACGCTTCGGCAAGGAGCAGCGTATCCGGTATCTCCCTGGCGCACCGGTCCACCACCTCGCGCCAGAACTCCTCGGGAATCCGTTTTTCGAATTCCTCCCTTCCGATGGCGAATCTTGAGCGGCTCGCGATGTCCCCTCCCGCTCCCGGCTCCGGATACCACAGTCTCTGTATGTGTTTTTTAGCGAGAACCATCGCGGCGTCGAATCTGATAATAGGAAAATTCCGCGCAACATGGAGAATCTTCTGGATGACCTCTTCTCTCGCCTGGGGATTGAGAAAGTCGATCTGGGCCGTATCGTTCCACGGCATTCCTGTTCCGTCGTTTCCGTGATAGATGTATCTGACGTCCCCGGTCTGGTTGTCGACCCGTTTGAATACAACGGCGCAATCCGATTTCGAGTAGTATTTATTCTCCAGGAATATGCCGACCCTGCCGTCATGGGAAAGGTTTTCTCCCTGAAAGTCGTAGGACGGGTAGGGGCAGTCTCTTGTCTGGACGAAGAGATCCGGTTTTTCGATAACCCATTTCGCGTCCATGCCCGTATGATTCGGCACCATGTCAGAAGCCATCCTGATGCCCCGTTTCCACGCGCGGTGGCGAAGGCTCGAGAGGGCTTCCCATCCCCCAAGCTCAGCGGCTATTTCGTAATCGTCGAGACTGTAGGCGCTGGCGGCCGCTTCCGGGTTTCCGCAAATCTGCTTGATTCTTGCGCTTGCGGGAGATCTCTCCCATAGACCGATGAGCCAGAGTCCGGTGAATCCGGCCGAGGCGAGAAAATCGAGTTCTTCGTCCGGTATCTGGTCCAGTCGGGTTATAGGCCGGTTGTATTTCTTTGTGAGCTGGCTCAGCCACACGAGAACGCTTTTCGCCATAAGCATAACGTTCGGCATCCACTCCCGGTCCGGGCTGAACCGCTCGTATTCCTTGCTGATGTCTCCGAAACTGTAGGGGTCCATGTCGGGAGTTCCCGATCCGACGCCTCCGGACCAGCCGGCCTTTTCCTCTTCGGAAATGAAATCGAGTCCTGAAAGGAGCTTTAAGAGCCAGTCGCCGAGGAGGGCGAACCATCTCGTTCTGATGTAATCGAGCTGTCCCTTGAGGTCGTAGGGCGAATATTCCACGGGAGCCTTGAACATGGAAACGAGGTCTCTTCCTTCCGGACCGAACGGAGGATTCGCGGAAGACCAAGAGCGAAGCACGTCCCAGACTGCTTCATAGTCGGGATTTTTCTTCAGCGCGGAGTCTTCAAACAGCGGGAAGAACGGCGCGAAGGCCGGATTCTCGTTTGCGAGCCGAAGCATCATCATTTCTTCGAGCGCGATCTCCCGGTGGGATATTCCGTCTCCGTCAGCCTTTGCAAGCCATGCGGCGGCATCGTCGTTTCCGTCGTATACTCCGAGAGGAGGAAACTCCGAGGCAAAGGCGGCAAGCAAACCGTCTGCACGATCCTTTCCGATCGCCTTTTCCATAGCGGCGAGCGCGCCGGAGAAGAACGATTTTCTGACGTCTTTTCGATAGAGCCTGCAAATATAATGGAATATTTCGTCTATGAGCCCCATCGCGTTCAACTGGCTCGCCTTCAGGAAGAGCTCGGGACGGTTGCTGCTGTTCATTACCCGGTTATACGTTTTAACGAAGCGATGAACTTCTGTCTGGTTCGTGAAAATCACATTCCCCGAAGAGGCGAAGAGCGACCGGTTAAACTCGCATTTCTTTCTGATTTCTCCCCTGATATGGAATTCCATTACGCGGAAGTCGCCGACTTTCTCTGCGCCGATCGGAAGAACTCGAGTGCGAAAATCCTGTTTCATTGTACCTCTCCTGATGAATGTGATTCTTAACTGCGCTGCTTGGCGATTTCCTTGATTTTCGAGATTAGCTCCCGGTCTCCCAGAAAATGCGAAATTTCGGCGGGAATGCGCCATGTCCAGTTAAAGGCGGTAACGCTTCCCGGTATGTTTATTCTTTCATCGTCCGAATTCCGCGGCGCATAGTATTGAGAAAGAGCGAGCAAATCCTGGAACGGTATGACGAATAGACTCGACTTGGCCGCTGCAATAGTCTTCAAAGCGAAGGACGCCGCGCGGGGAGTGTAGGCGGTCGGATTCGTGCGAATGTCCTCTGCGACGCCGTCGGAGGGATCCGGATTCCATTTGTCGAGGAAGCCGCGCGCTCCGCCCTCGTTTTCCCACCAGCCCCGCATGGTCGAGGAATCGTGAACAGAGGTTGTCGCGACTGACAACTGCGGATAGTCTGCGAGATCGCGGAAGGGCTGGCCGTTTTCATTCCATTTCCGTTCCCAGCGAACAACCTTGAGTCCCAGAATCTTGAGCTTTCCGAGCACCTCCGGCACCGTCTCCGGGATGGTTCCCAGATCTTCCGCGCAGGCGAGCATCTTCACCGACTTCGTCAGGGTTCCCAGCAGTTTTTCCGCATGTTCTTTCCATAACTGTTCGTTTTTCGCGGCCTTGGCGGCGGTCAGCGCGTTGAAGCGTTCCTTATCCCAGTCGGCCAGAGACTTCCATGCGGTGGATTCCCGGAAGAACCAGGCCGGGGCGTATAGCGGTTTTCCCGCAGCGTCTCTTCCCGTAGAAAGGATCATGCGGTCCCGCCAAGACCGGGCGAGAACTTCCTTTACCGGATGCGGGATGTCGGCGTTCCAGATGTCCTGCTCGCAGCGGACGCTGTCCTTGAATAGCCAGAGTTCTTCTTCCCCGATTCTATCCATCAAGACGCGCATGATTCCGTGGCTTCCGAGATAGTCGAAATTATTCACTTCTTCTACAGCCCTCGTCGGGACATGGGGCTCCCGTATCCATCGCAACCGGTCGCCGGTGAAGCCGAGTTCCGCCAGCTCGGCGCTGGCGATGAATTCCTGCGGATTCGACCAGCCCAGGGCGCCGGAGTTTTCTCCGTACGGGATCGACCAGATGCGGAAGAAACCGAGAATGTGATCGATTCTATACGCATGGTAATATCGTTCAGCGTGTCTCAGGCGAGCCTTCCACCAGCTGTAATCGTCGGCCTCTAGATTGTCCCAGTTGTAGATGGGGAAGCCCCAGTTCTGGCCCAGAGGATTGCTTCCGTCGGGAGGGCTTCCTGCGCGCAGGTCGTCGCGGAAAAATTCCGGATTCGCCCAGGCGTCGCACGAATCTTCGTTCATCATGATGGGAATGTCGCCTTTCAGGGCGACGCCGAGTTTTTCGCACTCCTTGACCGCGAGGGTAAACTGTTCGTCCAGACGCATCTGTACCCAGGCGAAGAACAGATGGTCAGCCTTGCGCTTGTCGCTTTTCCATCGGTCCTGAATCTCGGCATGGGTAGGATTCTTCAATTTATCCCAGGCTTTCCAGGAAGCGTCGAAATTGCGTCTTTTCAGGTTCATGAACACCGCGTAAATGACGATCCAGGGGTTGTTCGCGATCCAGTCCGCCAATTCCCGGCTTTCGACGATCTGTTTTTCGTTTTTTTCGAAGATCCGATGGAGGAGATCTATTTTCGCGTTTCGAAGAGTTTTGTAGTCGAACCGCGGCGCCGCGGCATGCGCGGTGCGGAGAGCGGCGATGTCATCCTTGAAGGATTTGGCTTCGGGAAGGTCCTGCAGCCTGATGTACAGGGGGTGCAGGGCGAAGGCCGAGAGTGCGCTGTAGGGCGAGCTTTCCGTGCCTGTATCGTTGACGGGGAGAAGCTGGATGAGGTTCATTCCGGCTTTATTGCAAAACTGTGCAAAGGGTATGAGATCAAGGAACTCGCCGCATCCGACGCTTTCATCGGTTCGTAAGGCTCCAACCGGAATCGCGGTTCCTGTTACGGCTTGAGACATGAAGGGGAATTGCATGGAGGCCTCCGGGATTGATGCTGTGTGCATAAAATGAAAGGCGCGCACGTGATAAGAGTATAAATCAGTTTATCTAAAAAAGAAAGAACAAAGCTTAACCGGTTTACCTGTCGGATTTCCAATGCCAGACCGGCCGGGCCAGCTCGTTTGAAAAGGGCTGCGGGCGGGCAAAGTCTGGGAGCCACTCGGTATCCTCAACCAATTCCTGCATGTACCCGTCTTCGATATCGAGCTCTGAAAGAATTTCGGTTAATCGTTCGTACTCGTTTTGTTGGATGAGCCGGTTCGGGAATGCGTCTATGGTTTGATTTTTCGGATTAGCCTTGACGGGGGTGTACTGTGTCATCAGGGAAAGCACTGCCCTTCCTTTCAGATGTTCGGCAAACCATTTGAGCACCAGTTCCGTATCTGCAAGTTTTCCTGGAATCGCCAGATGGCGGACGATGACCCCGGAAAGCAGCTTCCCCTGGGGATACCCGCCTTCTCCTGCAGCTGTTTTCTTCAACGGAGAGAGTTCTACCATTTTTCTGATTGCCTTTTTTGCCGTAGACGGATAATCGGCCGCTTGGAATACCGATTCGGAAAGAAGTGGGTTCAGTGTTTTTAGATCCGGCATCCATCCGTCGACGAGCCCCTTCAAGAGTTCAATCGCTTCTTCGGTTTCGTATGCCGATGTGTTCCAGAGCACCGGAACGGCAAGCCCTTTGTTTTTCGCGAGCCGCAAGCCGGTCGCTATTCCCGGAATAGCGTGGCTGCCTGTCACGATATTGATGTTTTCCGCTCCTTCGCGTTCAAGGAGGAGGCAGAGCTCCGCGAATTCGTCCCGCGTTACGACCCTCCCCATGCCTTCCTGGGAAATCTGGTAGTTTTGGCAAAAAGCGCAACGCAGATTGCATCCGGTGATGAATATCGTTCCGGAACCGTTTTTGCCGGTTATCGGAGGCTCTTCGCCGAAGTGAAATCCTGCCCAGGCGACCCTAATATCGGCTGTTTCGCCGCAAAATCCCGTTTCTCCTGAATTTCGGTCGATACCGCAGTTTCTGGGGCATAATGTGCATGACTCGTATTCTTTTTCCATCGGATGGGAAGTATAGCAGGGGGTTTTAAAATAAAAAAGCCGGTCTCTCACCGGCTTGTGATGGCCTTAATTACCCCATCGGGGCTGTCCGTGCTGAACTTCGGCCAATCTATGTCTTCCTGCTCAAGCGTCGCGCGCAGGCGGGAATCTGTCACTGTGCGCCGGACCAAATCCGGCAAAAACTGTCAGGCGGAGTATCCATATGGCCCCCTTTTGCGTAAAAACCCGTTGTTGTCATCGGCTGTCCCATCCGGAAGCTCTCCGATGTCCGTCTATGGTTGTCCGGGGATCGTCTCCTGTCGATCATTTCCCTACACCCCAAATATCGTAGCAGACTCTTTGGTTGTCAAGAAAATCGCGACAGAAGAATTGTAAAATGATCAAGCCTTGCCGCGGTCTACGATGACCGTCAAAATTTCCGTCAGGACCTGTATGTCCAGATCGTCTGCTTCTGCGGATACGATTTCGCGTATGGATTCCCAGTCTTCGTCGGGAAAGTCCATGGCCGGTTCGAAACAGCCGGAAAGGAGGCAGTATGCATGAACAAGCCAGTCAGCGGCGGGTTTTCTCATTTCCGGCTGAGCAAGAGAAGGGCCGTAGCGTTCGGTCCAATAATCGGAGAGGGCCTCTCCCAGATTTCCGAAATCGCGGGCGTTGATCTGAAAGAGACGGGACATTTCCCGTGCAAGAGCTCCGGGAGTCATCGCGCCGGGCGCGGCCGCGCGCGAGAGAAGGCGATCAAGGTCTGAGTTGAATTTGTCGGTGTCTGTCATCCGATTATTGTACACAAAAACCTTGACTTTTCCTATGATCGAACGTAAACTGGCACTATGAACCTGAAAACCGTGTTGACTACTGATACAGTCAATCTGCACCTCAAAGGAACCTCCAAAGAGGCGATCATCGATGAGCTGCTTGATGTCCTTGTCCAGGCAGGAAAAGTGAAAGATAAGGCTGCCGCTCGTGCATGCGTACTCGACCGTGAACGGAAAATGTCCACCGGTATGAAGCATGGTATCGCAATTCCCCATGGCAAGACTGACTCGGTTGACGATTTGGTTGCCTGCATGGGCATCTCCGAAACTCCCGTGGATTTTGATTCGCTGGATCAGGAACCGTGCAGAATATTTATTATGACTCTTTCTCCGGTAGATAAGACCGGTCCCCATTTGCAATTCCTGGCGGAAGTGAGCCTTCTGTTCAAGAGCGCCGAGAAGCGGCAGGAGATCCTCAAGACGACCGATAAGTCAGAGGTAATCCGCATTCTTACCGAATAGTTCCGAAAGGGACGCGTTATGCCGGCGAATAGTCCGGCTCTGGAGGACCCGTCAGGGTCCTTTTTTTTTAAACTCGGGTGCTGGAATACAACGTCCGTTCCCGACGGAGAGAATGTTCAATATTCATGGATAGGAGAGAAATATGAAGGCAGAAGCACTGTTCACCGTGGACGGCTTATATATCCGCGACAGGTTCGGCAGAGTGGTTCTGCCGCGGGGATGCAATCTGGGCGGGGACAGCAAGATTCCCTTCGCTCCGCCGGGAAACCCCCTCGACTACGATGTGTCTTTCGTGGGCAGGCCTTTCCCCGAACAAGATGCGGCTGATCATTTTGCCCGTCTTGCCGAGTGGGGATTTACCTTCCTTCGATTCGTCGTTACCTGGGAAGCGGTTGAACACGCGGGACCCGGAGTCTACGACGAAGAGTATCTCTCCTATGTACGGGCTATCCTGAAAAAAGCTGAAGAATTCGGAATATCGGTATTCATCGATCCCCATCAGGATGTGTGGAGCCGCTGGACCGGAGGCGACGGAGCCCCTGCCTGGACTCTCGAGGCTGCCGGCTTCGACCTGTCCCGCATCGCACAAACGGGGGCCGCGTTCACTGTTCAATCTCAGGGGGCGGATTACCGGCCGATGTCCTGGGGCATGAATTACCTGCGATACGCAAACGCGACCATGTGGACCCTGTTCTTCGGCGGAAACGCGTTTGCCCCCGGCCGGTATATTATGGGCGTCCCAGCTCAGGAATGGCTGCAGTCTCATTTCATAGACGCTATGAATCATACGGCCCGCAGGCTCAAGGACTGCGCGGCGATAGTCGGCTTCGGCACCTTGAACGAACCGCACATGGGATACATCGGATTGAAGGATTTGGCCTCGCATCAACGCGTTACCGCTTCAGGCGGCGCCGTCCCTTCGGCGCTCGATACAATGGCCTCCGCTTCGGGCTTTTCGCGCAATGTCCGCCGGGTCGCGATGGCCGGGGCTCTGCCGCAAAAGGGTCTGGAAACCCTGAATCCTGACGGCGTCTCGCTCTTTCGCGAGGGATTCGGCTGTCCCTGGATGGAAGCAGGGGTATGGGGAATCGAAAACGGGGAACCGGTTGCAAAGAAAAACTCCTGGTTCTCCACCGCTCCCGACGGCCGTTCGTACGATTTCGCGCAGGATTTCCTGAAGCCTTTCCAGCTCAGGTACATGGAAACGCTTTCTAAAAAACACGAACACTATATCTTTTTCATCGAAGGCGTGCCGATGGGGAACAGGTCTCGATGGATGTCCGGAGAGGCTGTGCGAAAAGACGGAAAGCCGTTTGCGATGGTCGAGGCTTTTCACTGGTACGACGGACTTACTCTGCTTTTCAAAAAATGGCGGCCCTGGCTTATGGCGGACGGAGAAACCGGAAAAGTCAGCGTAGGTCCGCGCAAGGCGGTCGAAAGCGTGATGAATCAAATCGATCGCATGGCCTCGTATCCGCGTTCTGAGGGGATTCCCGCGTTGCTGGGCGAGTTCGGCGTTCAATTCGATCTCGACGGAGGAAAGTCTTTTAAAACGGGGGACTGGTCGGCTCAGGAAGAAGCTCTCGGCGTGTATTACGACGCGGTCGATGCATCGCTTCTTCCGTCCACTATCTGGAATTATTCCGCTTCCAACACGAATGAAGCCGGGGACGGCTGGAATACGGAGGATCTTTCTTTGTATTCGATTTCCCAGGGCGGAGGCCGGGCGGTTAAGGGGTTCTGCCGGCCCTACGCGATGGCCGTTGCCGGCGTTCCGGCGAAAATGCGTTTCGACAGAAAGAAGCGCGAGTTCGTTTTTGAATGGGACGCCGTTCCGGCAGACGGGGAAGCTGGAATCACCGAAATCTATGTTCCGAAGGCGTGGTATTCAGACGGTTGGAAGTCCGATTTCAAGGGCGAATCTGCCGTGGTTGAAGAGCGGCCTGAAGCGAATCGCCTCTTCGTTACGGTAAAAAATCCGGGAAGGGCACGCGTTGTCGTTACGCCTGCCGGGAAAGAAGGCAGAGCGTAGCGGTTTTATCCGTTTTTTTCAGTTGCCGGATTTAAGGCGCACGTTGCCTTTTTTGTCCACTGAATAGCGGCCGGCAACTTCGCGGGCGAAGGTCTTTTCGAGGCCTTCCTTGTAAGCCATGATCCGGGAAATGTAGTCCAGCGTGCGTTTCGGCGTGTTGTCGTTCCTGACTTTCGTCGTTCCGGCGTTATACATCGCGAGGGCCGCTACTTCGTTTCCCGAAAGATCGATGCAGTAGCGGAGGTGCGAAAGTCCGAATTTCGCATTAGTCGCCGCGTTGAAAAAGTCTTTTTCCGTCAACTTCGGAAAGGCCTTGTTGTTCAGCTGAAACAGACCCCGGTCTATGGAAGCAGCGTTTTTGTTCACTGCCCTGGGAGTGTAGCGGCTTTCCTCCCAGGCCAGGGCGAATGCGAGCGGCGGGTCGATGCTGTTTTTGCTTGCGTTCTCGAGAATAATCCTCGCCATCTCTTCGTTTTTCGTGATATGAGAATAAAACCACAGAACGTCCGCTCTCGAGATTTCCGATTGATAGAGGGGAAGGCCGAGTTCTTCTTCTCGACCGGTGTTTATCGCCGATTGATGAAAAAACTCAGGTCCCGCCACGGATGCGAGGTCCGGTTCGTTCGCGATTTCCTGAAAAGTCGTCGCAAGAGAGAAAAAACGGGAAAACAGGAATCTTCCTGAGAGAACGAGAAGTCCGAATATAAACATCGCAAGAAAGATTTTTCCGGGAAAATGCGATGTTGTTGCGTTCTTTTGCGTCATATGCGAAATACTCCGTCGTTTTCGAATTACCACGGAATATACTGGCTGAGGTGTAGGAGTTCAAGTCCCGAATGCGACGATTCAGTTGAAAAACAGCTTTTTTTTACAAAATAAAGGCGCAGACTGTTAAAAAAACAGCCTGCGCCCTGTTTTCGCGACTTTTAATCGGTTCGGTTACTCTTCTTCAACCGGAACAGGACAGGCGTTTCCGCCGGGTATCATGCGGACTCCGATCACTCCGTCGATGTCCCTCAGATTGGCCAAAACGTTCTCGCTCACGCGGTCTTCCACGTCGATCAGGTTGTACGCCACGTCGGCCCTGTTCTGATTCGTCATGGAGGCGATATTGAGCTTTGCTCCCGCCAGAATGCTGGTAATCTGGCCGATCATGTTGGGAACATTCTTGTTCGCGATGCATAATCTGGCGCCTTTTTCGGGAATGCAGCCGTCGATCTTGCATTTCGGGAAATTGACGGAGTTGACGATGTTTCCGTTTTCCAGGAAGTCGATGAGCTGATTCACTGCCATGTACGCGCAGTTTTCCTCGGCTTCCGGGGTCGAGGCTCCCAGGTGCGGGAGGCAGACAACGCCTTCGCAGTCGAGCATCGCTTCATCCGCGAAATCGGTGACATGGCAGGCTACCTTGCCGTCTTTAACTGCCTGGATCATGTCTGCGTTGTTCACGAGGCCGCCGCGGGCGAAATTGAGGATGCGCACCCCTTTTTTCATGATTCTGAGCTTGTCGGCGTTGATGAATCCCTTGGTGTCGTTGGTTTGCGGCACGTGGATGGAGATATAGTCGGACTTGGCGAGGAGGGCGTCCAGGCTTTCCGCCTTATGCACCGCCCGCGAGAGGGACCATGCCGCGTCTACGGAGATGAAGGGATCGAATCCTATGACGTTCATGCCCAGAGCGACCGCGTCGTTGGCGACCATGGCTCCGATGGCTCCGAGTCCGATGATTCCGAGCGTTTTCCCCTTGATCTCCGGTCCAACGAACTGGCTTTTTCCTTTCTCCGCTAATTCCGGAATTTCGTCTCCCTTGCCCGCGAGTCCTTTCGCCCAGGACGCGGCCTTGTGAACCGGCCGGCTTGAGAAGATGAGGGCTCCGATCACGAGCTCCTTGACCGCGTTCGCGTTTGCGCCCGGGGTGTTGAACACTACGATGCCTTGTTCCGTGCACTTCGCTACGGGGATATTGTTGACTCCGGCGCCGGCGCGGGCGATGGCTTTTACGCTTTTCGGCAGCTCAAGCTCGTGCATCTCCGCTGAGCGGACCAGGATTGCTTCGGGATTAAGTATTTCGCTCGCGATTTCATACGAATCCCGGGGGAAAAGCGCGAGTCCGTCCGGAGAAATTTTATTGAGGGTTTGAATCTTGTACATTTTGAGTCTCCTTATGCGTTTTCGGCTTCGAATTTTTTCATGAACGCGACCAGGGCCTTCACTCCGTCGAGGGGCATGGCGTTGTAGATGGATGCGCGCATTCCGCCGACAAGGCGGTGTCCTGCCAGATTGACCAAGCCGGCCTTAGCCGCTTCTGAAACGAACTTTTTGTTCATCGCGTCGGCCTTTTCGGCTTCTGTTATCGAGGTGACGAAGGGGATATTCATGATGGACCGGTCTTCCTTGGCGGTAGTAGCCCGGAAGAATGCGCTTTGATCGAGGAAATCGTAGAGAACAGCGGCTTTTTCCTTGTTCGCCGCGGTTACCGCCGCGAGGCCGCCTGTTTTCTTGATGTGGTCGAGGACGAGTCCCATCATATAAATCGAATAGCACGGCGGGGTGTTGTACATCGAGCCTTCGGCCGCATGGGTGTCGAAGCGGAGCATGGTCGGCACGTCCGCGGGAAGGTCTCCGTCCTTGTGTTCGGGTCCCCGGATGAGGTCTTCCCGTATAATCACAACGGTGACTCCTGCCGGAGCGAGGTTTTTTTGAGCTCCCGCGTAGATGATTCCGAACTTCGATACGTCCATCGGTTCTGACAGAATGTTGGACGAAGCGTCGCAGACGAGCGGAATGCCGCCGGTTTCAGGAAACTGGTTCATCTTGGTGCCGAAGATGGTGTTGTTCGAGGTGACGTGTACGAAATCGTATTCGCCTTCGACCTTCTGTACCTTCGGAACATAGGTGTAGTTTTTATCTTTCGACGAAGCGACAGTGTCTACGGCGAGCCATTTTTTCGCTTCCTTGATAGCCTTGCCCGACCATACTCCGGTGTCGATGTAGGCTGCTTTTCCCTTCTTTTTGAGGTTCAGCGGAATCATCGCGAACTGGAGGCTTGCACCGCCCTGGAGAAAGAGAACCTTGTAGTTCGCCGGAATCTGCATCAGCTCCCGGAGCAGGGCTTCGGTGTTAGCGATTATCGGCTCGAAAGCCTTCGAGCGATGGCTCATTTCCATAACCGACTGCCCTGTTCCGTTGCAGTCGAGCATTTCCGCTGCGGCTCGCTCGAGAACGGCCTGGGGAAGCATTGAAGGTCCTGCAGAAAAATTGTAGACACGATTCATTTGATTACTCCTTATGTGCGTTTTCGGCGGCTAAACGGGCGGCTAGGGCTCCGAGCGCGTCGATAATTGAAACATTTTCAACCTCGATTCCCGAGGGAACCGAGAGCAGAGACGGGGTGAAGTTGACGATTCCGGTTATTCCGCATTCGATGAGTTTGTCGGCGGTTGCCTGGGCCTGCTGGGGAGGCACGCAGAGAATCGCGAATTTTATTCCGAAGCGAGGAATGATTTCCTTCATTTTGAAGGATGGATAGAGGGGAAAGTCTGCCTTGAGAATTTCCACCCGGTTAACGTTCGAATCGAATCCGGCGCACAGGGAAAACGGGCTGCCTGCGAAACCGGAATATTCGAGAAATGCAGAACCGAGGCGTCCGAGTCCGACGATGCAGCATTTCGAGTCTGTTTCGGCGAGGTTGAGCGTTTTTCGAATCGCTTTGGCAAGGGCGACCGGGTTGTAGCCGGCCGTCGTGGAAATATCGGCATCAAGCTCGAGGAAGGATATGTCTTTTCTGATGGTATGGCTCGGCCATCCGGTTTTATGTTCGATCTCGGAGGATGAGATCGCAGCCGCATGGCTATGCTGGTCCAAAAGACGGGCGAGCTGTGAAAGCCGTTCTGCTGTCGGTCTGGGGATCGGCATCTTATTCCTCCTTTGTGAATAATTTCACAGTTAGAATAGCAGGAGGGAAAAAGGTTGTCAAGAAAAAAAAGCCTCAAGCTGTGAAATAATTCACAAGTTGTCCAACAATGCGGTCTGCGAGCGTATATACCGGTAAACTTTGATTGACAGGGTAGGGGAATTATCAGATATTAGAGTAATGGCAGCAGATACCGAGAACTTTTTTCAGAAGATTGTGAATATCTTCCTGTCAACCCGGGATCCTGAGGTTGAAAAAAAACGCCAGCTAAAACTCATAGCGAAAGAACTGTCTAAAAGCAGGTATAAATGGTATCGGCCGAATTCTGAAGAAGCGTTGCCCGGGATGGGAAAGTTTTTTTGGGAAGTGTATAAGGTCGTCGGTTCCGCCCAGGTTATACTGGCGAACGCCAATTCGTCGACTGTGCTGAAAAACGTATTGGTGGAAATGTCGTTTTCCGACAAGCAGACTTCCTTGCGGGACAGGCTTACCGAAGAAGCGATAAAGGAACGGAGCAAAACCTCTTCGCCCAAGGAATTGTCTACGCAGATTCGCGACGAGCTTTCGGCCTTCATGTCCGAGTTCAGCGCCGATACGGTGAAAAAGATCGACGCCCTGTATTCCCAGCTCGAAATGCTCGTTAATTTCGTCTCGTTCGATTATTTATTTCTATTGAAGAAATTCGATTCATCCCTCCCCGAGCGCAATTTTTCATATACGCCGAAATTTGAAACCATTAGGGGAGAATACGTCCTGGAGGATCTCAAGGATTTCGCACTTGTCGCCTATACGCTGCCGCTTGAGGCCGATTGGGCCCGTATTTTCGCGATCGTGAAGGCCTATCGGGAAGTTGAGCCTGTCGCGATCGGACAATGGAACAAGCTCGTCAACATCTTGTCCGATATAAAGAAAACCGGAGTGATGGAACAGATAATCTGCCATCTTTCCCACGACCCCTCCTATCATGTGACGACCGAGCCGGTTGCCGACAGAATCGTAGATACGTACATAACGAAGATTAAAACGCAAACCGAAATGACTCTTCAGCAGATTCAGCAGGAAACGAAGATGAACAAGGTGGGCGAATTGCTGAGGCAGGTCTTCGGAACCGAATCAGTCCTGCGGTTGAAGAATTACGCCGACAAGGCGAATCCCGCCTTCGAAAAGAAAATGCTCGGCGGATATCTCCATGTCGATGCCCTGAATTATCTCAAAGCGTTTCTTATCGATTACTTTAAGCGAGACATCCGCGCTCTTACCGATCTCTTTCTCGTGCGCGGAAAGTGGTCTCTGCCCGGCCTTTCGACCGCGTATTCGGGGAGCTTTCACGAGCTTCTGGAATTGTCGGATAAAATCACCGCGTTCGACGACTCTCTGGCCGAGGACGAGGATCTCGGCGCAAAGCTGAAAACCATGCTCTCCCGCGCAGACCGCGACAAGGAAGTGGTGAAGCAGCTGAGGACTCAGCTGAAGGACGTCAACGATCTTGCCCTCAAGTATCTGACCACGGGCACCCAGCATTTGATTTCGATCGCGCGCAGCCTCAAGGCGATCGTAGAGGATTACGAAAAAAGCCCGCACGAGATGATTACGAACTGGAAAGAGCTTGAGCTTAATTCCGATCGGCCCATCAAGGAATGGGTGGTTGAAGTCTACAAACAGATATACGCATTTGTGATGCTCATGCAGCTTTTCCTGAAAGACGACTGATTTTTTTCC
This sequence comes from Teretinema zuelzerae, assembly GCF_021021555.1. Taxonomy (NCBI): domain Bacteria; kingdom Pseudomonadati; phylum Spirochaetota; class Spirochaetia; order Treponematales; family Treponemataceae; genus Teretinema; species Teretinema zuelzerae. The sequence continues at coordinate 1,244,565 of NZ_JAINWA010000001.1, read as the reverse complement.
GCTGGAACTGGAATCCTCTTTCGCCTGAAACTACAATGGTAGTGAGGTATGAAAGTGCGGAAACCCGGATTGCTTGTTCTAACCTGTTTGTATTTTCTTTCCTTGCCTGTCGCAGCCGAGTCGTACCGATTCGTGTATGCGTCCTATCCTCCAGCGAACTATAAAACCCCGGATGGAAAATCTTCCGGTTTTTTTTGCGATATACTTCGCGAATTGATCGAAAAGCGCCTGGGTTCCGTACTGGTCATGGAAACCTATCCCTGGGCCCGCTGCCAAGTGATGGTGAGAGATGGTTCGGCCGACATCATGGCGACGATCCCCACTCCGGAGCGGCTGGAGTATTCCGTACAGACTTCCCGGCCGTTTTGGGTGAAGGAGTACCTTGTCTGGACATGGGCCGGACATCCCCGCGCGAAAGAAATGGATTCAATTAGAAGCGTCAATGATATACTCAGGGATGGACTGACCGTAATATCCTACATCGGGAACGATTGGTCGCGGATTACTCTCGAAGATATGGGCGTGCCGGTTATCAATGCCGTTTCAGTCGAAGGCATGTATCAAATGCTGTCGGTTAAGCGGGCGGACATACTGATCGAGGATCCGTTTCTCGTTTACGATTCGGTTTCTCGCAAGGAAGTGCTTGATAGGATTGAAGCCACTGAAGGGATTTTAGGAAGAAGCTCTTTTCATTTCCTGGTAAGCAAAAAATCTCCGCTCGCATCAAGAATTGCCGAACTTGACCAGGCTCTCTCAGATATGCTCGCAGACGGTACTATAGACCGGATCCTCGGCGAGTATTCCGGCGTACGATAAAAAAAGGAGCTGTCCGGCAGTTGCTTGCCGGACGCCCCCTTATTAATCGGCTCAGTTGTTATATGCTAATCAGAAAACCGGAACCACGTCTCCGTCCGGATAGGTGGTTTTGATCCATTCGCGCACCTCGTCGCTCAGCACGGCTTTGACCAGGGCCTGTATCTTGGGGTCCGCCTCGTTGCCTGCCTTTACCGTAACGATGTTTACATAGGGAGAGTCCGCGCCTTCGACCAGCAGTCCGTCCTTTGCTGTTGAAAGGCCGGCGGGGATCGCGTAATTGCCGTTGATGACCGCGGCATCCACATCGGCGAGGATTCGGGGAAGCGAAGCCGCTTCGATCTCGCGGAATTTGAAGTTGCGGGGATTTTCGACTATGTTTTGCGGCGTAGCTTCGAGGCCGGCGTTCGCGTCGAGCTTCAACAGTCCTGCGGATTGCAGGAGCAGCAGGGCTCTTCCTTCGTTCGTCGGATCGTTGGGAACGGCTATGACGGCGCCGTCGGGAATCGCGGTAAGGGAGTCGTATTTTCCGGAGTAGAGGGCCAGCGGCTCGACATGGGTTCCGGCGACGCTTGCCAGGTGGTAGCCTCTGTCCTTGTTGAAGGTGTTCATGTACGGGACGTGCTGGAAGAAGTTGGCGTCGATCTGTCCGGACTCAACCGCTTCGTTCGGGGTGACGTAGTCGTTGAATTCTACGATTTTTAGGGTGATGCCCTCTTTCGCGAGGTCGTCCGCGATCAGGGCGAGTATGTTCGCATGGGGTTCCGGCGTGGCTCCGACCGTCAGTACGGCCGGGTCTTTTTTCGCGCAGCCGGCAAGAATCGCGGCGGAAGCGGCGCATGCGAGCAGAAGCGTTTTCTTGTTCATGTGTTTCTCCTGTATTTCAAGAACCTCATCGACGAGCGATGAGGATGTCTCTTATTTTGTTTCCGGCGAGCTGAATGAGCTCGACCAGAATGAGTATGATGACGACGGAGGCGATCATGATGTCGCCCCGAAATCGTTGGTAGCCGTAGCGGATCGCGAGATCTCCGAGACCGCCTCCGCCTATGGCTCCTGCCATCGCGGAATAGCCGATGAGGTTGATCACGGTGAGCGTGACTCCCGATGCCAGGGAGGGAAGGGCTTCGGGAATCAGCACCTTGAAAACGATCTGGGCGTTCGTGCTTCCCATGGCACGGGCGGCCTGAACGACCCCCGGATCCACCTCCTTTATCGCAGATTCGATTATTCTCGCGACGAAGGGCGCCGCGGCTATTGAAAGCGGGACGATCGTCGCCGTCGTACCGATGCTCGTCCCGATGAGTACACGGGAAAGCGGAAAAAGAAGGATCATGAGAATGATGAAGGGAAACGACCGCAGCACGTTCACCACTCTGCTGAGAATCTGATTGAGCAGGGGGCGCGGAGCGATGCCCGCCGGATCTGTTATGCACAGGAGTATCCCCAGCGGAAAACCGAGAAGAAGCGAGAAGAAGGTCGATAATCCGACCATTGCGAGGGTTTGAACCGTCGCGGTTCCCACCAGCTGGATAAAAGCGTCTATCGGCGTCATTCTTTGTTCTCCTCTACGGAAACGCCCTGGCTTTCGAGCCAGGCCCTGGCTTGAGCGACTTCGTCGGGTTTCCCCGCGAGATCGGCAATCATCGTTCCGACTGCGATTCCCGATACGTCCTGAACGCCGCCGGCTCTGATGTTGACATCGATATCGAACTTTCTTGCGAGCCGGCTTAATACCGGCTCTCCGGTTACGGCGCCTCTGAACCGGAGGATGTACGCGCCTCCCTCATGCGACCAGCGCACCAGATCCGGGCAGGACGATTCGGCGATGCTTTCCAGCGGGTTGAGGTGAGTCAGGAATTCGCGGGTAACGGCCGCTTGCGGACGCGAGAAAATATCCGCGACGAGACCCGTTTCCGCGATTTTGCCTTCGTCCAGAACGGCCACGGACCGGCAGGCGTCCCTCACTACCTCCATCTGATGGGTTATCATGACGATGCTGAGATTCATGTTTTTCTGGAGATTCTTTAATAATTCGAGGATCGACCGCGTCGTCTGGGGATCGAGGGCGCTCGTCGCTTCGTCGCAGAACAGAATGTCCGGTTCGACCGCGAGGGCTCGGGCGATGGCGACCCTCTGCTTCTGTCCTCCGGAGAGGGTGCTGACGGGAGCGTTCCCCCTGCCTTCCAGTCCGACCAGTTCAAGGAGCTCCTGCACGCGGCGTTCTGTTTCCTTGCGGGGCTTTCCCGAGATTTCCAGGGGATAGGCTATGTTTCCGCCGGCTGTGCGGGATCCGAAAAGGTTGAAATTCTGGAAGATCATGCCGATTTTCCGGCGTTGCCCGATGAGGGCGTCTCCTGTCAGATTGTCGACCCTGTCTTCGCCGAAACGGATTTCGCCCGAGTCCGGCTTTTCCAGCAGGCTGATGAGCCGTATCAGCGTGGACTTTCCCGCGCCGCTTTTCCCGATTATGCCGTATATGGTGTTTCCGGGAATGTCGAGATCGACTGCGTTCACAGCCGTTCGCTCTCCGTACCGTCTCGAAACATTGCGGAGTTGAATCATTCCGGACCTCCTGAAAAAAAAAGCCTCCCGTACGGGAGGCTTCTGATAATAATCATTACCTCTCTCATCTTCTGGAATTGGCACCGTGAAAATCGGTTGCCGGGCTTCATAGGGCCAGTCCCTCTGCCGCTCTTGATAAGAGATGAGGCAATCTAAACAGAAAGAAAAGCCGATGTCAAGAGCCGTTTTCCCGGAGGCTGATTGCCCGACCTGTGCGAAGTTGATATAGTTCGGATCGTGGTACATTCATCTTTTCATACTCATACGCGATTATGCAAACACGCTTCCGGCGAACCTGCGGATTACATCCGTGAGGCTGTCGCCGGAGGAGCTTCCTTTCTCGGCATTTCCGATCATTGCCCCTATCCCGACGATTCCGTCTGGCCGGGGAGCCGGATGGCCGTTTCATCGGTTCCCGAATATCTCGGCCTTCTCGAGAAGGCGAAAGCCGCATCTCCGATCCCCGTTCGCTGGGGGTTCGAATGCGAATGGCATCCGGCCTTCGGTTCCTGGTATCGGGATGTGCTGAAAGGGGAGTACGGCGCCGAGTATCTGGTGTACGGGTCTCATTGGGTTCCCGACGGAGGCGAGTTTTATTATATTCCCGACGTTACCGACGAGCCTCTGTTAAAACGCTATGTCGCGCTGACCCTGGAGGCCCTGTCTACGGGCCTCTACGATTGCTTCGCCCATCCCGATTTGTTTTTGGCGGGGTTTACCCGCATGACGTCCGAGGTGAAGGCGGCATGCCGCGATATTATCGACGCCGCGATAGCCGCAAAAATTCCGATGGAAGTGAACGGTCTCGGCCTGCTGCGGCCTCAGATTCAGGGGGACAACGGCATGCGGTCTCCCTATCCGGTGCGGGAGTTCTGGGAAATGGCGGCTGACGCCGGCGCGGTTATCATATGCAATTCCGACGCCCACCAGCCGGAAGAGGCGATCGAAGGCGCGCGGCGAGCCGAGCGGTTCGCCCTCGATATCGGCATTACGCCGGTCGAAGCATCGACAGCTCTCGGCTTTGCCTGATGAGCGCCGAAGTCGAGAGCGTTCTGCCTCAGTGGGGCATTTTGGGAAACTGCCGGGCTTCCTGCTCGAGCAGCCTGATTTCCCTGTCGAGAAAGAAGGAAAGCACGGTTCGCAAAATGACGATGCCGCCGAGTATCATCAGCTCGTTGAGTCCCGGCTCGACTATCGTCTTGAGCACGTCGGAGGCGATCAAAAGTTCGAGTCCGAGGAGCAGATAGGTGCCCAGATCGGCGCGAAGAACCCGAAGCTTGTGTATGGTGTACAGACCCCGCGCGCGGTTGAGTTCATTCACGAGAAAGTGGCCGAAGGCGATAGCAGTCCCGTAAATTACCACGCATACGCTGATGATGCTGATTATCACGGAAATGATTTCCAGAAAATACATCGCGTTATCGAATATGTGCATCGTCGCTCCTTTAATCTCTCTTAAAAAAAATTAGTCGGTTTCCGGTTGAAGGCCGTCTACCATGAAGCGTTCGGGAAACTTCGAAGGCTTCCCGTTCTTGTCCACGCAGCCCCAAGACACTTCGGCTTCAGCGCAGACTTCTCCTCTCTGATTCGTGATCGTCTGCCGGAAAATTCCGGAAACCTTTCCCAGTTTAATCGGTTCGACCTCTATCGATAATTCGTCGAACAGGCGAGCGGAGGCTCGGTATCGGATATCGACCCGGGTGACGTATAAATATAAACCCGCTTCGTAAAGGCCCGGGTAGTCGAATCCGATCGCCTTCAGGAATTCCATCCGTCCCAATTCCAGATAATTCAAGAAAACAGCGTTGTTTACATGGTTGTAGGAATCCAGCTCGTAGCTTTGCACTATTTTTTTTGCGACGTATTTCATCTGTACAGAATATACCCCAGCCGTTTTTTTGACAATCGATTCAGGCAATGCCTATACTTTAGTCATGATAAACGTAGCCGCGGCAGTGATCGAGAATCGCGAAGGGCGCATCCTCATAGCCCGCCGAAAGCCCGACATCAGGCTCGGCGGGTATTGGGAATTTCCCGGCGGCCGGATAGAGCCGGGTGAAGGCGCGAGCGGCTGCATCGCCCGCGAATTGCGGGAAGAAATGGATATGCATATCGAAACGGGCGGAATCCTGTGCGAAACCGAATACGACTACGGGCAGGGAAGGGTTGTGCATTTGATCGCGGTAAAGGCGATTCTTCTCGGCGGCCGCATTCGGCTTCACGATCACGACGATATACGATGGGTGAGCTTGCACGAAATATCGGACTACCTATTCGCCCCAGCCGACGAGGCTGTCGTGAATGCCTTGTTGGAAGGCTCCGAGAAACATCGAAAGGATTGAAGGATTATAGAAGAACGGAATTGACCAGTTCCTGGAATTCCGGATCGATTTCTTTTCCAGGCTTCGGCGATTCCGCCACGACGAAGAGGCCGTCTTCGTTTACGATAGTCATTGTATCGTCTTCCTGCTCGCGATCGTACTCCGGCGAAAGCTCCTCCATATCGTCCGGCTCGGCATCTCCGATCACTTCCAGAAATTCGTACACAGGGCTTTCGTAGCAGCTCGGAATCGTTGTTATCGGGCTTTTAAGAAGAAATGAATCGATGTAGTCCACTCGTTGCGCATCCTCTTCCGCGTCCGCATCGAGAGATGAGAAATCAAGCGCGGACACGATATATGTATCGGAAGAAGCATCGTCCGGGTCGAGAGAAATTTTAACGGGTCCATGATCGAGATCGGGACGTTCGTCGAAATTGTATACGAGGATGTGGTCGGGTTCATTCGGAATGTCGTCCATGAAGTCGGCCATTTCCTCGTCGGTGGCGACTTCCAGCAGTTCAGGCTCCCATTCTCCGTCGAGGTATTCAACTTCGTCAGCATCAGCGGGCGCGACGGTTTCAATATCCTCTGCGGCGGACTCCTCGGCTTTGCAGGAAGGCTCTTCGACGTCGTCTGAAAGTTCTTCGGCTTCTGAAAGCTCTTCGACTTCTGAAAGCTCTTCGACTTCTGAAAGCTCTTCGACTTCTGAAAGCTCTTCGGCTTCTGATAGCTCTTCGACTTCTGAAAGTTCTTCGACTTCTGAGAGTTCTTCGATGTCTGAAAGCTTTTCGACGTCTGAGAGTTCTTCGATGTCTGAAAGCTCTTCGACGTCTGAGAGTTCTTCGATGTCTGAAAGCTCTTCGACGTCTGAAAGTTCTTCGTCTTCTGATAGCTCTTCGGCTTCTGAAAGTTCTTCGACGTCGTCTGAAAGTTCTTCGACTTCTGAAAGTTCTTCGACGTCGTCCGAGAGCTCTTCGACTTCTGAAAGCTCTTCGACTTCTGAAAGTTCTTCGTCTTCTGATAGCTCTTCGACTTCTGAAAGTTCTTCGACTTCTGAAAGTTCTTCGACTTCTGAAAGTTCTTCGACCTCGTCCGAGAGTTCTTCGAGATCCGCATCGTCGCTTTGAATTTGAGCGGTTTTCGGCAAGGGGGCGGAGCGTTTTGCCGGCGGGGCCGCTGTACCGGTCACCGTAAGGTTAATCGCGTTGTTCTGGAGCACCTGCTCGAGCATCTGCCTCAGTTCTTCAGTGCTTCCCAGGCTGTCGCGCCGGGGGCCCTGATGTCCGAGGGCCGCGAGAATCTCTTCCCAGCTCTTGTCCAGCAGGGAATCGATCTCGGAACCGTGTTTTTTAGCAAGCCGTCTGCCGAAGCTTTTCTTTATTTCGGTGTTGAAGTCCGGCTTTCTGTAGGAAAGATTCTTCCGGATCTCGTCCCATTTGAGTTCATCGGACTTTTCTATGATCTCGTTAAGCAACCCCGCCTGGAAGCGCCGTATTCTCTGGCGGACGACCAGCATTTCATCCCGTTTCAGATTCAACAGCAGGAATAGTACCAGAAAGATCGTGCAAAAGCTGACTGCGAGAAAAAGGATGCGCACTGATAGCGGGAAAACGAATAATTCTTCCGCGACCAGCCTGCCGACGAAGCCGCAGCTTGAACAGGAGCGGGATAAAAGCACCCAGCCGGAGTCTTCTGTCGCGACGATTCTTGCCGCTTCCGTGTCATTCCGAGCCCATTTTTCTGCGATCGCGCCGACGATGATTTGTTTCCCCGTCGCGGGGAGGCCCGTGACGATGCCGACCGCGTCGCTTGCTTCGTCGGAGATGAGCGTAACGTTTTCGCTGATTCTGAGCAGGTTGGCGGCGACGAGGCGTTGAACCGCGGCCTGGCCGGATATATAGAATACAGCGGTTCCGCGCCATGCTCCGTAAGAGTCGATAAAGGGATAGCAATACAGGAAGCGGTCGGTTTGGGGATCCGTAATGATTCTGGGCTCTTGTCCGTCGTTCATGGAAAGACGGTTGAAATCGGGTTCGTTGGGTTTCTTTCCGTAGTTTTCGTACGAAATCTGGAACTTTTCCCGTTTAAGAATATCTTCGCGGAAGGTGCTGTAATGAATCTTCCAGGATGTTCTCGTTTCGCCCTCGGGAAGCGCTTCTCCCGCGTCGATTATCCTGATTCCCGTCAATCCGGGAACGGTAGTCATGAGCGAGCCTGCGAGATTTTCCCGGTCGAAGATGTCCTGTTCGCTTTGATTCGGAAGGAGACTGCGCTTTACCGGGTCGGCCGAGTTGAATTCACTGAATTTGCCGAGGTTTTCGGCGTGCCATGCGTCAAGCTCCTGCGCTACAGAATCCAGCTGCGCGCCCGCGGCTTCAAGAACCGCCGGTTGATAAAACCGGGTTTCAAGAAGAGAAAAGAGCCCTGCCTGAGCCGCCAGAGTGAGGCCGGTAAAGAGGAGTAGGGATAAAATCAGGCTGATCGCTATTTTCGGTGCAGTGCGCACGAATCCTCCGTAATGGGTGTTCCCTCGAGGGGTACATTACTATATCGGAAAAGAATAAGAAAATCATGAGATATCTTATTGCTATGCACGGCAATCGGGATGGGGTATAGTGTGCCTGATGATAGATTTAGAAGCTGAGGGCTCGCGCCCGAGACGAGCACTGCTGGTCGGCCGCACGGAAGACAAGGCTCTTTCCGATCACGACGCGCTGCGGGAGCTGTCGAGCCTGGTAAAAACCGCCGGTTTGACTGTCGCAGGAACCATCGTTCTGAGGCGCAATGAACCGTCCGCTAAATTCGGCATGGGTTCGGGGAAAGCCGAGGAAATTTCATTACAGGCTCAGGAACTCGATGCAGACGAAATTGTGTTCGATTTCGAAATATCCCCGACGCAACAGCGGAACTGGGATTCGCTTACCGGAAAGACCTGTCTCGACCGGCAGGAAGTGATAATACGCATTTTCGCCGCGCGCGCGATTACCCGCGAGGCGGTATTGCAGGTGGAGCTTGCGCGCATGGAATATTCGCTGCCGCGCCTCACGCACGCCCACGAGTATCTTTCGCGCCAGCGGGGAGGCGCTTTCGGAAACAAGGGTTCCGGCGAAACCCAGCTCGAGCTCGACCGGCGCGGGGTGATGAACCGCATCGCCCTGGTTAAAAAAGAGCTGAAGGCGGTGCGGAAGGACCGCGCCACCATGCGCAAGCGGCGCGAACGGGTTCCCGTTCCTTCCTGCGCGATCGTCGGGTATACCAACGCGGGAAAATCAAGTTTATTGAACGCCTTGACCGACGCCGGGGTGTTGTCCGAGGACAAGCTCTTCGCGACGCTCGACCCGACGACGAAGCGCTATTCGCTTCCGAACGGCCGCACCATACTGCTGACTGACACCGTCGGTTTTATCCGCAACCTTCCGCACACCCTGGTCGACGCCTTTCACGCGACCCTTGAAGAGGCGGTTTTCGCGGACGCGGTGCTCATCGTTCTGGATGCTTCCGATCCGGACATCGCGGTTCATGAAAAAACGACGAAAGAGGTTCTTTCCGAGGTCGGGGCCGCCGATCGTCCGGTGTTGACGGTTTTAAACAAGATCGATCGGCTGGACGAGATGTCCCGGCAAACTTTGCGCGCGCTCTACCCCGACGCGGTGTCCATCAGCGCGAAAACGCGCGAAGGCTTTCAGTCGTTGATATCGCGGATCGATTCCCTTTTAGGCGGGGACGAGGGCGTGTATCTGCTGCCCCATGCCCGCCAGGATCTGGTCGCGTTCGCGCACCGGGAGGGAAGCGTTTCTTCGATCGAGTACGGAGACGAGTTCATACGCATGCATGCCCGGTCTTCCGGGCGGCTTTCGGCCGCGCTCGCTCCTTTTGCCGAGAAGGGCCATGCGTAGGGGAAAAACCGCAAAAAGAAAGACGCTTCCTCCGCTGGACATGGTTTCGGCGGCGCTGATGATTGTCGGCACGCTGATTTTCGCCGCGATCGTGGCCGGAACCCTCTGGGCTTTCGCTTCAGGCCGCGCGAACCCCCGGAGCCTCCTCGGCATCGAAGAGCGGCGGGGCGGCGATTCGCAGGGCGTCGCCGTCGACGGTGAAAGCCTTTTTTCCGGCATCGGGACTCTGCGCATTCCGCTTTCCGGCGACAAGCCGGCGACCCTCGTCGTTCGCCCGTATTTGACCATCCCTGCCGGAGACCGCCCCTTTGCCGAAGAGCTGTCCCGTAAGACCCCGGAAATCCGGGACCTTTTCCGGGAATGGTGCTCGTCCCGTACAGCGCGGGAGCTGGCGATTCTGGGCGAAAACGCCGTAAAGAAATCGCTGTTAGCGGAAATCAACGCGCATCTCGTTCTGGGCTCGGCCGGATCGCTGTATTTCAGCGAATACGAAATTTTTCAATAATAGCGCGCGTGCAAGGCGCAACCCGGATGCGGATATTCGTGTCTGAATTCGGGAAGGAGGATGATATGGATTTTTCAGGCGCTGCGAGCGCGGTGCCGGCAGCCCAGGTGCTGATCGCGACGATTCCGATCGTGGGCATTGTAATGGGCGCCGTTGTCGTTTTTTTCTATCTGCTATGGCGGCATCGGCAAATTGTACGGCATATTGAAAGGGGCGGCTATACGCGTCCTGTTTTCGACTTATATTTGTTTTGCGTTTTGGCGGGATTCCTGCTTACCGGAACCGGCCTTGTTCTATCGCTGCTTTTTCTGTTAATCGAAGGAATCAGCTATTCCCTGCTTGGAGGGCTTATTCCCTTCGCTCTCGGGATCAGCCTCATCGCTTTCTACTTCGTAACCCGATCCGACAGAAAACACGATAATGCACGGGAATGATTTCCCCCCGCTCCCGCCGCAGGACGATTCTCTGTTATGCCGAGAAGTTCTGGCGGGGAATATTTCGTCCTTTTCCGTGTTGGCGGAAAAATACCGCCGGCGGATATTAAGCCTTGGCTACGGCTTCTTTAAAAACGGAGACGACGCTGAAGACTTTTTGCAGGATGTTCTGATCAAGGTCTACACCTCTTTGGGGTCTTTCCGGGGCGAGTCGAAGTTTTCGACCTGGCTGATGCGGATAGCGTACAATACAGCGATCAACGCAGTGAACAGGCGCAGGGAATACGCGTCGCTCGCTGAAGATTACGATATTACCGACCCCGCCGACACTCCCGAGGAACGACACCTCAAGGATTGTTCCCGGGAGGCGGTCAGAGAAGCGGTGAAATCCCTCCCCGAGCGCTTTCGTGCGTGCGTGGATCTCTATTTTTTCTACGACATGCCGTACGCTGACATCAGCGAGGTTACCGGATTGCCGGTAAACACCATTAAGTCCCATGTTTTCCGCGCGAAGAAAATTTTGCGCGAGAAGCTCGATGAAGGAGACGTTCATGAATTGCCAAAAGGCCTTTGATAGATATCTCTCGCTTGATAAATACGAACACGTTCCGCTCTCGGTGACTGTTCATCTGTTATTCTGTCCGGTGTGCCGCACGAGCGTGCGTCGGCTGACCCTTGCCGAGAAAGTGCTCGCGGCTCCCCTTGCTCCCGCTCAGGCAGACGTATTGCCTCAGTCTGCCGATCCCGTCGTGCAGGCCGCTTCTTGCCCGCATTTCTTCGTCGGGCATCGCCTGGGTAGCGCCTGAACCCGTCGACCGCCATGTTTCGATGTTCCGCTGGCTTGTTTCCGGGTTTATTCTCGCCGGCGGCTTTTCCGTGCTGCCTTTTACATCCGTCGGCGAATGGTCGCGCGCGGCCTTCGGCCCTTCGTTCATCGTGCCGTTTTCCATCCTTTGCGGGGTGGCGGTTACCGGTTGGTGCGGAGTGTTCGTCGGATCGAATATCGATTTTTTCGTGAAAAAGTTCGGCTTCGCCCATACCTGAGGTACGGCGGGGCGTTGCCGTCGGTTAGTTCCAGAGGGACGAAGGATTGATCGTGGACCGGTTCTTGTACACCGTAAAATGCAGGTGGGATCCGGTGCTCTGTCCTGTGTTGCCGACGGTTCCGATCCTCGTTCCCGTCGTGACGTGCTTTCCCCTGGTGGTGAGTATCGTGTGCATATGAGCGTACATCGTCTGGTATCCGGAGTGGTGGGACACGATGACGTAGTTTCCGTAGGTGACGTCGTATCCTGTTCTGATGACCTGGCCGTCCAACGCGGCGTAAATCGGAGTGCCCTGCGAAGTCGCCATATCGATGCCGTTATGGAAGGTCCTCTTGCCGCTGAAGGGATTATTTCTCCAGCCGTATCGTGAGGAGATGTAATATCTGCCGCGCAGGGGCTTTCTGAAGAGATCTCCGTTTATTTCCTGTATGGTGACCCAGTCAAGTTTCGCGTCCGGCAGAAAGAGTACGGCTCCCGGAGCGATCGTGTTGTCGGCGATGTTGTTCGCGAGCGCTACTTTTTCCAGCGAAATGCGGTATTGGTCTGCTATTTTCTCGGGCGTATCGCCCTTCTTCGCCGTATACAGGATTCCGTTGATCGAGGGGATTTTCAGTATCTGGCCGATCTGGAGCGTCCGGGTGTTTCTCAGTTTGTTCAGGCTGATGATGGCGTCCTGGCTTACCCCGAATTCTTTCGCGATAATCCCGACCATGTCGCCCTGTTTAACTATATGGGTAAAATAATAGAGCTCGGGGAGTTCGGTTTTAGGTTCTTCCTCCTGCCCCGGCCTCTGCGAAGGAAGGCCACCGTCGAAGCCTCCCATGCCGGTGAATTCCGCGGTATTCGGCGCGTCTTCCGCCTGGGCGATTTCCGTCCGCGAGCGGCCGCCCTCTGCTTCCGCGGAAGGCGCCGCCGGTTCCCCGGAAGCGTCAATTCCGCAACCTGCAAGAACGCACAGCGATATTAGAACAATCCCGCATGCGGGTTGGAGGAATCTGCTTACTCTCATCGTGTCTCCACTATATCATCCCGCAGGACGGCTGTGTATATTTTCGGCATGTTTTCTCCGGGTATTACCCCTTTTTATTAAGGCCTATAAGGTAGGTTTCAAAGCTTTCCGAACGGCAGGCGACCGGTTTGAAGCCCCGTGCGGATGTAAAAAGGGTGCGCAGTTTTTTCAAGTGTTCCTGTTCGCCGCCGCCCTGGAATACCTTGACTACGAAATTTCCGCCGGTTTCAAGCATTTGTTCGGCGTAGAAGATCGCAAGCTCGACGAGTCCGCTTGAACGCGTGGTGTCCACCGTCCTGTTGCCCGTGGTTGCGGGAGCCGCGTCGCAGACGACGAGATTGTAGGGGCCCAGTTTTTTCGCCTCCGCCCTGATCGCCGGAGCGTAGAGGTCTCCCTGAAAAAAAGAGAGGTTGTCTCCTTTTACGTCCTTCGAGAGCGGAGAAAGATCGATCGCGGTGACGTGCCCCGAACCGTCGAGGGCGCGGAGAAGGAAGGTTGTCCAGCTTCCGGGCGCCGCTCCGAGATCGAGAACGCGGGTATTCGGGCGCAAAAGACCGAACTTTTCGTCCATTTCTTTCAATTTATACACAGATCTGGCCGGATATCCTTCTGAAAAGGCTTTTTGGCTCCAAAAATCAGGTTTGCTGTAGCTGTTGGACGGCATGGGTTCCCCTTGCAAGAAAACGGTTATCGGATACAATATCGGCTATGAATATAGAATATACGCGGAGACTTGAAAAGATCGAAGAAGTTCTCGCTTCAGCCTTGCCTGAACGGCCAGACAACGACTGGATTAATTCTTCATTCGCCGGAATTCCGGATGCCGTCCGTCCGGTTCATCTTTCGCCTTTGACCGAATCCTGCCGCGACCTGCTGCTCCGCGGCGGAAAACGCTGGCGCCCCCTCCTCATGGTGTTGTCCTGCGAGCTTGCCGGCGGCGGAGACCGGGCCTACGGCCTCGTTCCTCTCGTCGAATTTTCGCATACCGCGAGCCTTATCCACGACGACATCGAGGACGCTTCCGACGAGCGGCGCGGCAAGCCGGCCGTTCATCTCCTGTACGGCTCGGACACGGCCATCAATTCCGCCTCCTGGCTGTATTTTCATGCCCAATCGGTCATCGATTCATTTCCCTCCTCCGATACGCTCCGTTTGAACCTCTACCGTTCGGCTTCGCGCGAATTGAGGCGTTTGCATCTGGGCCAGGCCATGGACATCGCGTGGCACCGCAGCCAGGACAAGATCCCCGCGCGCGCCGAGTACGAAGCGATGGTTACGCTCAAAACCGGCACGCTTGCGAGAATGGCCGGGGAGATCGGAATGCTGGCGGCGGGAGCTGAAGAAGGAGACGCGGTAGAGTACGGAAAACTGTGCGCCCGCATCGGAGTGGGCTTCCAGATACTCGACGACGTGAAGAATCTCACCACCGGAAACCCCGGCAAAAAACGAGGCGACGACGTGGTGGAAGGAAAGAAGAGCCTTCCGGTCATCATGCATCTTGAACGCAGCCAGGGCGATCTTGAACGCATCGCCTCATTGTTTAAACGTGCCCGCGAGGAAGGAATCCAAAGCGATGCGGTCGAAGAGGTTATATCGGTGCTGCAGGAATCCGGCGCGATCGAGTCGGCGCGCGCATACGGCTGCCAGCTCATCAGCCAGACCTGTCTGACCCTGAGGGGACGCTATCCCGGGAACAAGTCCGCCGACCTTATCGCAGTTCTCTTTGAGTCCATGCTCGAAGGCGGAGTCTGACCGGGAGAAGTATTTACATTGCTTCATTGTTTTCTCGGATGTCCTGTAGTACGATTTAAGTATGAAGACGGTGAGGTTTCTTTCAGCTCAGATATGGACAATAGCCCAGGCATCCTCCGGGAACGCGGTATTCATCAGATCCGAGGGTTCCGGCGTGGCCTTGCCCGTATATGTTTCCGAATCCGATATTCAGAACATTCTGATTGAAATGACTCATATCCTCGCACCCCGGCCCATGATTCACGAGCTTCTTATTTCTACCATTACGGCTCTGGACGCAAAACTAGAACGAGTGGAGATTTACGGAATCAAGGGCGGAAGCTACCTGTGCCGAATCGTCATTGCCAAAAACGGCAAGGAAATCAGGCTTGAATCCCGTCCGTCGGACATTCTGTGCCTTTCGGCCCGAATGGAATGTCCCGTGCATGTAGACGACGAGGTGATGGCCAAGAACGCCGTGCCGGTGGATCGGATTTCGTCCGTACAGGAAACGGGAGAGTCCTCCCTGCAGGAAAACTCGATGCGGCAGCTTCTTCAAAAAGAACTGCAGCAGGCTTTGGATATAGAAGATTACGAGCGGGCCGCGAATCTGCGCGACCGCTTGAAGGCTGTCGACGCCGCGGAGTCCGGCGCGGCCGGAAGAAGCTGACCGAATAATAAGGAGTTCGCGCTCATGGAAGAAACATCTGCCTGGCTGAACGACAATGCCGTCCAGCTGGCGGCGGAAGGCTTGCATGAGGAAGCAATCGCAAGCCTCCGCAAAGGTTTGCTCTCCGATTCCCATAATCCAGTGCTCTGGTTTAATCTCGCGCTCAGCTGCCGGGCGATCGGACGCTTGCCGGAAGCGCGCGAAGCCCTTCTCCACGCCGCTGAAGAAAATCCCCTGGACGTAGATACTCTTGACACCCTGGGCGTAGTTCTCCACGAAACCGGAGAGGATTCCGCGGCGGAGGAATGCTATCAAAACGCTCTTGAGCTTTCACCGGGAAACGGCCGGGTGTGGAACAATTACGGCGTCCTCCAGTTCAGCCAGTCCCGTTTCGAAGAAGCCGCGCAATCGTTCGAGAAAGCCGTCACCCTTATTCCCGATTTCGACGATGCTCTGTATAATCTGCGGGATACGTACGAGGAGCTGGGGCGCTCCGACGATATGAATACATGCGCCCGGATACTCGAACAACGCGGATTTATACCGGACTAAGACTCTCTCGGGGGAAGAATGGGCATCAGAATCGTATACATCGCTGAAATTGTGGGCAAAGCCGGAATCTGGTGCGTAAAACAGGGCTTGCCCGAACTGAAAAAATCAGAAAAACCCGATCTTGTGATCGCCAACGGCGACGGAACGACCGGAGGCGCAGGCCTTGGCCGGCAGCACGCCGGATATTTGCGCAAGCTGGGCATCGACGTGATCACCGGCGGAGACAGTATTTTCTTTAAAAAAGATCTGGTAGAAGGAATGGATACCGTTCCCTATGTGTTGAGGCCGGCGAATTTTCCTCTGCAAAGCCCGGGTCGGGGCTGGCGCTTCGCACAGGCCGGCCGCGAGCGGGTTGCGGTCGTTTCGATGCTCGGCCAGGCGGGTTTTTCCCGCGTGCACGGGGACAATCCCTTCGCGGCCCTGCATCCCCTGTGCGATCGGCTGAGACAGGAAACTCCGTACATCATCGTGGATTTTCACGCGGCCGCGACAGCGGAAAAGCAGGCGTTTTTCCGCCATGCAGACGGCCGCGTCTCGGCGGTGATCGGTTCCCACGGACGGGTTCAGACGGCCGATCCTTCGATCTTGTCGAACGGCTGCGGGGTGATAACCGACGCCGGCAGGACGGGAAGCCTTGATTCAGTTGGCGGCACGGATCCGGAGGTTCACATACGCGAGTATCTTTCCCGCATGCCGGACTGGAGCAAGGACGCGTGGACACGGCCGGCTCTTCAGGGAGTCGTGATCGATCTGGATGATAGCGGAAAAACCGCTGCTATACGCAGTTTTTCGCATGATTGCGGGGAACCGCCCCAGCAGGATCGCGTATAATATAAGACGAGGGCGATGCGTGCCGCATGCGCAGCGCCCCGGCTATTCGGGAGGAAGATTTCCGCCCGTTGCATGACAGGAGGCTAAATATGCAAGAGTCAGCGCGCGTTGTTTCTATCGAAGGTTCAGTTGCGACGGTCCAGCCCCTGGACATCGAGGTGTGCATCGGCTGTTCTAATAGCGAGTGCAAGAAAAACGGCAATCTGTTCCGCGTGGCGAATTCGCGGAATTTTCCGATAAAGCCGGGCAGCGAAGTGAAAATCGCCGCGCCGGTGAAGAACCAGCTGTATCAGGCGATATTCGCGGTAGGCGTGCCGGTCGCGGTTTCCGCGTGCTTTTTTATAGCGGCGCGGCGCTATATTCCCTCAGTGGGGGAGGGCGGATCCGTCGGAATCGCCCTCGCGGCCCTTGTCGCCGCGATGATCCTGGTCTATCGGATACGCAAGAGCGTAGAGGCCGATCTGCCGGAGATTATTTCTGTTTTGGAAGCCTCTCCTCTGGATCTTTCCGCGGAGGAAGCCCCCGGGAAAACCGGGAACTATCAGGATTCAGAACCGGGAGACCCGGGATCGGGCCGGTAAAAGAGTTTTTTTTAAGGATGTACGTGGAGCGATCCGGGCTCCGGCAGGTAGTAGAGCTTGCAGATGGATGCCCGTAGCGAAATAGACTCGACTCGGGCATCCCGTACCCTGTTAATGCGCGAATTCCCGGGCGTATTTATTGATCGCCTCGGCCATATCGGAAAGGCTTACCTGTTCCATGACTCCGCCCAGCTCCCAGGCAACCCGGGGCATTCCGTAGACAATGCTGGATTTTTCATCCTGCCCGAGCGTTCTCGATCCTTCCGCGTATAATTCCGCGAGCTTTGCCGCTCCGTCGCGGCCCATTCCCGTCATGATGATTCCGAGCGCCCTGTTTTGATACTCGCGGGCGATCGAGCCGAACAGCACGTCGGCCGAAGGACGGTGCCCGTTCTGGGGCGGGGCGTCGGTTATGTGCGCGATTGAGGCCAGCGGCCGTTTTTCCACTTCCAGATGCTTGTCTCCCGGAGCTATCAGAATTCTGCCGGGTTTGACCAGATCGCCTTCCTGGGCTTCTTTTACCTCGAGCGGGCAGATCCTGTTCAAACTGTTCGCGAATTCCTCCGTAAAACCGGCCGGCATGTGCTGGACGACGACTATCGGCTGCTTCAGGTTCGGATCAATTTTGGCGAATACTTCGCGGAGGGCGTTCGGTCCGCCGGTGGATATGCCTATCGCGATGATTTCGATCGGGCCGGGTTTGCGCACCGGCACCGGTTTCGCCGCGGCCGGCTTGCCGGTTTGAACGGCCCTGGCGGCCGCAGTATCCTGATGGAACAGGTCCGGCGAACCCGGATGAAGGCTTTCGATGCCGGTTTTGCGCTGATAATGGCCGGTTTCCGGGTCGATGAGCCGCGATTCGTAGCTTTTCAGGAGCTCTTCCGGTATCCGGCGCGCCGTGCCGGCGATTTTCTTCAGCTGGTACTGTCCGCCGTACCCCTGCAGCATCTCGACAAGCTGGGCCGCGACGGTGTGGAGATCCGCGGATTCCGAACCCGAGGGCTTGGTGACGAAATCGCTTGCGCCGAGCTCAAGGCATTCCATGGTGACCTTGGCGCCTTCTTTCGCGATGCTCGAGAGGATGATCACCGGAATATCGAGTCCGATTTTTTTACGTTCCTTGAGAAATTCAATGCCGTTCATTTCCGGCATTTCTATGTCCAGCACGATGATGTCCGGCTTCGCCTTGGCGATTTTCTGCAGGGCGAAGCGTCCGTTCATCGCTTTGTCGGCGATCTGGAGGTTCGGGGCTGAATCTACGATCTTGCCTATCAAGCTCCGCATGAGGGCTGAATCGTCTACAATCAATACGGATATGGCTTCCATTTATTCTTCCTGTCAGGTGTTTTTTTGGTAGAGGCAGGCCCATTCGGTTTTAAGGAATTCGAATCGGGTTTTCATGCCGAACAAGGACTCCGAGTGGCCGATGAAAAGGTAGGACTTCGGGGACATCGCGTCCCAGAAACGGTCGATTACCGCTTTTTGCGCCGGCTCGTCGAAATAGATCAAAACGTTTCTGCAGAACAAAATATCGATGTTTCTCTGTCCGGAATCGTTCTTCAGATTATGATAGTCGAAGCGGATCATGTTCATGATGTCCGGCTTTGCCTGGTATCCGTTGTTCTTTTTTTCGAAAAAGCGGGACAGATACTGGTCGGGGATTCCGACGATGCGGGGTTCGGGATAAAAACCGGTCTTTCCCACCAAGAGCGATTTGAGCGACAGGTCCGAGGCGACGATTTCCGCGGTGAAGGGCGCCGGGAGTTTATCTTTCAATATCATCGCGAGCGTATAGGGTTCCTCTCCGGTCGAGCAGCCCGCGCTCCATACCCTGATCTTCGTTTCGTTTTTCGCCTTTTTCAGTTTTATGACTTCAGGTATGATGAAATTCTCCAGCGCGTCGAAATGGGGCTGGTTTCTGAAAAATCGGGTGAGGTTGGTGGTGACAGAGTCGAGCATCAACTTCATCTCTTCCTTGTCTTTCATGATGAGCGCGTAATACTCGCTTACATGAGACATCGTTTTTTCTCTGAGGCGTTCTTTTAATCGGCTTTCCAGGATGGCCCGGTTCGTGGCGGAGAAGGTGATTCCGCTTTCGTCGTATATAAGTTTTCGATACTGATCAAAATCGGCATCGCTGAGAAAATCGGCCATAAAAACTCCTGTGTATCTTCGATCGTATCTCGTAAAAGTCTAAAACCTCAGGGGGTCCCTGTCAATGAGCGCGAATGGTTTTGACGAAAGCGGACATTGTCTATATAGTGGGATCATGCCCAGGCTTCGCGTCCATTCAGCCTATATCCTCTTAGCCGGTTTCTTGTGCGGGTGCAGCTTTAATTATTCGGACGCCGCGGACGCTTCAGAACGTTTTCCGGACATAGTGCTGGATCAAGTATCGGCATATCGCTATGAAAACGCAGAACTTTCGATCGTACTCAGCGCGAAAACGCTTGAAATGTACGACTCGGACCGAATGTGGGCGGGCGAGGGCATTTCCTTCGTCCAGTACGACTCGGGCGGAGAGCGGACGGTCGCCGCGGAGGGCAGCGCCGGCTATTTGATAGTCGACGACCGGAACAGCGTGTATTCGCTTGCCGGCGAGTCGGTGTTCCATGTCGTAAAAGACGGAATCTTCCTGCGCTCTTCCGGCCTCAAGTGGATGAGGAACGAGCACCTCCTGCTCGGATTGACCGACGGCCTTGTGGAAGTGGAAAAACAGGACGGTTCGACCGTGCGCGGAACAGGCTTCGCGGCGAACACGCTGGGCCGCATGTATTCGTTTTCCGGCGGGGTGGACGGATTGCTGGTGACCGGTTCTTCCGCCGACGGAGCTGATATATTCGGCGGCGAAGAACAGGAACCTGCGGCGTCAGACGCCGAAGGGCCGGCCGCCCTGCCGGCTGACGCGGACCCGATAGAAGCGGATTCAGGCTCCGAAACGGATTTCCTATGAAAAAATGTTCTATTTCAGTTGCCCTTTCTCTCTTATTGCTCTGCGCATACGCGGCGACCGCGGAAAAAACCATCAGCTTTTCCGCCAAAACCATGAGCGGCAATACCGGAAAAAAAACAGAATCGACCGTGCTGGAAGGCTCCGCGACGGTAACCGTCGGCACCTTGACGATCTCCGGCGACCGGATCGAGCTTTCCGGCAAGGATTACCGCTTTGTAAAGGCGACCGGAACCGTGAACGGAAAAGACACCGAGAAGGAATTCTCGTTTTCCGCGCAAACCCTGATGTACGACCGGGAGCTTGAAGTCGCCACTTTTCAGGGAGACGCGAAGCTCTTCGATACGCGCAACGACGTGGAAGCTTCCGCTACCGTCATTTCGTATAATCAGGATACCGAGGTCGCGCTGCTTCAGTCCGATGTCCGCCTGGTGCGGAAGAACATCGATTGCACATCCGGCTTCGCCCTGTACCGCAGAACGACCTCTCTCCTTGAATTGACGGGAAGGCCGGTCGTTCTCCGGGACGGGGACGAATTCCGCGCGGACCGGATTACGGTAAACCTTGATACCGAATACATCTCCCTTGACGGATCTGTCGGGGGCGTCCTCAAAGACACCGCGAAGGAAAAGGAAAAGAAGACGCCCGCCGCAAAAGCAGATTCCGCCCTGCCGCCCGGAGCGGAGCCGCCTGAAAACGCGACGCCGACCGACGCGGAGATGCCTGGAAACGCGGCGGAGGCGAAGCCGGATGCAAAACCGGAGGCGAACGCCGGGCAGGCCGCCGAGCCGGCGAAAGCGGACGACGGGTCCGGGGCAAAGGAGCTTTCCGATGAGTGACATATTGCGGGTTGAAGGGCTCAACAAGTTTTTCAGGAAAAAGCATGCCGTCCGCGACGTCTCCTTTTCGATGAACTCGGGGGAGATCATGGGTCTGCTCGGGCCGAACGGCGCGGGAAAGACCACCTCCTTTTATATGGTCGTCGGCTTTTACCGGCCGGACAGCGGCCATATTTACCTGAACGATTTGAGGATCACCTCTCTTCCGATGTACAAGCGCGCGCGGGCCGGTCTTTCGTATTTGC
The DNA here is from genome assembly GCF_021021555.1 of Teretinema zuelzerae. NCBI lineage: Bacteria > Pseudomonadati > Spirochaetota > Spirochaetia > Treponematales > Treponemataceae > Teretinema > Teretinema zuelzerae. The sequence goes on along the minus strand of NZ_JAINWA010000001.1, from coordinate 1,223,577 downwards.
CCCAGGAAGCCTCCGTATTCAGAAAATTGACGGTAGAGGAGAACATCTGGGCCATACTGGAGACCAGGCGTGACCTTACCAAGGACGAGAAAAAATACCGGCTCGACTCCCTGATCGACGAGTTCGGCATCGGGGGGAACCGCAAGCAGCAGGCCTACACTCTTTCCGGCGGCGAGCGGCGGCGCACCGAAATAGCGCGCTCCCTTGCCATCGAGCCGAAGTTTCTGCTGCTCGACGAGCCCTTCGCGGGAATCGATCCGATCGCCGTACACGACATCAAGGAGATAATCCGGAGGCTTGCCGGCCAGGGGATCGGGATTCTGATAACCGACCACAACGTCCGCGATACGCTGGAAATCACCGACAGGGCATGCATAATAAACAAGGGTGAAATAGTCGAAGAGGGGCCTAAGGACTACATTTTGTCGTCTGAAATCGCCCGATCGGTATATCTCGGCGAGCAGTTCAGGATGTAAACAACCGGCGCCAGAATTCTCTAATTCCTTCTATAGTAAACTTTTTCTTGACATCGAGGGGCTGTCCCCTGTATCATCTAGTTTGACAGCTTATAAAATGGAGAGGAGCATACGCATGAATGTATTGTATGTTGTCCTGCCTGCTGCCGGTTTATTTCTTGGATGGACTATTCGCTGGCTGTACGCCAGATTTCAACTATCTGCATCTGAACAAAGAGCGGAACGTGTAAAACAGGACGCAATTAAAGAAGCAGAAGCGCAAAAGAAGGAAATTCTTCTAGAAGCAAAAGAACAGCTTATTCGGGAAAGAAACCAGCAGGAGCGGGAAAATCGTGAACGCAGGAGCGAGCTGCAGCGCTATGAGCGCAGGCTTACCCTGAAGGAAGAAGCGTTAGACAAACGCACTGAAACGATGGACAAGCAGGATGAAAAAATCGCCGAGCAGGAAAAACATCTTGCGGAGCGGGAAAAGTTCATCGACGGAGAAGAAGAACGGTATCGTCTGGAGCTTGAACGAATCTCCGGACTTACATCAGAAGAGGCGAAAGCCCTTATTATCAAGGATCTTGAGAACGAGGCGAAGCACGACGCGCAGCTTCTGCTCAACAAGATCGAGCAGGAAGCGCAGCTTTCCTCGGAGAAAAAGGCCCGCGACGTGCTTGTGTCTACGATACAGCGCATCGCGACCGAGACTACGAGCGACATCACCGTAGCGACGGTAAGCCTTCCCAGCGACGAAATGAAGGGACGGATCATCGGACGCGAGGGGCGGAACATCCGCACGCTCGAGACGCTGACCGGAGTCGACGTCATTATCGACGATACTCCCGAGGCAGTGGTCATTTCCTGCTTCGATCCCGTGAGAAAGGAAATCGCGAAGGTTTCGCTCGAACGGCTCATTCTCGACGGACGAATCCATCCCGCGCGCATCGAAGAGATCGTGCAGAAGGTTACCAGAGAGATTTCGCAAAAGATTTACGAAGAAGGGGAGAAAGTCCTCTTCGATCTGGGCATACACAACATGAGCCAGGAAGGCGTACGGGCTCTCGGCCGCTTGTACTTCCGCACGAGCTACGGACAGAACGTCCTGTACCACTCGAAGGAAGTCGCGATGATAGCCGGAATGCTCGCCGCCGAAATCGGCGCGAACCGCGAACTCGCCAAGAGATCCGCGCTGCTGCACGATATCGGAAAGGGCGCGGAGAACGATTCCGACCAGAACCATGCCGAAGTCGGTATGGAGATGGCGCGGAAGATGAACGAGGACGCGCGCGTCATCAACGCGATCGGTTCTCACCACAACGACGTAGAGCCGTCGTGCATCGAGTCTGTTCTTGTGCAGATCGCCGACGCAATTTCAGCCGCAAGGCCGGGAGCGCGCCGCGAGACCATAGACAATTACGTGAAGCGGCTTGAAAACCTGGAGTCGATCGCCGAAGGATTCACCGGAGTAGAGAAAGCGTACGCCATTCAGGCCGGCCGCGAACTCCGGGTTCTCGTGAACAACGAGAAGATTCCCGACGCCGATGTAAAGGAATTGGGACGCAATATAGCCAAGAAGATCGAAAACGATCTGCGCTATCCCGGACGCATCCGGGTAACTCTCATACGGGAAACCAGAATTGTAGAATACGCGCGATAGCGCGCATTCTTCTCGAGGAACTGATCAAAGATCAGTTCCTCGCCTGGTTTAGGCCCGGTAGGGAATGCTCAGGTTTGGCGGTCTGATGCAGATCCGCGTTGCGCGAAAGGGCAACGCGAAATAGATTCAAAACATGATAGGCTGTCCTGCAGAATGCCGCGGGACAGCCTTTTTTTTTCGCGTGTCCGCGGAAACGCTAACTTCCCGATGCCCAGCGCATGGAGAACGTATGCTTTCAGGATGGGTGGTCGTAATTTTCCAGGAATTCGGCGGTGAGGATCCCGCAGACGGTTTCCCTGGTCGCGATGGTTTCGCGGGCGCAGGCCAGGCCGTATCTGATGCATGCCTTTTCCGATTTTCCCCTGAGGTGGCCGTACAGAAAGCCCGAGGCGAAGGCGTCTCCCGCGCCGACGGTGTCCACGACGCTCGACGGGATATAGGGTTTTTCGATCCAGGTTTTATCTCCGATCCCGACGAGGACTCCCCGGTCGCCGAAGGTGATTATGAAGGAGCGGTATCCGAGAGCGCGGAAGCGCGAGGCTGTTTCTTCGGTCGGAAGCAGGGATCCCGGCGCTTCTTCCAGAATGGCGGCGGCTTCGAATTCGTTCGCGCCGAAGAGGTCTATCAGCGGCGCCCAGGGGAGGGTTTTCCGCGCGATGTCCGGAGAGGTCGCGTTCTGGAAGACGAAGAGCGGATGCTTGCCGAATGTTTTGCCCGCCGCTTTCAGGGCGTAGAGGGCTTCGAGAGTTTCAATCGACAGATTCGAGTCGATGACGAAGGTGTCTATTTTTAGTTCTTCGACCTTCTGCAGAAAATCGGCGTCCACCGCGATTTGAGAAAGGATGGCGTTCGAATATATGCACGACGAGGACGCTCCCTGGGCTCCCATGACGGAAAAAAGCGCTGTGGTTCCGTTGGGGCTTGTGCGCAGGAGCTCCGTGCGGACCTGCGCCGTCTCCAGATTTTTTCGTATGTATTCGCCGAATATGTCCTGGCCCACGACCGAGCAGATCGCGGTCGTGAAGCCGAGCTGGCGCAGGTTTATCGCCATCCCCCGGGCTACTCCTCCCGGCACCAGATCGATCGTTCCTTCGCGGTACGCGTTTTGTACGTCTTCCTGATAGCTGAAAGCCTTTATGTCGACCGAAGCCGATCCGATGCTGAGCACTGTGCGCATCTTGCGTTCCCCCTGATTCAATCCCGAGTATACGTGAAAATCGGCTCTCTGTCATTTCGCCCCCGGCTATTGCCTTTTTCCCGAACCTTCGCTAGTGTATGCCCGACCGGGGGTGTTATGGAATCCGCAAGCGCGGGTTCGACATGACTGAGATTATACCCCAGCGGGTTCGCCTTGAACCCGCCCGGATCCGTACGGATCCGGCAACCTGATCCGGGTAATGCCGGCGGAGGGAGAGTGATGAAGACCCGTCTTTTTTCATTCTGCGCATGTTCAGTATTTTTCTCATTGATGGTTCCCGCGGTTTTGTCCGCGGGAGGAAAGAGCGACGCCGACGTCTCAAAGACGGTCACGGTGTACGCCTACGATTCGTTCACCGCTGATTGGGGGCCCGCTCCCGAGCTTGCCAGGCTGTTCGCGGAAAAAACCGGAATGACCGTCGAATTCGTGTCCTGCGGCGACGCGGCCCAGGTGCTTTCGCGCGCGGTCATGGAACGCAAGAGCCCGGGAGCCGATGTGCTGGTCGGGATCGACAACAACCTTCTTCCCGCGGCGCGTTCCGCCGGCGTTTTAACGGCGTACAAGCCTGCCGGTTCCGACGCTGTCGACAGCTCTCTGCTGCTCTCCGGCGACTGGCTGTTGACGCCGTACGACTGGGGCTATTTCGCCTTTATTTTCGATACTGCTTCTTCGGTGCGGCGCCCGGAAAACCTTGAAGACCTGTGTTCTCCCGAGTACAAGGGGAAAATCATTCTGATGGATCCGCGGACCAGCACCCCCGGAATCGGGTTTCTTGCCTGGACGATGGGTGCCTACGGCGACCGGTGGACTGATTACTGGAGCCGCCTGAAGGACAACGTTTTGACGCTCGCTCCCGGCTGGGACACCGGCTACGGACTGTTCACCTCAGGCGAAGCTCCTCTCGTGATCAGCTATACCACGAGCCCCGCTTATCACCTTGAATACGAGCAGACCGAACGGTATCAGGCCCTGGTGTTTCCCGAGGGACACGCGATGCAGATCGAAGGGCTCGGGCTGGTAAAGAGAGCCGCGAATTCCGAGGGCGGAAAGGCCTTTATCGATTTCATGCTCACCGACGAGGCGCAGGCTGTGCTGCCCCTTACCCAGTGGATGTACCCGGTTTCCGCGAGCGTCGAGCTGCCTGCTTCCTATCGCTTGGCTCCCCGCGCGGAGAAAACCGTTGCGGCGCCGGTCGACGCGGTCGGCAAGGCGGTCAATCAGGCCGTATCGATTCTGGGTAGATGAAACTGAACCCGATGCGGGGGTGTGCGCTCCGCCGGCCGGCCCCCGGCGGCATGATCCTCCTGCTGACGGCCGGAGCCGGAGCCGCCGCCCTGCTAGCCGCGCTTTTATCGTTTTTTATTCCTGCCGGCGCGGCGCTCTTAGCCGCGTCGGGAAGCGATTCTCCGGCGGGAGGCGCGCCGGGAGTCGGCTTCTCCCGGCTGTTCTCAGCCCTCGGCTTCACGCTGCTTCAGGCCCTGCTTTCCTCGCTGACTGCGATGGCCCTCGGCGTTCCCGCCGCGTTTCTGACGGCACGCAGAGAATTTCCCGGACGCAGACTGCTGCTCTCCCTTTCCGGAATCCCCTTGTGCATTCCTCCGATCATCATCGCTCTGGCCTTCGTTCTTTTTTACGGCCGGCAGGGATATTTGAATACGGCGTTGATGCGGATTTTCCGGTTGGAAGAGCCGCCTGTCACTTTTCTATATTCTCTTTCCGGGGTGGTGCTTGCACACGGGCTCTATAATTTCCCGGTCGTGCTCCGCACCGTTTCGCGGGTCTGGGAGCGCCTGCCCGCCTCGGAAGAGGAGGCCGCCGCGCTTTTGGGCGCGAGTCCGTTCAGGATATTCAGGACGGTGACCTTTCCGCATTTGGCGGGAGCGGTTCTCTCCTCGTCCGTGCTGGTGTTTCTCTATTGTTTTTTCAGCTTCGTCATCGTGCTTCTGTTCGGAGGGGTCGGCGGCACCACGCTCGAGGTAGAGCTGTACCTGGCGATACGGGCCGGATTCGACTATCGCGCGGCCGGCTGGATCGCCGTCGTCGAGACGGTCAGCGCCCTCGGCATCGTGTTCGCCTATCAGGCTATCCAGAAAAAACTGTCCGAAGGGGCTTCAGGATTCCGGAATCCGGCGAAGAGAACCGGGTTCGCCTCCCGTACGGAAAAGACTCTCGCGGTTGTCTTTTTGGCTGCGATCGCCGTATTCTTCCTCGGCCCCCTGCTGCTTGTCGTTGCCCGCTCTTTTTCCTTTTTTCCCGGAGGGCAGTATACGGGACGGTCCGCGGCGAGCCTTGCCGCCTGGAAGACTCTGCTTTTCCGGCCCGCTTTCGCGCCTTCCCTGTTCGCCACGATCGGGACGGCGGCGGCTGTTGCACTTGTTTCCGCGGCCGCCGGGACCTTTTTCGCCGTATGGGAGCGCGTCTCGCCGCGAAGGCTGCTTTCGATGCTTCCGCTGGCGCCCCTCGCGGTGTCCTCGGTGATGCTGGGCTTCGGCTGGAGGCTGCTGGTTCCCCGGGGCAGCGTGTGGATGCTGGTATGCGCCGGTTCGGCTCTGGCCTGGCCGTTCGCGTGGACTCAGATCCGGGCAGCGATCGACCGTATTCCTCCTTCGGTAATGGACGCCGCCCTGCTTCTTTCGAAAAGCCCTCTGGAGGCGCATGCGCGGGTAACGCTGCCGCTCGCGGCGAAGGGCATTCTTTCAGGAGCCGCCCTCGTATTCGCCATCAGCGCGGGAGACGCGACGCTGCCGCTGGTGCTGAGCATTCCGAAGTTTGAAAATCTGCCGCTGATGCTGTACCGGCTCGTCGGTTCGTATCGGTTCGCGGAAGCCTGCGCCTGCGCTGTGTTGTTGGCGCTTCTCAGCGGCTTCGTGTTTTTCTTGCAGGATAGCGAGGGATTCGAGTCCCCGGGCGAGGAGTGAATTCTATGATCGAAAATAATACCGGCGAATCGCGCGGAGCTCTGCCGAAGGCTCCGTCAGGGGCGTCTTTGGAGGCGGTCGGGCTGGCAAAGCAGTGGCCGATGAAACGGGTGTCTGTTTCCTTTGCGCTGAAAGCGGGAGAGTCGATAGCCCTGCTCGGGCCGTCCGGCTGCGGGAAATCCTCCGTGCTGCGCATGATAGCGGGCTTTCTGTCTCCCGACTCGGGGACGCTGCTGATGGACGGCAGGGATATCGCGGCGGTTCCTCCGGGGAAACGCTCGGTGGGCATGGTGTTTCAGGAGCATGCGCTTTTTTCGCATCTTCGCGTGGACGACAACATCGGATACGGTTTAATTTCGGAGGGGATGTCCCGCAGGGAAAGCCGCGAGGCAGCCGCGCAGTGGCTTGAGCGCTTCGGTTTGCAGGGGTTCGGCCGGCGCAGAATCGAGTCCCTTTCCGGAGGCGAAAAACAGCGGATCGCCCTCGCGCGCACGCTGGCTCCCGGTCCGCGGGTCGTTCTCTTCGACGAGCCCCTTTCCGCCCTGGACGCGAACCTCCGCGGCCGCCTTCGCTCGGAATTGCGCGAACGCCAGCTTGAGCTCGGGTATACGGCGATCTATGTGACCCACGACGAAGAGGAAGCCCTCGTCCTTGCCGACCGCGTCGTCAGGATGGACTAAAATCCCTATAGCTGGACAGCCGTCCCCGCAGGTCGCTATACTGCCGCCTATGGGTTTTCGATATACTGATTATGATGTGATCGTCGTCGGCGGCGGTCATGCCGGCATAGAGGCGGCGCTCGCGGCTGCGCGCATGGGGCAGAAGACCATGCTTATTACGCAAACGCTGGATTCCATCGGAAGACTGTCCTGCAACCCCTCGATCGGAGGGATTTCCAAAGGCAATATAGTGCGCGAGATCGACGCCCTCGGCGGCGAAATGGGCCTTCTCGCGGACGCGACCATGATTCAATACCGGCTGTTGAACCGGAGCAGAGGCCCGGCTGTCCAGGCTCCCCGCGTTCAAGCCGATAAATTCCGCTATTCGCTTCTCGCCAAGCAGGCTCTCGAGCTGGAGCCTAACCTGCATGTGTATCAGGACACCGTAATCGACCTTATCGCCGATTCGCGCGTCAGAGGCGTCCGCACGTCGCGCGGGCGGGACATCGGAGCGCGGGCGGTCGTGCTTACGACCGGAACCTTTATGGAAGGGAAGATATTCATCGGGGAATACGAGGCTCCCCACGGACGGCTCGGCGAAATAGCTGCGCAGGGCCTCGGATCCGCGCTGAGGCGGATGGGATTCGCCGTGGGCAGGCTCAAAACAGGCACTCCTCCGCGCATTCTCAGCTCCACCGTGGATTATTCGCTCCTCGAGCGGCAGGACGGGGACCCGGAGCCTATGCCGTTCTCCTTTTCCTCCGATCAGGTTGACCGGCCGATGGTTCCCTGCTGGCTTACCTATACGTCGGCGGACACTCATCGCATCATTCAGGAAAACATCCACCGTTCTCCCCTGTATTCGGGGAAAATTCAGGGCGTCGGTCCGAGGTACTGCCCCTCGATCGAAGACAAGGTTGTGCGCTTTGCCGAACGCGAACGCCATCAGCTGTTTCTGGAGCCGGAAGGCCTTGAGACGGAAGAACTCTATATCAACGGACTTTCATCGTCGCTTCCGGAGGAAGTCCAGGACAGCTTCATGCGCACGATACCCGGCCTGGCGGACGCGGTGGTTACCCGCCCGTCCTACGCGGTCGAATACGACTATATGGATCCCATGCAGCTTTCGCCCGATCTTGAAACCCGGCGACTTCCCGGTTTGTTCACGGCCGGGCAGATCAACGGCACTTCCGGCTACGAAGAAGCCGGCGGGCAGGGCATTATCGCGGGCATAAACGCGGCCCTGTCTTCCCGGGCGGTCGCCGCCGGAGAATCGGAGCGGCAGCATTTCGTGCTTTCACGGTCCGAGGCGTACATCGGGGTTATGATCGACGATCTGGTAACGCTCGGAACGAAGGAGCCCTACCGGATGTTCACCGCGCGGGCCGAATACCGGTTAAAGCTTCGCCACGACACGGCGGACGAGCGGTTGACGGCGAAATCCTGGGAGATCGGCCTCAGAAGACCCGAGGCTCTCGACAGGCTGAGGAAAAAGCTGGAGCTGAGGGACGGGCTGACCGCTCAATGGGATGCCCGGCGCATCACTACGGCAGAGGGAAGCGCGACGCCGTCGTTGGCGAAGCACATCGGCAAAACTTGCGCTGAAGCGCTGCGCGACCCCCTTGTTCCCGTCGAAGACATTCTTTCGCTTGAAGCCTCGTTCAAGAGCTTTCCGCCGGCAGTCAGGACAGCAGCCGAGCTGGAAATCAGATACGAGCACTACATCGACGCGCAGGACCGGCGCATCGACAAATTGAAAAAAATGGACGATACGAAGATACCGTCGGATTTCGATTATTCAGGGGTTTCGGGGCTGTCGAAGGAGTCGATGAATAAGCTGAAGGACGTGCGCCCGGCGACTCTCGGACAGGCGTCGAGAATTTCTGGAATCAGGGCTTCAGACGTGATGCTGTTGATGGTTCATTTGAGATAAAAATCAGAGTCCGGCGGAAAGGATCGCATCGGCGTCGGCTTCGGTAATAACGTTTTCGTCGACGAGATGGAATAGCTGCTGGGAAACCGTCTGATCGAAAAATAGAAGGTCGTCCGTTCCGACGGTGATCGGGACGCCTGCGTCTATCATTTTCTTGATCGGATGCTCTTTCAGTGAAGGAACGGCTCCGAGAATCACGTTGCTCTGCGGACAGACATTGCAACGCACTTTTCGATCTGCGAGGAATCGCAGCACGGAGTCGTCGGCGGCCGCTCCTATTCCGTGCTGGACTTCGTGGAGATCGAAGAACTCGACGAATCTGCGCACCGAACGCGCGTCCGAAAATTCGCCGACGTGCGCTTTTTTCTTTATATCGAGTTTTTCCGCCAGCTTGAAAATATCGACGAAGTCTTCGATTCCGTCTTCTATTTCAGGGCCGTAGAGGTCGATGCTTTTAAATACGCGGCTTTCCATGAGGGCGGGAGCCCAGCGCGCGATTTTTTTCTTGTCGAATGTTTTCCCCATTCCCAGTTCCGGCCTGAACTCTATTTGGGATCCGTAGGTTGAAACGAAGTTGTTCACCATGCGCAGAAATTTATCGATATTCTCTTTAAAATGCACCATGAAGCCGATATCGATCGAACCTTCCAGTACAGCCACTCCGTCTGCGATCGCGTCGCGGATCGACATGTCTACGAGGCTTATTACGTCTTCTGCGGTTTTCGTGCGGGGGCGGGTGTAGCGGGAAATGATGTCGTGCATATCGTCGAGCCCGTCCATCTGACGGGGGAAATTCGGAATTTCAAAGCCGGACCATGCCATGTATGTGGTGTAGCGCATGCCGAGGTTGAGATGATTATGGGCATCAACCTTCGGCCGCGAAATATAGTGCTGCATGTCCCTCATTATGCTTCCTTCCATACGATCGGTTAAATTACCTAAATTGTATCACGTTACAGCCGGATTTCCACAAAAACAAAACATCGCGGGTCTGTTTTCAGTATATCGGTAGAAAAACGGCGAAACTTGAATTTGCGGGAGCGCGCCCGTCTGTTAATTGCGCAGCCTCTGAACCACGAACAGCCGGCTCATGCCCAACCGCAGAACAAGATAGAGCGCAATCGCCGGCAACCAGTAGAGGACCGCGTATGCTGAAAGATAGCCGGTAAGGGCCGGATCGCCTGCTGAAAACGACTGAAAAAAAGCGAGGGCCGCCGGGAGCTTTCCCGAAGAGCTTAGCAGAATAAAGGGTACGATGAAATTGCCCCAGGAGTTAATGAATGTTGTGATGAAAGTGCCTGTGAGGACTGGAATCATTTGAGGCAGCAAGATTCGTACAAAGAATACGCCGAAGCCGGCTCCGTCCATCCTGGATTGTTCGATCTGTTCTTTGGGAAGCGCCAGGATGAACTGTGCATATACTCTGATTGTTTCGGGAATATGAGCCGCCGCGAGAAAGAGTACCGTTATGAACAGCGAATCAAGGAGACGGAAATGGAAGAGCAGAAAGTAGAGCGGAATGGCAAGCGTGCAGTAGGGCAATCCGCAGACCCGCATTATCGCCGATAGAAAGCGGTCCGATTGACGCGGTTTTCCAAGGAACAGGGACATTCCCGCCGAGGCTGATGCGGCCGAGGAGACTGCGGCGGCCCAGAAGCTGATGAATAGTCCGATGGCGAAGGCTTTTCTGTTCCGGGGCTTTTGCAGGACGTCGAGAAAGAAGGCCCCTCGCTCCTCCGCTCCCGTCAGACCGAAGGCGCGGAAGAGCAGGAGCGCAACGGGAAGAATGAATGCGAACGCGATCGCGGCGAGCAGCGTATATTCAGCGCTTTTCTTGAGTTTTCTCATGAAGGCTTTTTGTCTTGCAGTCATGATTCGTTCTCCGAAGACGACCGGAGCAGGGCTGCCTGGAGGGAGCCGAGCGACAGACTGATGAGAAAGAGCAGAAACGAAAGCGCAAGACCGTAGCCTACATCCGAACCCGAAACGGCGTTGCGGAAGACGAGAACGGAAAGGGTTGTAGACCGGTACAGCGGCCCCCCGCCGGTGAGCATGAAAATAAGGCCGAACGCTCCGAGCCCGTTAAGGGCGAGGATGGTCGTGTTCGCCAGTATCGTTCGCCGGATTGCGGGAATCAGTATTCCGAAGTGAAGCCTGATCAATCCGGCTCCGTCGCAACGCGCCGAGTCCGAGACGGATTCGTTCAGCGAATCAAGGGCGTTCTCGAAGGTGATGACCGAGTATGCAGTGCCGCTCCATATCAGGGCGATGCAGACGATGAGCAAGGGACGATCGGCAAGCCATACCCGGGGAATGCCTCCTGCGGCCGCGATCAGCCGATTTAATTCGCCGTTGAAGGAAAAAAGAAGAAAGAAAATGAAGGCTGTCGCGGCCTCCGGCATGAGAAGCCCCGCGTAGAGGCTTCCGTGCACGATTCTCCGGAAGCGCGGAGCCTTGTCTTTAAGCAGCCGCGAGATGAAGTATCCGAGCGCCTGTTGAATTGCGACCGCGGAGAGAATCAGGATTGACGTGTTCGCTAGAACCCGGGGAAGGTTGGAGTCGGCAAATAGATGGAGGTAATTGTTCAGACCGACAAAGGAAATTTCGGCAGCATTCTGTCCGACGAGTTTTCTATCGGTAAGAGAAATGAGAACCGAGCCGAGAGTCGGGAAAAGGAAGAAGAAAGCGAGCAGCAGGAGGGATGGACCCATCAATAGAAACGAAAGGAGAGCTTTTCCGCGGCGTTTCATTCGACGGCCTTTTTAAGGCGGTTGTGTTCAGGGATTATTTTCTCCATGCCTGCCGCGAATTCAGAGACGATCGATTCCGGACTCTTTGTGCCCGTTACCGCAGACTCCACGGCTATTCCGATCAGCCGGGATACTTGCGGGTATTCGGGTCCTTCGGGGCGGAAGCGGGAAAAATAGAGATAGTCCGACATTTTGCCGGCGTACCAGTTGTTCTCCCTCCAGGACTCCGAGGCTTCGACGTCCCTTCGAACCGGGATGTCTCCGCGGAGGGTGCAGGATAGAGTTTGCGCCCGGGGCGAGAGCGCGGATTTCAGAAACTCGAAGCTGATGAATTTATTCGAGGACATATTCGATATGCCGAGCATCCAGCTGCCGGTGACCGAGGTCGGACCGCCGTTTTTTCTCGGCACCGGGGACACAAGAATGTTCGTCCGGTAGTCGCTTGTCGTTCGGGCGATCGCGGGGCCGAGCCTGCACGAGGCGAGAAGAATCCCGATTTCCTGGGCGTTGAGTTTGCGGGCTATCGTTTCGTCGGAATGGCGGCTCAGCATGACCGAACGGGGGAGTTCTTCCATGACCGGCTCGGCGTGGTAGAGGCGGTTCAGGAAAGAAAATGTTTCGAGCATTCCGGGCGATGAGGTAACCCATTTTCCGTCTTCGTACATCCAGTCCCAGGTTCCGGAGAGCAGGGTTCCGAATGTCTGCAGAGTCGTCGTTTCCGGCTGGGCGGAGGAGGCCGGCAGCCAGAGGGGGTATTCGGCGTGCTTCGATAAAATGCGGGCGGCCTTTTCCACATCGGCCCATGTATCCGGTTCCCAGGGGGTCGGGATGCCGGCTTTCTTGAAGAGCTTCGCGTTATAAAAGAGGCCGGGGACTTCGAGCGAAATCGGCATCGCCCAGTCGAGGCCGTTGTGCCCGACGGTCGCCTTGGTCTTGCCGGGGAATTTCGAGATCCATTCGTTCCAGGTGTCGGCCATGAAGCCGACGAGATATCCGGAACCGATGAAGGCGTTCAGCAGCGCTCCGTCGAACAGGACAACGTCGATGGATGCGTCGCTTTTCAGCGAGAGCGAGATTTTATTCGCGTAGTCGGTTTCGGTTCCGTATACTGGATTGAGTATGACCTTGACGGTCGGATGCGATTTTTCGAAATCCGAAACGGCGAGGCCGAGCCAGCGGGTATTGTCTTCGTTCTCGTTGTCGAAGTATACGACGTTTATGGGTATGCGGTCGCGAATAGAAAAGAGCTCGGCCGAAGGTTTTTCCGCCTCGACAGACATTTTTTCGGCTCGGGCGCAGGACGCGGAGAATAATACGGCGGCGGCGATCAGGGCGGCTGTGCGGAGTCTTTTCATGCGTCCTCCAGAAAACGGGCGAGCGTTTCGGCCGTCCTCATGATTTGTATGCGGTCGTGAATTCCTGTTTTATCATAGATCGAGCTGACATAGTTTTTGACTGTCTGTTCGCTCAGCCCTAGGCGGGAGCCTATGTCGTAATTGTTGCAGCCGGCGCCGATGAGCTTCAGCACCTGGCGCTCGCGTCTGACGAGGCTGTCTATCCATTCGGGGACTTTTTCCGTCTGCCGGGGGGCGGACTGTTCTTCCCGCTGGACCTCGATGTTTCTGAGCAGCGTTATGGCGACTTCGGGCGATATCATGATGTTTCCCGCGCCGACTCCGCGTATGGTCTGGATGAGCTCGGGCATCGAGATGTCCTTCAGCAGGTATCCGGTCGCTCCGAACTTTAAGGCCTCCAGGACGTAGTCGTCGTCTCCGAATGTGGTCAGGACGAGGATCTTGATTTTAGGGAGGTCCCGCTTAAGCTCCCGGATGGCCTTGACGCCGTCCAGGCGGGGCATGCACACATCCATGAGAACGACGTCGGGCCAGAGTTCCTTCGCAAGGCGGACCGCTTCCTCTCCGTCCTGCGCGATTCCCACCACGCACAGATCATCCGCCCTGGTTTCAATGACCGTTTTCAGATTTTCTGCGAACAGTTTCTGGTCGTCCGCGATTAAAACCCGTATTTTCCGTTCGCTCATATATCCTTCCTCAGCGAGAGCATGGGAATCGAAATCCATACTTCGAATCCTCCGTCGAGGCTTCTGTAGCCGGTCGTACCATCGAGGAGCTGAATGCGCTCGGCGATGCCGGAGAAGCCGAGCCCCGGCGTGACGTCCGCCGCCCCGGCGCCGTCGTCCACGACCCGCACTGAAAGGCTGTCTGCAGGAGCCTCGCCGGTTATCCTGAGGCCGATCGAGATCGATCGCGCGTTTCCGTGCTTATAGGCGTTTGTGAGCGCTTCCTGGACGAACTGGAATACAGCGGTCTTCAACCGGGGGCAGTTCGTCCGGGTGACATTCCCCCAGTCGACGGATACGTCGGTTTCCGTCGCAGAAGAGAAAGTTCTCGCTATCCGGTAAAGGCGGGTCATCCAGGATTCTTCTCCCTGGTCGATGCTTCTGAGATTTCGGAGGTCCGCGCGGGCGGATTGCAGCCCTTCGCGGGTGTGCGTAATGGCGTCCGAAAGCAATGCGCGCAGCCGTTCGCTTCCTTCAGGAGCGAGATCAAGGGCGACCTCCAGCATTACGCGGAGATTCACCAGCGTATAGCCCATTATATCATGGATGTCGCGGGTGATGCGCCTGCGCTCGTTTTCCGCGGAGCGAAGGCCCGCGTCAAGGGCGTAATCCTGGAACCGGGTGTTGAGATGGTAGACCTGATCGATCAACCGTTGGCGCCGGAATAGTTCTTCTTCGATTCGCCGGTTTTCCCGGGAATAGAACTGAAGCGCGTAAACCGCCTGGATAACGCACAGAGCCCCGAAGGCGGCAGCGGCGGCGACGGGAAGAGACATGTCCGGAGTCTGGATTCCCCAGCCGCGGCGGGGAAGAGCGAAGAGGAGGGCCGCAGGCGATAGGGCCCAACAGGCTGCCTTGAGCCTGCTGTTGGTGTAAATGACCGCTTCTGCGCCGTTGATGCTCAGAAAGAGGAAGAGCAGCAGGGGATGGTCGGGAAAGGGAAACGCGAGAACGACGGTTCCCGGAAAACGGAGGCAGAGAATGAACGTCGAGATTTTGCGGGAATACGCGCCGCGGCCGCAGAGCTTGACGCCGATCGCGACAATGGAAGCGAATGCAACGGCAAGAGAAAAGCGGGCGTCCGCGATCCAGTGGATGCGCAAATCCGGAGGGCAGGCGCGGCAGGCTTCGATGGCTCCGATGAGGGTCGCCGCCGCGAGGGCCGGAACAAGGGTTGCGTGTGACGGCTGCAGGATTTCTCGGGCGCGCTGGCGGATTGAAATAAGCTTCCTCCGTGATCGATAGTATATCCGTTCCCGGCATTTTCTGGAATCGTTTTCACCGGCCGTTGACGGGCGGAAAAAGCCCGAAGCGCTCGGGAGGAGGCCGGCGCATCGGGCTTTGCTGAATGTTTTTTACTTGATCGAAGAGAGGTTTTCCAGGGTCGCCACCGTTACGCCGGTGTCGATCGTCTTTCCGCCGAAATCTTCGCCCTTGAGGGCGCGGACTCCCGCGTCGACTCCGAGGTACCCCATTTGATAGGGATTCTGAACCATCGTAGCTTGGATCGCCTTCTGCTGGATGAGAGCCTTGGTGTCGTTCGAGAAATCGAATCCGACTACCTTCACTTTTTCCGCTTTTCCGCTCTGCACTACTGCCTGGGCGAGTCCGACCGTGGAGCCTTCGTTGCAGCCGTAGAAGCCTGCGAGCGCGGGATTCGCGGTCATGAAGTCCAGCGCCTGGTTCATTGCCTTGGTCTTGTCTCCGTCCGAATACTGCACGCCGACGATTTCGATGCCGGGATATTTTGCCTTGATCTGGGCTTTGAACTCGTTCTCGCGGGTCATCGTGGTTCCGGCTCCGGCCTGTGCGTTGATGATGGCGATCTTTCCCTTTCCGCCCAGAAGGGCTGCGAGGGTGTCGGCAGCGGTGCGGGCCGCGGCTCCGTTATCGGTGGCGAAGAACGCGTCGTACTTGGGTGTGCTCACTCCCGAATCGACCATGATCACCTTGATTCCGGCCGCCTTCGCCTTCTCGACTCCGGGCGACAGCGCGTCCTTGTTGAGAGGCGCGAGCATGATGACGTCGGCGCGCTTTGTGATGGCATCCTCGACCATCTGGAGCTGTACGTTCGCGTCGACCTTTCCAGGAGGCGCGTTGAACGTGAGTTCTACGTTGCCCATCTCGGCCGCCTTCGCTTCCGCTCCCGCCTTGACCTTGAGCCAGTGCTCGTCGATGGAATCCATCGTGATCAGGGTGATCTTGATTTTTCCGCTTCCTGCGGCTTCCTTGTTCCCCGCGGCGAATACCGCGGAGCTGAATGCCATGGCTACGCACAGCATTGCACAGATTGCTCTTTTCATGACTTCCCTCCTTCTTGGGATCTCTATAGTAACCGGATCGATCCGGTTGCGCACGATTATGATGACTTAGTCCTTCCGCTTGATTCTATCCGCGAAGACCGAGCCGACGATGACCACTCCGATGATGATCTTCTGTATGAACGGGGATACACCCACGAGGTTGAGCCCGTTTCTCAAGATTCCGATGATGAACGCTCCGATAAAGGTTCCCGCGATCATTCCTTCGCCTCCGAGAGTGCTGGTTCCCCCGATTACAGACGAGGCGACCGCGTCCAGTTCGTAGCCGTCGCCCGCCGCAGGCTGGGCTGAGATGATCCTGGCCGCCATGATCAGTCCCGCGAAGGCCGCGAGGAATCCGGAAATAACATAGACTTTGACCAGAACCGCCTTCGTGTCGACTCCCGATAAGCGCGCTGCGTCAATATTGCTGCCGGTCGCGTACACATGACGGCCCAGCCGGGTCCGGGCGAGGACGAAGCCGAAAACCACTGTCAACAGAACCATCAGGACGACCGGTATCGGAAGGCCGGCGATATTTCCGGTGCCGATGACCGTGAAGGATTTCGGCAGGCTGGAAACGGGAATGCCCTGGGTAAGGGTAAGCGATACTCCGCGGATCGCCGTCATGGTGCCGAGCGTCGCGATGAACGGCGGGATCCTGCCCCAGGCGATCATGACGCCGTTGATCGCACCGACCAGACAGCCCGAGGCGAGTCCGAGCAGCATGCTCGCCCACACGGGAATCCCGTTCGTCATGGCGAGGCCCGCGACCATTCCCGAAAGCGCGATGTTGGAGCCGATCGAAAGATCGATTCCGGTGGTGATCATGACGTAGGTCTGACCGATCGCGATGATGGCGATGATCGCGGTCTGGGTCGCCACGGTGAGAAGATTGTTCACCGTCAGAAAGTACGGACTCAGTATCGAGAAAATGATAACGAGGGCAAAAAGCCCCGAAAAGGTCGAAAAAAGCTGTTTCGTTTCCCTGGACAGATTTTTGAGGACTCCGGGGCGTCCGAGCGCGATTGCTGCCATATTCGTCTAACTCTCCTTTATTCGAAACGCGTGGCGTAATGCAGTATTTCTTCCTGGTTGGTCTGCGCGGTAACGAGATTCGCTGTTATCTTTCCGTTGCAGAACACGAGCACCCGGTCCGACATGCCGAGAATCTCGGGCAGTTCCGATGATACGAACAGGACTCCGACGCCCTGTTTTTTCAGTTCGTTCATGATGTTATAGATTTCAACCTTCGCGGCGACGTCGATTCCCCTCGTCGGTTCGTCGAACATCACGATCTTGGCGTCGCGGAGCAGCCATTTTCCCACGACGATCTTTTGCTGATTTCCGCCCGAAAGATTCCTGACGTATTGGTTCAGGTGCGGGGTTTTGATTTTCAGGTTCTGCACCATCCGGTTCGCGAGAGCCGCGGCCTTCTTACGGTTCAGAACGCCGCCGACCGAGACCATGTCGAGATTCGGAATGGTGAGATTGTCCAGAACGGAAAGCTTCACGCAAAGGCCGTCGTGCTTCCTGTCTTCCGGTACCGCGAATATTCCAGCTCTGATCGCGTCGGAAGGCTGACGGATGTCGGTTACTCTTCCTTCCAGCTCGATGGTTCCGCTGTCTTTTTTGTCGGCCCCGAACAGCGCGCGGATCGTTTCCGTCCTTCCCGCTCCCATCAAGCCTGCAAGTCCGAGAATCTCCCCCTGTCTTACTTCGAACGACACGTTCCTGACGCTTTTGCCGGCGTTAAGGTTCTTTACTTCGAGCACCGTTTTGCCAGGAATGCTTTCGATTCTGGGAAATTTTTCCTTCAGGTTTCTTCCGACCATTTTCGCGATTATTTCCGGAAGAGTAACGTCGCCGAACTGATGGGTCGAAATGAACTTTCCGTCGCGTAGGATGGTTATTCGGTCCGTTATGCGGGAAAGCTCTTCCAGCCGGTGCGATATATAAACGATTCCCTTTCCCTGTTTTTTGAGTTCGTGGATGATCCTGAACAGATCGTCGATTTCCTTGTCGGTTAGCGCGGAAGTCGGTTCGTCCATGATGATGATGTCTGCGTTCATCGAAAGCGTCTTGCAGATTTCGACCATCTGCTGTTTCGAGACCGGAAGTTCGCGGACAAGAGCGCGCGGATCGAGGTCTACGTTGAGCCTGTCCAGTAGTTCCTGCGCCCGTCTGTTCTGTTCCTTCGTTTTCGTAACGCCCAGAGCCGTCTGTTCGCGTCCGAGGAAAATATTTTCCGCGACGGTTAAATGCCGGCACAGATTCAATTCCTGATGAATGATTCCGATTCCCAGGGCTTGAGCCTGGGCCGGCGTATGCAGCTCCGTCTGCTGTCCCTTTATGAACAGCTCTCCCTCGTCCTTGATGTACACCCCGGAGAAAATCTTCATCAGCGTGGATTTTCCCGCTCCGTTTTCGCCGAGGAGGGCGTGCACCTCTCCCTTCTGCAGGTCGAAGTTCACGTCTGAAAGAGCCTGTACCATGGAAAATGATTTTGAAATATGTGTCGCCCTCAGCAGAGCTTCGCTCATTCGGCAGCCTCCCTATGAGACTACCCTAGCATGAGCGCAGAAAGTTCAACAAACGCGCAATGTTGATTCGGTACCGTTTCAGTACACGGGTACCGGAGCCGCCGGTACTTCGGTACTGGTTCAGCCTTCCACGAGGACGGCGTTTCCGCTGCGGAGGTAGAAGAGCCAGGTTTCGGCCTTTTTTCCGCGAAGGTCGGCAGCCGCCTTCCGGTAGACGGCCAGCTGTTCGGCATGAAGAGCGGGGTCTTCGATCCGGTCTGTTTTGTAGTCTACAACCACGACCGCGTCGCCCCTGTCGAACACGAGGTCCATCTGTCCGGAGACGGAGACGCTCCGTTTTCCGCCGCCGCTTCCGTCGTCGAGCTCCCAGCGGGTGATGAAGGCGTATTCGCTCTCCCGCCATTGCGCCGCGGCGGCCTCGGCTCCGAGCGGCGATTCCAGGAAACGCGCCGCCATCGATTCGAGGGCCGGGGCGAGCGCCTCCGGCAGGAAGGCCTGCAAGCCGAGGAAGCGCGCTTCTATCGCCCGGTGCGCCCAGGTTCCGAACTCCGCTGCCGTAACTCCGTTTTCATCGAGGAGGGCATCGATGGGATCGGCCGGCGGTTCCGATTGCTGCGGCGTCGTCTGTTCGCCGTCGGGATTCGCGGCTATCGCGTTTTCGTGGCGCAAGCCGTGCAGGGCCGTCGCGGCGAAGCGCTCGCGCGGTCCCTTCTGATACGCCGATTCGGGGATTTCTTCGGGTTTGAATAGCAGCGTCCGTTGTGCGCGATCCGCGGCCTTTCTCGCTTCGCGCATTCTCGGGGGGATGTCCGCGAGTTTCGCTCCTTCCACCGGGCCTGCAAGCCAGGCTTTGAGGAGGAAGTCGAAAAAGGTTCGGCTTCTCCGCTTTTCGCCTTTTTTCTGGGCCGTCGTTTCCTTTTTATCGAAGTAGGCGGCGACAAGCTCAATGAGGGCGGCTTCCGGAAGCGCTTCCCTCGCTTCTGCGCCGGCGACGGTAGTGCCGTGCGCGCTGTCTTCTTCCGGTTCGGCGGCTTCCTCCTCCTCGCCGATGGACAGCACTCCGGACGCAAAAAGGAGGGTTTCCGCGCGGGTCATGGCGACATAGAGGAGACGGCGTATTTCGGCTTCGGTTCTCAGCCGTTCCTCTTCCTTAGCCTTGAGGTAGAACCAGTTCGAGCCCGCCTGCGGGAGATCCTCGGGAGCTCCCGAATTGATCGACGCTCCCTCGGCGTCAGACCAATATACGGCGTCGGAATTACCTGCTTCCCGGCCCTGGTTTCCGCAGTCGACGAGGAATACGATCGGGAATTCCAGGCCCTTGCTTTTATGCACCGTCATGAGCCTTACGCCGCCGTGGCGTTCGACCGGGATGTCGAGATCCGTCACCTGAATTTCGTTCGCCATCATCTGCGCGACCCGGTCGAGGAAGACCGCGAGCGTTTCTCCTTTGGCGTCCGCAGTCCGCGCGAGTTCGAAGAAATAATCGTAGAGTTCGAGATAATGATGAAGGGCGGGGTCTTCGAGGATGACCTGGCGGTAGCCCCGGTCGTACCACAGATGGCTGACGAGCTCCGCCGCAGGCTTCCGGTCCGCGTTCTCCCTGAGCCACTCGAATATCTCCCTTAATCGGGAAAGGCCGGCGGCGTCGTTATCGGACACCCGGGATGCAAGTTCCGCCGGAAAGGTTTTCCCTGCCGCGTCCTGCTGCCCGCCGCGCCTTGCCATAAGCGCCTCGGCGACGGCGAGGTCTGAAATGCCGGCGAGCGGTCCGCGAAGAACCACCGCGTAGGCTTCGTCGTCTGCGGGGTAGACGGCAAGGCGGAGAAAGGCGTAGAGATCGTTTACCGGCGCGTCGCCGAAAAGGCCGCGGAGGCTTTCCGCCTGATAGGGGATGCCGCGCGAGCGGAGCTCCCGCTCGTAGAGATACTGCCTCGTCGTGGAGCGGAAGAGTATCGCGATGTCGTCCCATGCGCAGGGCCGGATCCCGTCTTCCGCCCGTACCGGGGTTCCGAGGGAGACGAGTTCCTGGATTCTGGAGGCGACTTCCGCCGCTTCGGTTTCGTGGGGCGAAAGACAACGCGGATCGTTTTCAGGGAAGACGTCCTTTCGGACGAGGAGGGCTTCCATCCGCGGAGAAAGCCCTGCCGTATCGCGGTGAGCGATGATCGGAGAGAATTCGGCTTCGTAGAGCGGAAACGCCTGTTCAGTATAGAATGCGGGATTGAGGAATACCGACGGAAAAATCCGGTTGAAGGTGTCGATGAGGGCCGCTTCAGTGCGATAGTTCGTTCCCAGCGCGGGAGTGTCTTCTCCGGCGAAGTCGCGGGCGAGAGCCCTGAACACCGAAACGTCCGCGCCTCGGAACCGGTATATCGATTGCTTTTCGTCTCCGACGAAAAAGAGGCCTTCGGGCTTGAGGTCCTGAGGTTCGGGAATTCCGTCCGCGCAGCGGTCCGGTTTTTCGGCGATTAAAAAGAGCAGATTCCTCTGGAGTTCGTTGTCGTCCTGGAATTCGTCGATCATGATCGAACTGATCGATTCCTTAACCGCCTTCCGCAGGTCGTGATCGTCCCTGAGCGCGTCTACCGCGAGCCGGGATACGTCAGCGAAAGTCATGAGCGATCGTTTCCGCTTTTCGCGGTGGAAGAGCTCCTGGAATTCCGCGAGCAGAGAGCCGGTTTCCCGGATGACCTCCTTGTTCAACAGGAAATTCGCGAGGGCGAGATAATCGGGAAGCGTTTTTTTCTTTATCTCCTGGATCAGCTCTTTCGCTTCCATCACCGCTTCGTTCTTTCCCGCGCGGAAGGGGATTTTCGTCAGCTTAATAAGAAAAGCCGCAAGCTCCCGGATTCCGTCCCGGTCGTTTTCTTCGGGGATCGCCGGAGCGCAGGGAATCAGTTCTTTCATTTCGGACCAGGGGTTTCCCGTTCCGCCCTCGAGCCCTTCGAGGGCGTCGACGGTACGCGCGATTTCTCCGCAGGCGCGGGCGAACTCGCGG
This sequence comes from Teretinema zuelzerae, assembly GCF_021021555.1. Classification (NCBI taxonomy): domain Bacteria; kingdom Pseudomonadati; phylum Spirochaetota; class Spirochaetia; order Treponematales; family Treponemataceae; genus Teretinema; species Teretinema zuelzerae. Next base: position 1,202,080 of record NZ_JAINWA010000001.1, on the reverse strand, counting down.
CTTATCTCGCGCGACTGCGCCTCGAACAGGGCGGCGAAATCGATGGGCGAGGATACCGGCGAGTGTTCGATCATCGTTTTGGCGAACAGTTCGTCTGCTATCGTCTGCTGGGTGTTGGCGCGCAGCAGGTGGCGGATCGCGGGCGACTTTCTGCGTTCGAGATAAAAGGGCAGGGCGAGCTCCCGGGCGAGAGCGCTCGTCTGGGCCGCGTCTATCGTGAAATCGGGAGATATGCCGTACCGCCTGCAGGCATCGCGGGCGATCGAGTTGCAGAAGGAATCGATTGTGGTGATTCTCGCTTCGTGAAAATTCGCGACCGCCTCCTGCGCTTCCGGATCGGAGGCGTTCTGAAGCGTGTTATAGATGCGGCCGTACATTTCGGACGCGGCCTTTTTCGTGAAGGTGAGCGCGAGAATTTCCTTGGGAGGGATTTTCCGTTCGACGACGAGATGGAGATAGCGCGCGGCGAGCACCCTCGTTTTTCCCGAGCCCGCTCCCGCCGCGATGACGGCGTTTTTTCCGATGCGCGCCGCCTCCCGCTGCGAAGGCGCCAGTTCGTCGATATATTCCGTGCAGCTTTTCATGAATCCCCCGGTTGTTGCGCTACGCTGTCTCTCGCGTGCAGTTCTCAGTCAAGTCCCGGCGCGACCGAATATACGGCGCGGCAGACTCTGCGGTAGTCGCAGCTTTGGCAGACGGCCCAGGATAGATCTTCCGGCCGGGTGAAGTCCCTCCGCCTGATTCCATCCTCGAAAAAATCCACCATGCGGTCGAAGGCTTCCATAGTCGGTTCGAAGCCGTCGCGGTCGGAAACGGGACGCAGCCGGCCCATGGAAATTCCTTCTCCCTGGACGATGGGCTTGAAGGCCCCGTCCCTGATGCTCGCGAACCAGGCGTATTCCACGCGTTGCCCCAGGTAGGGGCTTTCCGGAGACTGTTCCGCGAGCCTGATGTACATCGGAATCTGAAAATCGCCGATCCTGTTTTCTTCGTCCGGAATGTAGCGTTTTCCCGATACCGCCTTGCCGCTTTTATAATCGATGATGACGAGGGCGTTGTCCGCGGGATCTCGCGAAATACGGTCGATGACTCCGTTGAGGAGGGCGCCTTTTTGTTCGAGCGTCAGCCGTTCCTCCAGAAATTCCGGAACGAAGCCGTCCAGGAATTCGGCGTCCTTGTCGAGTATTTTCGCGATTCCTTCGAGGATGCGCCTGATCAGGGAATCGATGATGGGCTGGGCTAACGGTCCGTTGAATTCGGCGTGGCCCGAGGCCGCCGTTTGCGCGATGTTCTCGGCCCAGGAAAGATATTCGTTCCTCCGCTCGCCGACGAAGACTCCGTCTTCCGTGCGGATTTTTTCGTAGAGATCCTTGAGAACGCTGTGGTACACGAGGCCCAGGTTCCTGTCGTTCATCAGCTCGGCGTCGGAATCGCTTACCTCGATTCCGGCGAGCCGGTTTAAAAACCATTTTGTTCGGCAAAGCCCGTATTCGGAGAGGTCGCTCTGGCTGACTCTCACGCGGCCGTCCGTCGTCTTTTTCTCATCGATAAGGCCGGATACCGCTTCCGATTGGTTTTCGAACGCTTCTTTTAAAAACGAGAAACCGCGGTTGCGGCTCACCCTGTTCCATTCCGCTATGCTCTTTTTCTGGATCGGATAGAGCCTTCGCGGAGCGCTTGCCCCCGCTCGAAACAGGCGTTCCGCCTCGTAGGGATCGTCCGCCCGCGCGGATTCGTCCGCGAGCGCGGCTCCGTTGGCGAAATGCCCGTGAACCGTTCGATAGCCGGTAAAGCTTCGCTCGGCGAAACTGAAAACAGCCGTTCCCTGTCCCCGGTATATCTCGAAAAAGGAAGCGGAAGCGTCGGTGTCCATGAGAAAGAGATCAAGCCTCTTGTCTTCGCGGAGGAAGGGCAGCTGGCGATAGAGTACGGTGGCGTTGTCCTGGCTCGCGTCCAGTATGAAGTGCCGCTCGAAGGGAGTTCCCGCGGCTACGCGCCAGGGAAATACGCTCACTCCCCCGGGAGATCGCTGGCTCACGTACTGAACTTCTTCGAGCAGGTTCGCGAAAAAGGAAAAGGC